>JALVXD010000155.1 GCA_027038295.1 Campylobacteraceae bacterium
AAGCCTTTACACTTAATGAGCAGATAGAATTTTTAGAATCAACTTTAGATTATATGGACGAACATAAAGATGCAATGAAGATGATGAAAAAGCTTTATATAAAAGGTGACAGTAAAGAGTTAGAGACTTTTTTAAATGAGCAGTTTAAAGATGACAAGTATAAAAAACTAGAAGAGAAGTTTATGGAAGAGTTACTATATAAACGTAATGTTAGAATGGCAAAACGTATAGATGCTTTACTCAAAAAAGATAGAAAAAAATCCTACTTCTTTGCTTTTGGAACCATGCACTTTTTAGATAAAAAGAGTGTGATTGAGTATTTGAAAAAGTATGGATATAAGATTAGAAGAGTAAAATAGAGAGATTTTATAAGTATCTCCCTATTTTCTCTCTTTTTCTATAATCTCTCTACAAGAGATACAGTACTCAGCAAAAATTTTAATTTTAAGTCGTTCTGTTCTAATAGGCTCTTCACAAAGTGCACATATTCCATAGCAGTTGTGTTTTATCTTTTTTAGACTCTTATTTATAAGCAGAAGATTATCAGCTTGTCTATCAGAGATTTTATTACCAAGACTTTGCTCTAATGCTATAGAAGCATAGTCCCCTTCATCTTTTGGGTCATAGTTAATAATTTCATCCATCTCTGCTGATGAAATATTTAGATTGGATTTAATCTTTTTCTTCTGTTCTTCAAGCTCTTTTTTGAAGAAAGATATTTCATTTTGAGTTAATATACTCTTAACAGTACACTCCTCTTCTGAATAGTAATTTTCCTTTGTTGCTCTTGTCATTTTATCCCCTTTGTGTATAATTTGTGTAATAAAAGAGTAGTCATTTCCAAAATATACTAATCTCTTCTATATTTAAAGTTATTCTAATAAAAAAAAGAGTAGGAATTGTTGAAAAAAAACGTTTAAAACTCTTTTAGTGCTTGGTTCTCAAGTCTAAAACTTTTGTTGCAAAGCTTTGCCATCTCTTCATCATGGGTAACCAGTATCATGGCTGCATTATGTGACTCTATATATTCCAATAAAACATCCATGACAAGCTTTGCTGTCTCTTTGTCTAGATTACCTGTGGGTTCATCAGCAAAGATGATTTTTGGCTTTTTAGAGAGTACTCGTGCAATAGAGATACGTTGTTGTTGTCCTCCTGAGAGTTCACCTATTTTCTGTTCCATCAGCTCTTCAATTTCCAAATGCTTTAAGATTTTATCATCAATACTCTCATTGGAAAGTAGGGCAGCAATTTCTAGGTTCTCTATGGCTTTCATCCCTTTAAATAGGTAGTGAGCTTGAAAAATAATCCCTAAGTCATAACGTCTTATTTTTTCAAGTTCATTTTCATTTAAACTATAGAGGTTCTTTTCTAAAAGTTCTACTGTTCCCTCATTGGGTTTTATAAAAGATGAAAATATATGTAGTAGTGTAGATTTACCTGAACCACTACGTCCAACTATTGATATGCTCTCTTTTTTGTTTAGTGTAAAGTTAATATTTGAGAAAAGTGGATAGTCAAAGGCATGAGATATATTTGTTGCAGTTAATAAGGTTTTAGACATGTTTTATAATCTTTATAATAAGTTAAAAGATTATATAAGAAGTTTGATTAGAGTTTTGTTATTAAGAGATGTTTTGTAGGGACAGACCAATGTGTCTGCCCTTTGGTTGTAAAAAAGTAGTTAAAATTAACTCATTTGACTTGCAACTTCAGCTGCAAAATCTTCCTCTTCTACTTCAATACCTTCACCAACTTCAAGTCTAATAAAGTCAGTAATAGTAGCTTTACCACCAGAGATTTTCTCAATGTGTTGTGCAACTGTTACAGAGTCATCCATAACGTATTTTTGGTCAAGAAGAGCAAGTTCTTGGTCAAGTAGTGTATTGTCTGAGATAAATCTTTCTACTTTTCCAGGAACAATTCTATCCCAAATTTTTTCTGGTTTACCCTCAGCAGCTAATTCAGCTTCAATCGCTTTTTTAGCAGTTGCAAGTACTTCATCAGTAATTTGCATCATAGAAACGTACTGAGGTACATTCTTCTCATGTTTTCCAAGTCTTACCAACTCTTCATTATCTTTTTTAACTTTTTCAATTCTACCTGCTGTTTCATCAGCTACAAATTGAGGGTCAAAATCTTTGTATGAAAGAGTACTTGGACTCATAGCTGCTGCGTGCATTGCAATGTTTTTAAGCTCAACAGCTACTTTTTTAGCAGTATCAGCATCTTCACATTTTGCACCAAGAAGTACAGCTACTCTTGAATTTGCATGAACATAACCATTAATAGCCACAGTCTCATCATCAGATGCAATCATACCAGCTCTTCTGACTACTAGGTTTTCACCGATAGTAGCAATTTGAAGTGACAGGTAGTCGGCAAAAGGTTGACCGTTAATTTCTGAAGCGTTAATAGCTTCTGCATCAGCCAAGTTGTTGTCAAAAGCATGTTTT
>JALVXD010000156.1 GCA_027038295.1 Campylobacteraceae bacterium
TTAGATACTGATTTTAAACAAGCCTCATTTCTTTTACCACTTGGTGCTAGGACAAAAGAGAAAGGGAATGGAACACCTTTATACATTTTTGTTTTAGCAACTTCCATAGCTTCTGCTTTGTTCATTAATTTTGTTACTGGAGATATAAGTCCCTCCTGTACTAATGCTAAAGTAGAAAGAGCCTCTGCATCGAGGTATAGTTGATTATTTTTTCTTGAAGATGCCATACTTTTTCCTTTTTTCCCATAAACTTTTTCGTGAAATTCCTAATTTTTTAGAAAGCTCTGTATCGGGGTATTGGTATTGAAAATTGTTAACAATAAACTTAACATAATCATCAATAGTCAAAATCTCATTTTGGTCATAGAGTTTGTTATCTGTATTAATCTCTATGGTTGCATAAGGAGTTTCAATCTCTGATGTGGTTGACATAATAAACTGACGGTTTTCAAGCAGTGTGAAAAGTTGCTCTCTTTCTGCTTTTTTAAGCGTTTGCAAATCAGAAACATAGAGAATATATTTAGGGTTAGCATTCTCTATTTTACTTTTCCACTCTTTTGTATTGAGTGGAACAAATACAAGAACTCTATTTTGTACTTTTGCATACTCAAATGCAAGTTTATCAATGAGTTTAACATAGTTGGTCTGAACCACAAGAGGTGTTGTTATTTTACTAATATCATCTTTTATAACAATATCTTGAAGTAGGTATTCATTGTACTCTTTATAAAGGTTCTTGTACTTTTTCAGTGTTTGATACTCTTTATAATGCTCAATTTTTCTTTGTAACTCTTCTATCATGAAAGGTTTAACAATGTAGTCATTGGCTCCAAGTTTAAGTGGGGCAGCAACGGTGTCATTATTAATATAAGAAACCATTAGAATAATAATTTTCTCTTTGTATTTTGTGATGAGAGAGTTAAAGTTTTGACCAGGTAGATTGGTGGAAAGAAGATAAGCATCTCCTGTACTTGTTGCAATAGCTTCTTTAATGGAGGAGTAAACCTCAGTTTCATATCCACTTTGATTAAGCTTTGTCGATATACTTTGAGCCAGATATAGCTCGTTTTCAATTATGGTAATTTTCATTTTGTGTCCAATCATAATAGTATAGGGTTGCAACAGCTTCAACAGCTACTCCCTCTTTTCGTCCAATCCAGCCAAGCTTTTCAGCTGTAGTTGCTTTAATATTTACAAGGTTTGGAGTCAAGTTGAGTAGTGTTGCTAGTCTAAATCGCATTGTTTTTTTATAGTTTAGCAGTCTTGGAGTCTGTGCGATGATGGTTAAATCAACATTTCCTATCACATAACCAAGGTCGGATAATCTTTTCACAGTATCTTTTAAAAGTTCTTTTGAGTCAGCACCTTTGTACTCATCTGAGGTATCAGGATAAAACTCACCAATATCCCCTAAACCAGCAGCTCCTAATAGTGCGTCGATAAGAGCATGAATAGCGACATCCCCATCGCTATGTGCCTTAAAGCCAAAGCTTGACTCTATCTCTACACCACAAAGAACCATCTGTTTCCCCTCTTCAAAAGGGTGAATGTCTATACCAAAACCTGTTAAGGCTCTGCTAGATGGTCGCTGTATGCAGGGAAGCTTTTTCAGGTCTTCAACAGTAGTTAACTTATGTGCTTTGGTTGAACCTTCTACAAAAATAACCTCTCCCCCTTGAGAAGCTATGGCTGAACTGTCATCGGTAAACTCTTCATTACTCTCTAGGGCTTTTTTTAATGTAGCAGTACAAGAGAGTTGAGGTGTTTGGATGATTTTTACTTTTTCTCTATCTATTGGTTCCCCTTCCAAATAGAGTGTATCAACCATTTTAAGTGTAGGAACAACACATGTTTTGTTCTTTTTTGCTGAAATTACACGTTGTATCATCTCAGTATCGAGACAACAACGAGCAATATCAGAAACAAGAACAAAAGGTGTAGAGACTTTTTCAAGTGCATTTTTTAGTGACTCTTGACGACTTGAACCACCAAGAACAAAGCTATGCTCAGAAAAATTTGACATTGAGTGAATATCATCCTGAGATGATACTATAATGGTCTCTTTAAAGTTATAAACATCCTGAAAGTTGTTGGTAACTTGTAGCCAAAGTGGTGTAGAACCACTCCATAACCACTGTTTTTTTGGGGGTAGATCAAATCGTGAGGCTGAACCAGCACCCAAAAGTATCAGTGTGATTTCTGACAAATAAAACTCCTTTATAAGATAAAATGTAACTATATTATACACGGGTTCCCTTTTGTAACACTTTAATACTGTTACTTTTTTACACCTATTGGTGAAAATTTATAGGAAACTGTTATTGTATATTTTTCTTTGTTGAAATTATCTTAGAGCCTACGAAAACTGATGCCAAAAAGGAGTCCCCACCGTTGGAGTAGATGGACTAGCAAACTCACGCTTTTGCATGGTTCCTGCTTCGTAACCTAAACGTCCTGCTATAGTTGCGTACTTAAATGCTTGTGCCATTTTTACAGGGTCTTGTGCTAAGGCAATAGCAGAGTTTAGTAAGATTCCATCGTAACCTAACTGCATAGCCTCTACTGCGTCGCTTGGTTTTCCTATTCCTGCGTCTACTATTAATTTTAACTCTGGAAACTGTTTTCGTATTGCTTTTAGGTTACTAGGATTCATAAGCCCTTGACCTGAACCAATGGGTGAACCCCATGGCATTAAAATCTTACAACCAACATTGGCTAAACGTTTTGCTACCACTAAATCATCAGTTGTATAAGGGAAAACTTCAAATCCCTCTTTTATAAGTATTTCAGCAGCTTTGACAGTCTCAAATGGGTCAGGTTGTAGGTTGTATTGGTCGCCAATGACCTCTAGCTTTATCCAATTTGTTCCAAAAACCTCTCTTGCCATTTGTGCTGTTGTAATTGCCTCTTTAGCTGAGTGACACCCTGCTGTATTGGGTAGAACATTGATATTTAGCTCTTTAATAATATCCCAAAAGTTGTTTCCTCCACCTTCACCTGCTGATTGACGACGAAGTGCTACAGTGACTATCTGGGCTTCACTCTCTTTGATTGCCTCTTCCATGTTCGCTGGACTTGGGTAGAGTGCTGAACCTATGAGCATTCTACTTTTTAGGGTTTTTCCACCTATTTCCCATGTTTCGTTGTTCATGTTATCCTCCTTGAACTGGTGCTAATATATCTATGGTGTCACCATTTTTAATAATGGTCTCTTCATAGCTTTTAATTGAAACAAATGTTGTATTTATAGCTACTGCAAAACCTTTTGTTTTGTAGTTTAAAGCCTCTATCAGTTGAGAGACATTTAGACCCTTTGGGAGTTCTTTTATTTCTCCGTTTACTGAAACTTTTATCATGTTTGTCTCCAATCTCGTTCCCACCGTCTCGGTGGGAATTCATATTTAAATTACAATCTTTTTTACGATACATATTCTTATATCGGTTCTCACCGAAATGGTAGGAATAAGAAAGCTGTTTTCTTTAAAAAAATGGCAGTCTGTAGGTCGGAATGTCCTCTTTCCGACATTTACGTGGCATACATAAATATTTTACCGTTCAATGTACGCTTATGTACCAATTTTATTTTCTTATATCAAATTTCTAATTTATGCATATTTATGTCGGAAAGAGGGCAACCCGACCTACGCCGTTTCCAACATAACATTGTATATAAATTTTAAATTGACGAACATCATTTACAATTTATAAATCCCATCATTCAACGCTTTTTCCACAACAGCAGGTGCTAACAGATACCCATGTCTATAAAGCCCATTAATACGCGTCAACCCCTCTTCATTCTCTATTCTTGGCAGATTATCTCTAAAAGCAGGGCGACAGTTGGTTTCTGTATTAACCACTCTTGCCTCTCCAAACTCTGGATGAACCGTAAAGAGTGCTGAGAGAAGTTCTAAGTTAGAACGTACCGAAATAGGTGACATATCTTCACTCTCTATCTCACTTGCTCCAATAATATAACGTTTAGAGTTTGCAGTTTGGGCAATTTTACAATCTTTGCAATACTCCAAATCTATCCCCTCACATCCATTTCCACGAGGAACAATATAGATTTTATAACGTGGATGGAGTAGACGAGTAGGGCGTTTAATGTCTATCTCTTTTGACTCAACCCAAATTACTTCACCACGAACACCTCTTAAATCTTTAAAATGCTCTTTTGCTCCCAAACCACGAGCATCGAAAACCCAGTCAAATGTTTCAGCTTGACCATCGACATAAACCGTTTTTGGCTCTAGCTTCTCTACTTCGGTGAACTCTCTCCATGTTGTGTTGGGGTTTGCATCAAAATAGTTGGTGGAAAATGCCATAAATCGTTGTGAGTCTACATGACCTTCATCTTTTAAGTAAAATGAGTGTTGATGTTGGGCAAGGTCAGGCTCTAGTATAGCTAAAGCTTGACTATCTATCTGCTCAATATCTTTTGCCTCTTCTATTTTACTTTTAAGTGTTCCAATAAAATGGTCAAGCTCTGTCACGTCTTGTGGATGGGCAGTAATGATGGTTCCTAACTGTTTAAAACCATCATAAACACCAACCTCTTTCATTAAACTGTCCCATAACTCAATAGAGCGTTTTCCATACTCAAAAATTTCTGATTCAGCCGTTTCAAGCTCTGCAAAAGGTGCTAACATTCCTGCTGCTGTAAATCCTGCTGCTGTTACTCCCTCTTTACTCTCTTTGTCAAATAGGGTTAGGGTGTGTCCCTCTTTTAAAAGGTTAATGGCTAAGACACGTCCGACTAGACCTGCTCCTACGATTGCTATGTTCATTTTTTCCCTTTGTAGGGTGTAGACCCCGTCTACACCGTATTATACGATTTGAGATATATAAAAAATCTAATTTGGTTTTGATGGTGTAGTCGGGGACTACACCCTACGGTTTTAAACCTTTTCGATTTTATCTGCTTCTACGTAGACTTCGCTTCCCATCTCTTTAAATTTTTCTGACATTTCGTCCATACCTGCTTGAATCTCTAGCTCATCGGCATAGTCTCTAACATCAGCAGAGATTTTCATAGAACAGAACTTTGGTCCACACATTGAACAGAAGTGAGCCACTTTTGCAGCTTCCATTGGCATGGTTTCGTCGTGGTACTCTCTAGCACGTTCTGGGTCAAGTCCAATGTTAAACTGGTCAACCCATCTAAACTCAAATCGTGCTAAAGACATTGCGTCATCTCTAGCTCTTGCTCCTGGGTGACCTTTAGCAACATCGGCAGCGTGAGCAGCAATTTTGTAGGTAATGAGTCCCTCTTTTACATCTTCTCTATCTGGAAGTCCAAGGTGTTCTTTTGGGGTAACGTAACAGAGCATAGCACAACCGTACCAACCAATCATCGCTGCACCAATACCTGAGGTGAAGTGGTCGTAACCTGGGGCAATGTCGGTAGTTAGGGGCCCGAGTGTATAGAATGGAGCTTCATGACACACCTCTAGCTGTTTGTCCATGTTCTCTTTAATCATGTGCATTGGCACGTGACCTGGTCCTTCGATGATGGTTTGAACATCATGTTTCCATGCAATTTGTGTTAAACGTCCTAGCTCTTCAAGCTCTCCAAATTGTGCTTCATCGTTTGCATCTGCACCTGACCCTGGGCGTAATCCATCTCCAAGAGAAAAGGTAACATCATAAGTTTTCATAATCTCACAAATGTCTTCAAAGTGCGTGTTTAAGAAGTTCTCTTTATGGTGGTGAATCATCCACTTTGCCATAATCGCTCCACCTCTTGAAACAATACCTGTTACACGTTTCGCCGTCATTGGTACATGATGAAGAAGAAGGCCTGCATGAATGGTAAAGTAGTCTACCCCTTGCTCTGCTTGTTCAATAAGCGTATCTCTAAACACTTCCCAAGTTAAATCTTCTGCAACTCCATTTACTTTTTCTAATGCTTGGTAGATAGGCACCGTTCCAATTGGTACAGGAGAGTTACGTAAAATCCAGTCACGTGTGGTGTGAATATTTTTACCAGTTGATAAATCCATAACCGTATCTCCACCCCAACGAGTAGACCATACCATCTTTTCAACCTCTTCGGCAATACTTGAAGTTGTCGCTGAGTTACCAATGTTTGCATTAACTTTAACCAAGAAGTTACGACCAATAATCATAGGCTCAACCTCTGGGTGGTTAATGTTACAAGGGATAACAGCACGACCTTCGGCTACCTCTTTACGTACAAACTCAGCTGTGATTTGGTCAGGTAAGTTTGCTCCAAAATTTTCACCTTTAAGTCTACTCTCTCTCTCTTCATCTTGAAGGTAACGCTCATTCATTGCAGCGTCTTGGTTTTCACGAATAGCAATAAATTCCATTTCAGGAGTAATAATTCCTTGACGTGCGTACCACATTTGAGAAACATTTTGACCTTTTTTTGCACGTAAAGGCGTTCTAACAAGTCCTTTTGCACCAGCAGTTACGTAGTCAAGTTGTTCATCAGTAGAGTACCCATTGTCTTCAGGTTCCATAATTCGTCCTTGGTACTCTTCGACGTCACCACGTCCAGAAATCCACTCTTTACGAATAGCAGGAATTCCTTCTCCTACGTCAATCTCAACCGTTGGGTCGGTGTATGGACCTGATGTATCATAAACTCTTAATTTACTTTCATCACCAAGTAAAATTTCTCTTACAGGGACTCTAATATCTTTATGAATCTCACCTTCTAAGTAAACCTTAGTCGATGCAGGAAATGGCTCACGTGTTAAAAGCTCATTTGAAGTGGTTAGTGTGTCTTTATAATTTTTTGTCATTGGTAAATCCTAAAATTGTATAATTTAGGAGGAGAAGGGTAGATAAATAAAAGATTAAATCATAGTTATTTACACTTCTCTTCCTTACGCTGGGGTTATCCAGTTCAAGTTCCACGGGTTATTCTCAGCTCTTGCCCCAATTGGCATCAGCACCCCGAGAGATGAATTAAATTTATACATGATAAAAAATTAGATATTACTTAAAAATGTTTTATTTCAGAGTAAAATTATCGGATTTGTTTTTTATATAGGAAAGAAGTCCAATGAATAAAACCATGATATAAAGTTAAGGTTTTATAAATAGTTAAGTACTACATTGGACTTTAGTTCTTGCACGATTCGGTATTTAGTACCTCACATGTACTGAACTTTAGTTCTTAACTTCGTATTGTTCACGACCCATTTGATAAAGGTCATTTCCTTCTGTGTCGTTTACAACGGTTACAGGGAAATCTTCAACCGTAATTTTACGAACAGCTTCTGGTCCTAACTCAGGGTAGGCGATTACTTCTGCTGATTTGATTTGTTTACCTAGTAATGCACCAGCTCCACCTGTAGCACCAAAGTAGATACCATCGTACGCTACACAAGCATCTTTTACCTCTTGACTTCTTCCACCTTTTCCTATCATCCCTTTTGAACCATTTTTAAGCATGGTTGGAGAGAAAGAATCCATTCTATATGAGGTGGTAGGTCCAGCTGAACCAATTGGGTCACCTGGTTTTGGAGGAGTGGGTCCAACAAAATAGATTACCGAACCTTCTAGGTCAAAAGGAAGCTCTTTACCCTCTTCGATGAGTGCAACAAGTCTGCTGTGTGCAGCATCACGTGCCGTAAAAATAGTACCGTTTAAAAGAACGGTATCTCCAGCTTTAAGTTGTTTTGTATCTTCAGAAGTTAGTGGTGTGGTTAATGAATAAGTTGCCATTGCTTTTCCTTATATAGTAATGTGTGTGTGTCTTGAACTGTGGCACTGAACGTTAACAGAAACAGGTAAAGAAGCAATGTGACAAGGGTTAGCCTCAATATGAACAGCCAAAGCAGTTTTGGTTCCACCCATACCCATAGCACCAATTCCAAGGTTATTGATTTCAGTAAGCATTCGCTCTTCAAGCTCTGCCATCTCTGGATCTGGGTTTGTTGTCTCTAGGTCTCTAAATAGTGCATGTTTTGAGCTAATAACAGCTTTTTCAAATGTTCCACCAATTCCTACACCAACAGTTATAGGAGGACAAGGGTTTCCACCTGCATCAGAGATAACCTCTTTTACATAGTTTACAATACCATCTTTACCAGCAGCTGGTGGGAAAACTCTAGCACGAGAAACATTTTCAGAACCACCACCTTTTGCAGCGTACTCAATGTCAATTTTGTCACCTTTTACAATGTCAAAGTGAATGATGGCAGGAAGATTATATCCCACAGTATCTTTTAGGTTCAAACGGCTAAATGGCTCACAGGTAGAAGCTCTTAAGAAACCATCGGTGTACCCTTGTTCTGTACCTTGGTTAATGGCATCTCTAAGAAGACCACCGTTAATGCGAACTTCTTCACCCACATTTACAAAAAAGACTGCTAAACCAGTATCTTGACAGAGTGGTCTTTTTTCATCTTTGGCAATGTTTGCATTTTCGAGAAGTTGACGAATAACCTCTTTACTCACTGGTGATTTTTCATCTTCCATTGCTTGTTCTAATGCATCATACGTATCTTGTGGTAAATCTGTACCACAGTGCATGATCATATCTCTAACGGCTTTGACAACAACGTCAAATTCTATTTCTCTCATAAAGGCTCCTATTATTACAATTTTTGTTATTCTACTATTTGAATTGTTAATAGTTTATGAATGGAGTAGGGGAGTTTTGAAGGTTAAGAGTTATGGGAAATTTTGTAGCGTGGGCATGTATGCCCACGAATGATAACGGTTAGTTTATAAATCACTTATCAAAAAAACCACCATCACGCAAAATAGCAATGCTTTCGTTGATAGATTCTACAGATTTTGCAAATTTTGCTTTCATTTCATCATCAAACTCAAGTTCAATAATCTTCTCAACACCTTTTGCTCCGACTACACAAGGTACGCCAACAGTAACATCTTTATAGCCATACTCACCATCAAGCATGGCACAAGATGGAATTACTTTTCCTTCGTCACCTAAAATAGCTTCAACCATCATAGAGATAGAACGACCAGGAGCATAAAATGCAGATGTTTTAAGATACTTAACAATCTCTGCCCCACCATTTCTAGTTTTCTCTATAACCTCTTCAATATCTTCTTTAGATAGAACCTGAGTTAAAGGCATACCACCCACACCAGTGACTTCTGGATAAGGTATCATATGTTCACCATGCTCACCTATAACGATAGAACGAGTTTGTGCTGCAGCAAATCCTGTTTTTTGATAAATCTGATAAGACATTCTTGAACTGTCTAAAGCCCCACCCATTCCTATGATTCTACTTCTATCCCAACCTGTTACTTGATGTACAACATAAGTCATAACATCTAAAGGGTTAGAGACACAAAGAATAATAGCATCAGGGGAATAGGTTTTAATATTTTCTGAAACCTCTTTAACAATACCAGCATTGATATTAAGTAAATCAGCTCTTGTCATTTCTGCTTTTCTAGGAACTCCTGCTGTTATAACTACAACATCACAATTTTTTAAATCTTCTGGTTTTATCGCTGCTCTAACAACAGTACCACGTGGAGCATAGTTGGTTGCTTGTGCAATATCTATGGCTTTACCAATGGCTACTTCAGGAAATATGTCATAGAGTAATATCTCATGACATATTCCACTTAATGCTAAGGCATATGCTGCACTAGCTCCTACTGCTCCTGCTCCTACGATTGCTACTTTTCTTCCTGTCATATTTATCCTTTTGTTAATTTATTTGACTTCTAAACCAAATGTAAATCCTGTTTTAACTCTGTCAATTAGTTCTGGTAGTATATCAAAATAGTCCCCAACAATAGCAAAATCAGCATTAGAAAATATAGTCTCTTTTGCATTGTTGTTAATGGCTATAATAGTATCTGACTCTTTCATCCCTGCGATATGTTGAACAGCACCACTTATACCGATAGCCACATAGACTTTTGGACGAACTGTTTTACCTGTTTGACCGATTTGTCTTGCGTATTCAGATACACCCTCATCGACCATAACACGGGTTGCAGCCCATTCAGCATTTACGCCTTGCTCTTTTAGTGCAATTGCTAAATCTTTAACCATCTGCATACCATCACTAGCTGTTCCACGTCCACCTGCTACGATGATATCAGCTTCAAATAGACCTTGCATTCCACCCTCACCAATAACAGTTTCGATAATTTCAGAGGCAAACTCTTTTTCATTTAGTGTTGGTGTAAATGGAGTGATTTTACCCTCTTTACTGTCGTCTCTTGTTGGGACTTCAAATGTTCCTGCTCTAGCAGTTGAGATTTGAGGACATACAAAACCGATAATAGTAGCCAGTTTAGACTCACCATAGGTTGGTCTTCGGGACTCCAAGATAGGAGCGTAAATTACTTGCTCTTTGGTCTCTTTGTTTCGGTGTTTATGCTCACCAATAATAAGTTGAGTACAGTCGGCTGTTACCCCTGAACCTCTTTTTACACCAATTCTTGGAGCCAATTCTCGTCCTGCTGTAGTTGCAGCGAACAGAGCAATTTCTGGTTTTCTCTCTTCTATTACCTGAGAGAATATTTCAGAGAATGGTAAGATACGATACTCTTCAAGTCTTTCGTCATCAATAACAATTACTTCATCGGCACCAT
>JALVXD010000157.1 GCA_027038295.1 Campylobacteraceae bacterium
GTCCAAGTACTATGGCAACATCTTCCACCGAGTGGTGGTCATCTATGTGGGTGTCACCTTTACAGGTGACTTCTAAATCCATATGAGAGTGCTTACTTAAAGCCTCTAACATATGGTCAAGAAACCCTACTCCTGTATCTATTTTAGATTTTCCTGAACCATAAAGTTCAAGTCTTACAGAAATTTGAGTCTCTCTTGTCTCTCGTGAGAGTTCTATCATATTATATATCCTTATTTATCTTCTTACAAGGAATGCTCCATCTAAACCATATCTGTTCATAAACTCTTTAGCTTCGGTTTTATTTGAGAAACCTTCAATTTGCACACGATATATTGGCTCATTTTCTTTAACATTCTCTTTAATATTAACATTATATTTACTTGTGAGTAAACTATATCTTTTAGCATACACTTTTGCACCTGCATATTTTCTGAAAGCACCAACCTGTATAGAGTTTTTAGCCATTAAATTACTATTTTCTTCTCTTGCTGAATGCTTTTCTACTTCAGCATAAAGAGTTTTATAACTATTTTCATTATTCCTCATATTTTCATGATATGATGTATCTACTAAATAATTATTTTTATCTTCTTCTATTTTTTCATCAGTGTCGTAGGGATTTTTATACTCTTGCAATTTTACTTTAGTTGACGAAACATTAGAAATGACAGCTACTTTATCTATAGGTTTTTTAACGAATGAAGCATAACAATCAACACAATCTTTTTTTTTACTTTCCTTTAAATTTTTCCATTTAGATACTTTTTTTTGCTTAATTTCCAAGTTATTAAACGGTGATACAACTGACTTATTTACATTGGTATCTGTTGCTATGGTTAAACTTTTTGAAGTACAACCACTCATGGTAATAGCAGCAATTGTTGTTGTTACTATTAATAATTTATTATTTATTTTATTTTTCATAATTTACCTTCTTATATATTTTCTATTATTTTGTCTCATATTTGCTGCATAACGTGCATTAAACATTTGAACTTTTGATTTTGGTATATTTATTTTATATCCACGAACATAAGGTGCATGTCCATTTTTAAGATGTGCATTAATCTTTTCTAAATAGTATTTATTCATATTTAAGATAGAAGCTAAGCTTGATAAACTTTCACCAGGACGAACCTCTACTGCTACTATCCTATCATTAGGGAGAGTTGAAAGCATGTTCCCTAATCTATCATTATCAGTAAAAAGATAATTTTCACCAATCATTGCCATTAACAAAATCTTTTGAATATAATTTCTTGTCTCTTCTTTTATAAAGTTATTTTGTGGGCTAATTAATCGACCTAAATCTTTACTACCTGCTTTTAATATAGATTTATTGACACAACCATTACCACAGTTGTAAGCCATGGCTGTGAGGTACCATTTGTTTAAATTACTGTTCATTTTATAAAGATATTTTATCGCTGCATCTGTTGAGCGTAGAGGGTCAAATCTTTCATCTAAATTTTTACTTATTTGTAAATGTTGCTCTTTCCCTGTAACTTCAACAAATTGCCATAGACCACCTGCTCCAGTACGAGATGTTGCTTCTGGTTTAAATGCCGATTCAACCATAGAGAGATAGATAAAGAGTGGTGAAATATCTCGCTCATACATCATCTCTCTTAGGGTAGGAACAATTAATCCACCACGTTTTACAGCATTCATATAACGTTTTCTAAAATTATATTGATTTTTTTGTACAAAATGCTGGAATTCTGGATTATCTATAAAACTCTCTTCAATATCAAACTCAGTTAAAATATAATTATAACTAGGGAAATCACTCCTTATGTTAGAATATAAAAATGTACTGATAAAAATAGATAATATTAAAATTTTATTAAATATCAAACTTAAGCCTTATTATTTATATTTTTATAATTTTATAATTTTAAACTTAAATAATAGTTCTAATTTAAATTTATAATTAATAAAAAATTAAGCTTATAGTTTATCTTATTTTACTAAATAACCTTTTAGCATTATCAGTAGTTATCTCTTCTAGCTTATTTTGTTCTAGTAAAGAGAGTTCTGCCATTTTGGAAGCTATATGTTTAGTATAAGAGGGTTCATTACGTTTTCCTCTGTAAGGATGTGGGGTTAAATAGGGAGCATCTGTTTCTATAAGAAGTTTATCATTGGGAATTTTAGGATAAACATTTATAAGCTTTTTAGCATTTTTAAAAGTTAAAACACCCCCAATTCCATAATAGAAATTTTTTGATGAAAGTTTTAAAAGAGATTCATCGGCATTATAACAATGCAATACACCACCTTCAGAACCTGCATATTTCTCTAAAAGTTCTAAACAATCAGCTGATGATTCACGTACATGAACAATAAGTGGTAGCTCTAGCTCTTTTGCCCAAAGAATTTGCTCTACAAAAACCTCTTTTTGTAACTTCTTTTCTATTTCAATCTCTTCTTGGGACTCTGGAAGACGAAAATAGTCTAAACCACACTCACCTATGGCGACACATTTTGGATGTTGCACAAACTCTTCTAAAAAATCTTTCTGATAATTTCGAGCATCATAGGGGTGAACACCAACAGCAAAGTAGATTTCATCATACGCTTCGCTCAGTTCAATGGCTCGTTTAAGTGTTTTGGGGTCAGCACCAGGAATAATAAAACGCTCAACTCCAATAGCTTGAGCACGTTCTATTACTTCTGATATATCTGCTCTATATCGTTCATCATCTAAGTGACAATGGGTGTCTATTATCATTATGTATACCTTGAATTATATTTAAGAACATAATTCTAGCACAATTTTAATTCATTAATTTTAGTTCATCCGATACTCTTTGTTCAAAAGTTAACTTTTTACTATTTACTTCTAAACTCTTATCTGCTTCTTTTTCTACTTCAACATCCAGTTCTTCTACATATTTACTACCATCTTTTGCTAAAGAGTCATCCACAATTTTTTTCATTGCATCTGATACACTTATCTTCTCTTTTGCTACAGTTACTTCATCTACTTTAACATCATATAACTTAACCATTAAATCATTATCAGATGTATTGGTGTGACTAACACCCATAACAATAGTTGAATAGTGACTTTTTGTATTGTTATAATAACGATACGAATAATAACTTCCTATAATCAATAGAGTAAAAAGAGAAAAGTTTATAAACCATACTTTTGCTGAAATCTCCCTATTATCATAGGTATTAATACGTGCATTCTTTGTTGCATTTATATACTCATCATTCCTATTAAACATTCCAAACCTTATATTTTTCTTTCTAAAACATATTAACATTAAAATGGGTCTTAAATATGAAATTTACTATAAATAGATAAAATTAATAGCTTTTTCACTATTTATTTATTCTTTTTTACTATAATTCTGCTCCAAATTAACAAAAGGATATACTTGTCAATATTTAAAGCTCTACTTACCTTACTCTCTCTATTACTCATAAGCCTTATTGGTTACATTTTATTTAAAAATAATCTATACCAAGAAGAGAAACAATCTAATGTAATACATATTGAGCAGATGACTCTTCCATCAGCAACGAAGCATGAAGATGAAAGAACCATACTATCTAATTTAAAGCACTATATGGATACTAATAAACAATATAAAAAATCTGTTAAAACGAATGAAAATAAGATATTAAAAGAGTTAAAAAAATATGCTTCTACTAATATATCTCAAGATGAGATTGTTAAAAGTATACAACATGAAACTTCTCTAATAAAAAATGATATTAAAATTTTAAATGATAAGATTGATAAAAATACCAATCAAATTAATAAAAAAATAGCATTAAGTAATCAAAGAACTATTAATAAAATCAATAAAAAAATAGTAGCAACAAACAAAAATACTTTAGATAAAATTAAAAAATCTATAAGAAAGAGCAATAAAAATTATATTATATCAGATGCATATGAACTAAAAAAGAATAAAAAAAGTTTAGGTTATGGTGAGATAGAAACCGTTGCTGCTTCACCCGTCTATAAAATAGATGAGGAAGAACCAATAAGAGCCCCTATTGACATCTCAACTGAAACTAAAGATGATAACTTAGAAGAGTTAAATATTGTTCAAACACTAGGTGTTGTAAATGTCTCCAAACCATACTTGTCAACTGATGATGTTATGTAAGTATCACTTCTCATAAATAGTTAGACCTAAACTCTTCCAACTACTAAAGCCTCCCCTATAATAAAAAATCTTATTAGAAGGATAAGAGAGCTTTAAAAGACTTTTTATCGCCTCAAATGCTTTATTATCAGTTAGACCATTATCAAAAATCAATAGGTCATGAACATCTTCACAAATCCATTTACCATCAATATTTTTAATCCCTAATACCGTAAGTACCTCTTTAAAATACTTACTATCTTCTTTTAGCATATGTGAGGGAAGATTAAGTGCAGCAGGGATAGTTCCTTTATTATAATCTTTATTCTCTCTCATATCAAGTAATAAACTATCTGAATTTTTATTTAAATTTTTAATAAAATCTAATGTCTCTAATTCACCAACAGTTTTTACACCATCAATATTCATAGGAACAATACAGTATGGAGGACAACTTTTTTTATCATCTATTACCTTACGGATAATAGTAATTTTTTGATTTTTATGATTTATCTTTATGGTTCGTAAATCTCTACTGATATTGGTTTGAAAACTTTTTTTTAAGTTTCCCTCTTCTTCATGTATTTTAAAAATCTCTTTATGACTCATAGCCTTTATTGTATTGACCAATTTTTCTTCTATTTTAGAAATATCCTTTTTTTCTTCTTTAAAAATACTTTTTAACTCACATCCTTTACTCTCCTTACTAATGGATGAACTACATCCCTCAGCTAAAGCCCCTGTCCCATAAAGTGATGTTGAAATTAACAATATTGATACAACAGTTCTGTCTAAATCATATAATTTCATTGTTATTTTTACCTATTTATCTAATGATGCTTTAAAGAGTTCAGACAAAGAGTAAGACTTTTTGCCCAATTCAAATGCTAAAACATCCCCTTTCGTAGAAAGGACAATGGTCAAAGGTATAATACCACTCCATCCATACTGCTCTTGTAGGTATCTATAAAATTCATCTTGATTTTGACCTAAAATAATAGGATAATTAATACCATACTCTTTAATTTTAGTTAAAGAAATATCTCGTGAATGTTCTTGTCCTTCGATAGCAAGTACAGCAAATTTATCAGACAAGGAATCTTGTAATGCTATAAGTTCAGGAACCTCTTTCATACAAAACTGACAATCCCATCCAAATACCTTTAAAAATACAATTTTATTTTCCATACCTTCAATCATAATTTTCTTTTTCTCTGTTTTTAAATTAAAAGTTGTTCCATCAATTGCTTTTAATGAGAATTTTTTTACAGAGGAGTCAGAAGAGAGAGGAAATATAGATTTACCTTGGTCAAATATTTTAATAGAAACGAATACAATAGAGACAATAAGAATTATTCCTAATAGTATAAGTGTTATATTGTTTTTTTTCATCGTACTCCTTTTAGCACGTTAGGATAGCAAAAGATATATTTGCTTTTCTTTATCAAGAGTGGAATAAAAAAATTTAAACAAAAAAGGTGTAATTTTCACTCTTTTTACCAACTCTTGGGTTATTATTCTATTTTAATTTAGGAGAATTAACATGAACTATGAACAAATCAGTAATGAATATTATAATTCGTACAAAGCAGAACTAAGGGTATTAGAGAATGAGTCTTTACTTCACTCTTTAAATAAAGTTATAAAAGTACTATTTTTAATACTTTCTATCATATTAACACTTTTAATGTCTATTTATATAAAAAACACTGTTTCTAATGTATCTGGATTTACTATTAGAGAAGAGGCTCCCCTCATAAATAAAACAATAGAACTCAGTTCAAAATTAAATATGACGCCAGAAGAACTTGAAATTTTAGTAGAACTTTTAAAATCTCAAATAAGCACAAAAAAAATCAACAATAATAAAAACATCTATACGATTTCTACAAATATATAGTGTATATATTCCTCACTTTTTCACATTCATAACTCATTATACTGCTATACTTCCTTTCTAATAAATCTAACAAAACATGTTAGATAAAAGGAATTATATGATAGACAACAATACAAATAACAACATCAAACTTAAACTATTAAACTCCTCTTCTATTGATACTGAGGTAGGACTGAAACACTTCAATAACAACTCTTCACTCTATATAAAAATCTTAACTCGTTTTGTAGAGAGAAATGAAACGTTAAATTTAAATCTTTTAAATGAAGAAGAACTAAAAAATACTCTTCATACATTAAAAGGACTAACAAGTACGCTAGGTATGATACCCATAACCCATACTATTCAAGAAATTGAAAAAGAATCAGATAAAATATTAATTAATGCGTTCACACAAGAAATGAGTGAAATTATTAGAAACATTAAAAATATAATATAATTTTTTTGACTAATTTTATTATTAATATTTATTTAAGATTTATAGCATTATAATCAATCCATATAATAAACTATTAACGTTAAAGGATTAACTTTGAAACCTATATTTCTATCTCTACTTACAACCTCAATTACTTTTGCTAATATCTCGATAATTACGCCTAAAAACAATAAATTAACAGATATAACTCAAAAAGAATTAACCGACCTCTTCTTAAAAAAAACTGATAATATCAGAGGAATAAAAGTCACTCCTATAGACAGTTCAAATGGAGAACTTTACGAAAAATTCTATAAAAAGGTTGTAAAAAAAACACCTTCTCAAATTAGAGAATATTGGATTAATCAAATTTATAAGGGAAATCAGCAACCACCCAAACGACTCTCTAATAAACAGGTAAAAAAAGAGATTCAAAAAAACTCTATGATTATTACTTATTCATCAAATCCATTAAATGGAAAACTTATTTTAACTATTAAATAAGATGTTGCGATAAGTAACATCTTATAAGCATAAAAAAAACTATTAGACATACAACCATAAATACTGAACTTTAATACTAAAATATTATGAAAAATAGAAAGTTCAGCAATCAATGTCTAACCTCAGCATTTTATTCAAAATACGTCTCATTTTTTTAATTGGTATTATTTTTGCTATTCTACATATTCTTATGAACTATATTTTTACAACCACCTCTTTGGAGCAACTTAATAAAATTAAAAATGAAAAATTTATTATAAGTGCTTTACATACTGATAACTTACATAAGTATGAAAAGAATTCTTTATTGGTTATTAATGCTGTAAGAATGAATGATCTTGACTATCTCAAAAGTGCTGAAATTGAAAAAGATAATATTTTAAAAAATATCAAAACTTTAAAAACCTACCCTCATAGCAATAAACTCATAGAAGAAGAAAAACTCATTAAAAAGTTTTTTAAACTATCTACAAAAATAAGCCATAAGCTTATATCTGGTACAAGAGCAGACAGCATACCATGTATTAAACAACTACAATATCTCAATAGCGAAACAAAAAAAATTTTAACAGAACAACATAGAGATGCATTTAAAAATTTATCACTCTCTCTTAATGACCTTGAACTTAGTAATGCAAAGTTTTTCTCTTTCTCTTTAACGCTCTCCATCATCGGACTTATTATTGTTATTGGTATGTCTGCTTACATGTATCATCATATTAAATGTCGTTTTCATAAAGTTCAATACTCTATTAGAAATTTAAATACAAACAGACCTGATTTTTCTAAAAAAATAGTAGATGAATACCAAGACGAAATTGGTGAAGTTGTTAGTGGATTTAATCAACTACAAAAAAAACTAGAAAAAGATAACGACAAACTAAAAAGATTAAACATAGAAGCAGAGAATACAGCAAAATTAAAGTCAGAGTTCCTAGCCAATATGAGCCATGAAATAAGAACTCCCATGAATGGTATTATAGGAATGAGTTATTTAACTCTTGAAACCAACCTAGATAACAAACAACGTAATTTTATTGAAAAAATTGACAATTCAGCAAAAAGGTTACTTGCTATTATTGATAATATTTTAGATATATCAAAAATTGAAGCAGGAAAACTTGAACTAGAAAAATCTAACTTTCAGTTGAAGAATATAATAGATGAGACAATAGAACTCTTACGATTTCAAGCAATAGAAAAAAATGTTACTATTGTCACTCACTATTCAACTGCCATTGCACACTCTTTTTATGGCGACAGTTTGAGACTGTCTCAAATAATCATCAATATATTAAGCAATGCCATTAAATTTACAAATAATGGTACCATTGATATTACGGTTAATAAGATTAGTAATAATCAAGTTAGATTTGAAACTAAAGATACAGGTATAGGATTGACAAAAGAGGACCAAGAGAGACTCTTTAAACCTTTCTCTCAAGCAGATGGTAGCATTAGTAGAAAGTACGGAGGAACAGGTTTAGGACTTGCTATTTCTAAACAACTAGTCGAGATGATGAATGGAAAAATATGGGTTGAAAGTACTTTTAATATAGGAAGTAGTTTTATCTTTGAGATTGAACTTGAAGAGTTAAATTTTGATTCTATTGAAAAAAATAAAATCTCAATAAAAGATGAACTAGAAAATAAAATAAATATCGAAAAACTCAAAGATACAAAAATACTCTTAGCTGAAGATGACTTTATTAATCAAGAGATTATTTTAGGTCTATTAGAAGAGACCAATATAAAAATAGATATTGCAGAAAATGGAAAAGAAGCTATAGCACTTCATCAGAAAAATAGTTATTCTCTTATACTTATGGATATTCAAATGCCTATACTTGATGGTTATGAAGCAACAAGAGAGATACGAAAAACCGATAAAATAATACCGATTTATGCTATTACGGCTTCTGCTATGAAAGAAGACATACAAAAGACACTAGAGTCAGGGATGAATGGCTATCTGCATAAACCTATTGATATTTCTAAACTCTATAAAATACTTTTAAATTATACTAACGAATCTAAATTTTGACAATCTTCAATATTTATAGGATTAAAACGATACCCCTCTCCATAAATATTAATAACCGACTCTTTTGGGATTTTTTTCCGTAACAGCTTTACTAAAGCACGAACTTGATTGGCATCATAATTTTTATCATAATTATCTTGAGCAAT
Source organism: Campylobacteraceae bacterium (assembly GCA_027038295.1). Classification (GTDB taxonomy): domain Bacteria; phylum Campylobacterota; class Campylobacteria; order Campylobacterales; family Sulfurovaceae; genus UBA1140. The sequence continues at coordinate 9,126 of JALVXD010000157.1, forward strand.
ATGATTAAAAATATCAAAAAATGTAAAAACTTTATTTTCATCTGTCGAAAGAAGTGTTAATAACCTACGTTCATTTTTTGTTAATTTTACTTCAATATTATGGGCATACAATTTTTCTGTATCTCTGTACCAAAGGGTTTTACTATCAAGACAAAATACATCTCGTTCAATATTTTCATTATCAGAAATATATTCTAACTCACTCATTGCCTTATTTAGAGCCTCTTTCAATTCCTTAAAGTCTATTGGCTTTAGAATATATTTAACCAAATAGAGTTCAATAGCTTTCAATAAATTCTCTTGTTCTGCATGTGCTGTTGTAATTATGATTTGAACCTCTTTATCTGTTTGACGTATTTTTTTTGCCAAACTCAATCCGTCAAGTTTTGGCATGTTTATATCAAGTAAAATAATATCAGGCTTATGTAAAAGATACAACTCATATCCAACTTCTCCATCATTTGCTAAATGAACTGTTTCAACGGACTCTTTTAAAAATTCTACATAAATCTCTTGTATATCGATATCATCTTCTATATATAATAATGTTAAAGGTTTCAAAGAACTCCTTTTTATGTTTTTATGATTTTAACAAGTTTTATATAAAACAATTTATAAAATTGTTATTTTCTAATAAAATAAAATAAAATATAAACCATAGGTATTTTAATTGATTTTTTAATGTTATAGAAACTAAAAACTAACAAAAAAAATGATATTAAATATTATAGTTTTCACTATTACTAACCACTCTCTCTATATACTTTTATTATAAGAAAACATATAAGGATAACCCATGAAAACTATCTCATCTACAATAGTTCTAGTTTTACTTCAATCATCATCACCACTGGCTACAAAAATTCGTCAAAACATACAAAAAAAAATGATTCATCATTTTTAAGATTTTTTGACATTTATACGCCTCTTAGTTTAATAACTTTTTTGCAAAACTAAGGGCTTCTTCATTGGGCTTTTCCCCACCAATAATTCTTGCTATCTCATCTATTTGTCCATTTTTGTCTAATAATGTTACTCTGCTTACTCCCTTTGATTTTTCAATAAGTAAATGTTGATTGGCTTTAGAGGCTAAATGTGCTTGATGAGAAATAGCAAATATCTGATAAACTTCCGATAACTTTGAAATCATATTAGCAATAGCAATAGACTCATCACCTGAAACATTGGCATCTATCTCATCTAATATAAGCACCCCACCCTCTTTTACACCTGAAAGAGCTACAACCATTAATGCTAAACGTACACGGTTGAACTCTCCGCCACTAAGTGTATTGGCTGTGGAACCATCTAAATTCACCTCTATTTCATCTTCACCATTCTCATTTAAACTTACTATTGAGAAGAGAAATTTAAGTGCTGGTAACTTTAACTCTGCTAAATAACCTT
>JALVXD010000158.1 GCA_027038295.1 Campylobacteraceae bacterium
AAAATGAAAATGTACGTTATGCCTATTATACCACCGTTATAGTCGGTGCATTTTTTGGAGCTTTTATTGTTGGCTCTATCAACACCTATATCTCCGTAGAGTCAGAATCACTCATCATAGGTAAGTCCATACTGGGAGCCATTATAGGAGGGACGATAGCTGTAGAGACATTTAAAAAAATCATGCACATAAAAGGCTCCACAGGAGCCTACTTTGTCCCCTCTTTGGCCATAGGTATTGCCATTGGTCGTGTGGGTTGTTTTTTATCTGGACTCGATGACTACACCTATGGCATAGCCACTGACTCTTTTTTAGGTTACGACTTTGGTGATGGCATAACTCGTCACCCTGTTCAGCTATATGAGTCTGCTGTAATGGCTCTCTTTTTTATCTATGTTCTTTATGTTTATTTTAAAAACAGACTTTACTTTGAAAAATATATCTTCTATCAGTTCATTTTACTGTATGCTACACAACGCTTTGTATGGGAATTTTTAAAACCTTATGAGACCATTGCCTTAGGTCTGAATGTGTTTCAGTTTTTCTGTTTGGGGCTTGTTATATACTCACTATATCACTTACGGAGAAGTTCATGAAAAAACTATTTCTATCCATTACAACTCTAGCCATGGTTATTTTTAGTTCACTAGGATGCATGCAAAGAGCTCCATTTGAAATAACACAAGGTGTTTGGAGTGATGACAAAGACCGTGTCAACACATCCTATGATGACTTAATTATCTCTTTCTATACCAATAAAACAGGAGATGAACTTGTCTTTTTAGGAGAGAAATATCACTACATATTTAACCAAGGCTCAAAAGAGTTTGCAGAGCTTTTAAAGTCTAAAGATTTTTTAAACCTAAAACAGAAGAATTTTCATGTAGAGGCTTCTCTTGATACTAAAGATAACAGAGTAGTAGAGCTAAAAATTATCTCTTTTATCCCAAATTCAGATATTAGTAAAGAGCAAAGAGCATGGTTGGCTACACATAAGTTTATACCAAGGGACAAACGTAATTATGTTGCTCAGGAGCCTGACCCTCTTTATGTTAGTAGACCTGTATATAACAATATAACTGTTTATCAAAAGTCATTTTTTATGAAAGGTACAAGATACATAGCCAATGCAGAAGTCAATAAAAAAGCCATTAAACTCAAACAATCAAGACGCTTACACGTCATTGGCTCTATTTACAAAGATAAAAGCTCACTAAAAAAGATTGCAATGACACCACTAGCACTTGTGGGAGATACAGCATTAAATATTATTGTTGTTGGAGTAAATGTTCTTCTCTCTCCTCTACTTATTTTTCTCTTATAAGGAACCCCATGGCACACTACTCAAAAAAATACGACCTATACCTAACAGCAACCCAAAGCTTCTGTCACCTCTGTAATGACCTAAAGCACCTCATAGACACCCACATTGTCACCAAAGGCAATGAGGTTTTTTTACGAAAGTTCTGCCCCAAGTGTGGGGAGTCTATGGTAAAGATTTCTACGGACTATGAGTACTACAAAAAATGTGAAGATTACCTCAAACAGCCTGACCTACCCGAAAAACCTCTGACTCAAGTTTTAAAAGGTTGCCCTTTTGACTGTGGGGTTTGCCCTCAACACCAAAACCACCCCTGTTTGGCTCTTTTTAACATTACCGACGAGTGTAACATGAAGTGTAACATCTGCTACTACTCAGCCGAACCAGGGCTTGGAAACCACCGAAGTATGGACGACATAGAGCAGATGTTAGCCACACTCTTAGAGACCGAGTCTGAACCCGACCTCATACAAGTAACAGGTGGAGAGCCAACCACTCATCCAAAAATTGTAGAAATACTCCAATACTTAAAAAAATCACCAGTACGCCACCTTATGCTCAACACCAATGGCATAAAAATAGCAGAAGATGAAAGCTTTGTAAAAGCTCTTAAAAAACTAGGAGGAGGATTTGAGGTCTACTTGCAGTTTGACTCACTCAATCCAGATGTACTTAAAGATTTACGTGCTAGAGACATGTCAGACATTCGCCTAAAAGCTTTAGAGATGTTAGAGAAGTACAATATCTCTACCAGCTTAGTAGTGGTGGTCAAAAAAGGGCTTAATGAGCATGAGATTCCAGAGATTATTAAATTTTCAAGAACCTACAAGTGCATTAGAGGAATTGTATTTCAACCCGTAGAAGAGGCAGGACGCATTAATGCAGAGGGAGACTTTAAAATCACACTTTCAGAGATACGAAAAATTATTATAGAAGATGAAGGAAACCCATTTACATCTGATGACATGATTCCTCTACCCTGTGACCCACATAAAATTGGGGTAGGCTACGCAGCTAAAACCATGGGAAGCGATGAAGATGGAAACCCTTTTGCAGAGCTTATGCCAGTTACGGGTCAACTCCCCAAAGAGCTTATTACCGAACACCGTGGAACGGTAACCTTTGAAAAGGACAAAGAGTTTGTAAAAGCCGTTATAGATACCGTTAGTCTTGACACAGCCATGGGTGAGAGTATTATGAGTGATAAGATAAAACAGAAACTCTTCTGCTGTTGGCCCGACTTTTTACGACCAGCTGATATGGGCTATGAAAACGTCTACCGTTTGGTCATTTCAGAGTTTTCAGACATTGTAAACTTTGATGCCATAAACATAAAAAGAGAGTGTAACTTTATGATAGAACCTACACGGATTATCCCTTTTAGTACTTATAATATGGGTATTCCATTTTCACAAACTAAGGTGGAGAAGTTTAAGAGCTAAGGGCTTCACACCTAGCCAAAATACCCCTCAACCTCACTCTTTCACTTTTCATTTTTTATAAAAAGTATAATCTCCCCATTTGTCAAAACCACATGGCTGTTACTTTCTCTTTCTCCTCTTAAAAATTTGATTAGATTATTATTTTTATAAGTTAAGCTTAACATACTAATTAATATAATGATTTTTTACTTAAAACACAGGGGAGGTATGATGCATACCATTACACAATTAATTTTAGACAATAATGTCGCTTTTCATCCTATGATGGGGAACAGTTATAAGCTCAATAAAACGGGAAAAGAGATTATTGAGTACCTAAAAGAGGGGCAGTCTAAAGATGAGATTATTAAAACTCTCTCAGAAAAGTACGAAATTAGCCCAGATGAACTTTTTATTGATGTTGGAGACTTCTTCGCAAAATTAAGAATATATGGACTACAACAATGAAAATTGCTATAAGTGGGTTGAACAATACGGACAATCCAGCACCAGGTATACCACTTGCCAAAAGCTTAAAAGATGAGTATGAACTTATTGGATTTAGTTACGACCCAAATGAACCAGGTGATTATATGGGGCTTACAAGCAAGAACTACCTTATGCCCTACCCCTCTTTGGGCTTTGAAGAGCTAAAAAACAGACTTTTACACATAAAAGAGCAGAGTGGTTTAGATGCGATTATTCCCAACCTTGATGCAGAGTTGCCTCTCTACATCAAGTATCAAGATGAGATTGAAGCAATGGGCATTAAACTCTGTCTGCCTTCAGAAGAGAACTTTGAGCTAAGAAACAAAAACAGACTCGATACACTTTCTAAAAGACTTCAGATTACCTATCCAAAAACATTTGAAATAGGTTCAGTTGAAGAGCTTAAAAGCGTCAGTGAAGAGCTTGATTTCCCTCTTATGATAAAAGGGAATTACTACAAAGCCTATATGTCACAAAATCTTGAAAGTGCTATTGAAAACTTTTATAAAATTTCTAATGAGTGGGGTTTTCCTATTCTTGTACAAGAAGTTGTAGAGGGTGAAGAGGTCAACCTCGTAGGTGTCGCTGACGGGAAGGGAGAACTCAAAGGTGCAGTAGGTATCAAAAAACTCACCACAACAGATATTGGAAAAATATGGACAGGAATTACTATCCATAATGAAAAACTTCTAAATATAGCAAAAGAGTTTGCCAAACAGACAGGGTGGAAAGGTCCTTTTGAACTAGAATGTATGGTAAATATGAACAGTATCTACCTCATTGAAATTAATCCAAGATTTCCTGCATGGGTCTATTTTGCTACAGCCATAGGTATAAACCTACCTAAAATGGTCATTGAGATTATGGAGGGCAAAGAGATAGAGCCTCAATTTGACTATCCTCAGAACAAAATGTATGTCAGGTATGTCGATGAACTGGTCACAGATTTTTCAAACTTTATTACACTATTATCCACAAAGGAACTTTAAATGCACTATGAAAAACCAACCATTAATAAAATTGATTTTGCCATGGGGAGCAAATATGGAAGCCCCGTAAAAACTCAAAAAATACGAACAAATATTGCTGGAGTTAATGTCAATGATCTTACAGAAAAATATGGTAGTCCACTATTTGTTTTTACTGAGCAAGAGATAGAAGACAAATACAATACCTTGTATGAAGCATTCTCTACACGCTACAGTGATGTGGAGTTTGGATGGAGCTATAAAACAAACTATCTCAATGAGATATGTCGTATTTTTCATAAATTAGGTTCTTGTGCTGAGGTGGTTAGTGAGTTTGAATACCAAAAAGCAAGAGCATTAGGTATTGAGGGAAAAGATATTATCTTTAACGGACCATATAAACCTAAAGAAGATTTAAAAATTGCCGTACAAGAGGGTGCAAAAATACACATTGACCACCTCTTTGAGCTCAATGACCTTGAAGAGATTGCCGAGGAGCTAAATATACAGATTCCTGTTGCGATTAGAGTCAATATGGATACAGGTATCTACCCTCAGTGGAGTCGTTTTGGATTTAACTATGAGAACAATGAAGCATTAGAAGCCGTAGAAAGAATGCATCAAAATGGAAAACTAATTCTTAACGGTCTACATGCACATATTGGTACATTTATGCTAGATGCCAAGGCTTATGGTATGGCAACAGAAAAACTTATGCATCTAAAAGCAATCATAGAAAATCAATTTGGATATGAAATTGAGTATATTGACTTAGGTGGAGGATTTGCTAGTAAAAGTAACCTCAAAGGTGTCTACCAATCAAGCGAAGTCATTATCCCAACAGCAGATGAGTATGCTGATGCTATTACCAATGCTATTTATGACAACAACAGAAGTAAGAAATTACCAAAACTATATCTGGAGACAGGAAGACATCTCATTGATGAAGCAGGATACTTACTTAGTTCTGTATGGGGATACAAAAGATTTCCAGATGGGAAAAAAGGGTATATCATGGATGCAGGAGTTAATCTACTCTATACCTCAAACTGGTACAACTTTAATATTGAATTGGATAAACGCTATGAAGGAGAAAATGAACTCTCTATGCTTAATGGACCACTCTGTATGAATATTGATATTATTGAAGAGAATATCATGCTCCCACCTTTAAACAGAGGTACAGTGCTAAGTATTTCACCTGTAGGTGCATACAACTATACCCAATCTATGCAATTTATTCGCTACAAACCAGCTGTAGTACTCATAGATAAAGAGGGAAACACAAGAGTAATCAAAGAGGTTGATGATTTGGATACTGTTAATTATAAAGAAGTATAAGCGTGATTACGGAAACAAAAGAGTTACTAGAAAATATTATTAAGCCTTATAGTGCTATTCTATTTCTCAATAATAAAGTAGCAGGAATACTTATTATTCTTATTACTTTTATGAATTATCGCATTGCTATAAGTGGGATGATTGCTATTGCATCTATATTACTCTTTGCAAAACTGATTGAATTTAAAAGTGAATATTTTAGTGAAGGGTTTTATATCTACAACTCTTTACTTGTGGGCATGGGGATTGGTTTTATCTTTCCACTTTCCTATATTAGTATTTCACTAATTATCATTGCTTCCATTTTTACTTTTTTACTCTCATTTATGCTCAATAGACTCTTTAGCGTATACAGTTTACCCATTCTTTCATTGCCTTTTTCTATTATTACAATACTGATTTACTTAGCCTCTTACAAATATATTGGTCATACAGCTGTCACTTTTGAAAGTGGCACTTCTTTTTACAATTTAGCACTTCCCTCTTTTCTTTCCAGCTTTTTTCGCTCGGTTGGAACCATTTTCTTTTTACCCAATGCACTTTCAGGTCTTTTACTTTCGCTCATCGTACTCTATTTTTCAAGAATTTTGTTTATTATAATGGTGACTGGATTTTATTTTGGTGTTGCTGTACATGCTGTCTTTCTTGGCTCTTACGAAAGTGCTCTTTTAAACCCCTATAATTTCAACTATATTATAGTCGCAACTGCCCTTTGTGGTATATTTCTTCTTCCTACCATTCGTAATTTTTTTATTGCTATGATGGGTGTACTTATTAGCGTTGTCATATCCGATGCGTTACACACAATTTTTTACTACTATGGTATTCCTGTGTTTACATTGCCTTTTAATATGACAGTGACAGCCTTTATTTTTGTACTCTCTATGCTCTACTATAAGGAGTTTAACTATAACATAAAGTCCACACCAGAGGAGTCTCTCTCTTACTATTTGAGCAATATTTTCCGTTTTGGCTCAAATCAGATAAAAATATCTCTTCCCTTTAGTGGAGAGTGGTCTGTCTATCAGGATTTTAATGGAGAATGGACACACAAGGGTAAATATAAATATGCCTATGATTTTGTTAAAACAAAATATAATAAGACCTATAAAGCAGAAGGACTTTTTTTGACAGACTACTATGCTTTTGGGGAGTCCATTCTCTCTCCTATTAGTGGATATGTTATAGATGCAAGAGAAGATCTTAGCGATAATATTATTGGAGAAGTTGATAGAGTCAATAACTGGGGAAACTATATCATTATAAAAAGCGATCTTGGATTTTACATAGAAATCAGCCATCTAATGCAGTATTCACTTCATGTAAAAATAGGAGATTATATCAAGCTGAACCAGATTATTGCAAAATGTGGGAACAGTGGGTACTCTCCTGAACCTCATATTCATATTCAGGTACAAGAGATAGGTGTTATCAATGCTTTTACAAAAAAGTTTACCTTCAGTGAATACTATGTAGAAAAGCAACTTCTCTTTAACCATCTTCCAAAAAAAGGTGAACTGATTAGAAATGTTATTGTCAATAAAAATGTCCATTCACGGCTTATTTTTATTTTAGATGATGTATTACACTATGATATCTATGAAGATGGAGAAAAAAGAGGTACTACTTCGTTTACTGTATGCATGAACAGTGGTGGAGAGTTTTATTTTGAAGATGAGAAAAACAATAAACTCTTTTTCTATGCAGATCACCTCATGTTCTATTTTTATCATTATTCAGGGGAAAACTCAGCCTTGCAACAGCTATTCATTTTGGCACCACGTATTCCATACATACATAAAGATGGTATCTATTTTACCGATTACCTTCCCATTAATCTACTCTACTCAAAATTAAAGACCATGAAAATAGAGCTTTTATCTACCGTCAATAAGAATTTCTACAAAATTGAAAAACGCTATACCTATAATGCCTATTCTCTTAGCAGTGATTTAGGTGAAGTTACATTTTCACCTCATAACAAAGGCTTTCAAACTATCTGTTATCAAAAGACAAAACTCATAAGGAAAGAGCCATGAAACCTATACATCTTTTAATCGGAGCTTCTATTTTATGCTCCTCTATACTTTATGCAGAGACATTTACACTCACTCGGTATGATGAACTTATTCATTTTCATAAAAATGCCCAAAAAAGTTTAATCGAACATGTTAAGATTGGAGGAGGCTATATCAGTTATGGTGATTTAGATTATCTTTTAGAACTTGACCTTTCTCATACCCATGTAGACTTTAAACAAAACTATATTAACGATTTTACGCAAGATGATTACACAGTGCTTTATAGCCGATATTTTCCTTCATTTATGTATAAATTTGGTCTACATGTTATCAATACAGATGACATTGACCTTGGTGATGGAAAGGTACTTATAGGTGAAATAGGAAAATATACATTCCATAATAAAGATAAATTAGCTTACGGTGCTAACCTCTATTGGTCTCACTACTCTAAAGGGTATGATAAAGATGGTATTCTAGGGAATATTGACCTTTATCAGATTTCCCCTTACCTCTCTTATACAAAAATAATTGATAAGGGCATAAAAAACAATATAAAAATTACAATACCATACATTAATACCAATGCATATAGTCAGAAAAACTACTACTCTATTTCTGCTGAAGACACCTATTCATATAAAAATTTTAGTACTAAGATTAAAGCCTATACAGGAGAGAAAAGAACCTCTATAGAGGATGATGGACGCACTGTCTACAACACCAAAGATTTAATGAAACATGGTTATGGAGTAGAGCTTTCTTATGCGCTTAATTATAATTTTTCATTAAATTTTAGTTATGATATGCACTTTTTTGAAATTCCATCACTCTATACACTTGATTTACACAAGCAAGAACATGATATCTCTGTTTCAAACAGTGTAGGAATTGCCTCTTTAACATATAGATATTAATCTGAAATTTAAAAATCTATACATGGTTTTCAAAAAACATCATAAAGAGTCTAATACCTTCTAAAGAAAAATAGTCATATACTTATAACATGTATTATCAAAAAAGGATACATCATGCCAAATAGTAATAGAACGATTAAAGAGTTCATACGAACTGCTATAGAACATCATGTTTGCGATGTGGAACACTCTGATTATAAAAAACTGCTATCTCTTATAGATAGAGAACTTCTTTTAGAACTCTCTGCATATCTTGAAAATTATCAAGAGAAAAAATTTTATGAGAGTATGAAAGAGCTACTTGAAGACAATGAACTAAGAACAGAGATTCTTCTGCTTATTGAGTCTAAAAAGAACCTCAATTAGTAACAAAGAGGAGTTAGCTCTTGGCTAAGGGATTAAAAGTCCCCAGCCATAGCAGAGCGAACCAAATGAATATCATCATTGAAGTTGGTCAAAGCTGCAAGTAGAGAGTAACGCCAACCCTCTAGCTTTTCAATATCGCTATTGCCTTTGTCTACAAGGCGTTTTTTGTAACTCTCTATCGCCTCTCTTATGGCAGAGTTGTTAAAGTTACTTAGGTTTATGTATAAAAAAGAGAAATCTTTTGCTCCATTCATAACATTACTCGCCGTAGTAATGATGTAAGGTCCATCATCATCAAATCGAACATTTGGGTACTTCTCTTGAAAAAAGTCTAAGACCTTATAAGATAGCTCATAGTTATAGTTTTCAACCGTTACCCGACTCTCATCTTCACCCTTTTTAAAAAGTACAAAATGGTTATCGGTTCGAGGGAAACGTAATGGTTTTTGTACCATTACATTACCCTTGTCAATCTTTCGTAACTCTTGAATCTGCTCTAAAACCTCTACATAACGTTTGTATGAGGCTGTTATTTTGTTACTATGCCCTGACAGATTTTTAGGGAAAAGCACATAACTTAGTGTATAGGATAACTTCTTTAAGTCATCCTCTTTGTTTATAACCGTATAGACATGAGAACGAACATTTATATCTTTTTGTTCCTCTTTATCACCTATGGAGACTTTAGTAATTTTATCATTGCCAGTTGAGACAGGAGGAGCTGGTGTAGGGGTAGAAACTGAAGAGCCTGTAGCCTCTACTGGAGGAGCCTTACTGCTCACCTCTTTTACTTTTAGATTTCCTAAAACAACATAGGACAATAGAAGCAACAACAACCCTGCAAGGGCTAAAAGTACCTTTTTCATCACGTCTCCTTTCTGAATTTATCGCTTAGATACATATATAACTTAGACAAGACAAAGGCTACAAACATAAATGCAAAAACAGTATCTTTTAACTCTAAGTTAGGAAAAAGCTGTTTTGAGCCTAGCACCATAAGTATCATTAGCACTACAAATGGAACAGTTACCACCTTAAAACTCTTATAGATTTTTTTTAAAATCCCTAAAGAGAAAGGGGCATCAGTCAAAACCTCTTTGCTCTTCTCTTTTCTCATCTCAATATCAATATCAATACAAAGCTCAGAAATAGGGATAACATAGGTAATATTCTTAGCAGAACTTATAGCCTTAGTCACCCCACAAATAGCTCCATCTAAAAAGACTGGAGAGCCACTCAAACCATGTGTCAAATGATTTTGTAACTCATAGGTATTTTCTCTATTTATATAACCACTCACATGGTTCTCATAACTCTTTTGTGAACTCTCAGCATCATAAAAACCACGTACATTTACTTTGTCTCCCTCATTTAGAGTGTCAGTAAATGTTACAGTATCTATCTCAAATGATTTTTCAACTTTTAAAACCACCATGTCACGTTCACACTCTATCACTTCAGCTACAGGAGTCATACCCCCATCAGGCATATCGGTTAAAAAGATGTTGGGGTAAATTTTATCGTCATGGTTTTTCACCACATGTTTAGCTGTGACCAGAGTATGATTGTCTATAAAAAAAGCTGTTCCGTTAAAGTGACCATCTTTATAGGGGTCACCTATCCAAACTCTTACAATGTTTTTCATTTTGCCTCCCTTTT
>JALVXD010000159.1 GCA_027038295.1 Campylobacteraceae bacterium
TGGTTATTTGAAAAAACCTGAAGATGCCATTCCTAATGTGGCACTTAGTTTCTATAGTTTCCATATTATGGTTGGGCTAGGTACATGGTTCTTGGTACTTTTTGCAGTTGTTCTGTTTTGGACACGACGTGATGTCATAGCATCTAAACATTGGCTACTTTGGGCAATGGTTGGAACTATTCCTCTAGGCTATGTGGCACAAGAGACAGGTTGGATTGTTGCAGAAGTAGGACGACAACCATGGGCGATTCAAGATTTGTTACCTGTTGGTATGGCAACCTCTAATGTGGCATCAACTTCAGTGATGATAACTTTTTGGCTCTTTGCTATTTTGTTTACAGGTCTGTTAATTGCTGAGGTAAAAATTATGTTAACACAGATAAAAATTGGTCCAGAGGGGGAACACTAAGATGTTTGAATTATATACACTACAGAGTTATTGGTGGTTTATAGTCTCTCTTTTAGGAGGGCTATTTGTCTTTATGATGTTTGTACAAGGTGGGCAGACTCTTCTTTATAGTTTGGGTAAAACTGAAGATGAACGAGATTTAATTATTAACTCTTTAGGGCGTAAATGGGAACTTGGTTTTACGACCTTGGTCATGTTTGGAGGGGCAATCTTTGCCGCCTTTCCTCTTTTTTATGCTGTAAGTTTTGGAGGAGCCTATTTTGTTTGGATGGCAATACTCTTCTGTTTTATTATTCAAGCTGTCTCTTATGAATACCGTAAAAAGCCCAACAACTTTTTTGGAACCCGTTTTTATGAGTGGCTACTCTTTATTAACGGTTCATTAGGTATTTTTCTTATTGGTGTGGCATTAGCTACCCTTTATAGTGGAGGAAATTTTGAGGTGAACGATATGAATTTATCGCATTGGACACAATCTAGCTATGGACTGGAAGCACTCTTAAATCCATTTAACTTGCTCTTTGGTTTGGTTCTGGTTCTTCTTTCACGGATTCAAGGACTTTTATATTTTTATAACAGTTTAGAAAACGAAGCAATAGCTTGGCGTATTTTGTCACGACTTAAACGAGAGTTTATTCTCTTTTTACCACTTTTTTTGGTTCTACTTACAATGATAATGTTAGGCGATGGTTATGCATACAATAGTCAAAGTGTGGTTTCGGTCGTACCTATGAAGATATGGAGTAATCTCTTAGATATGCCTCTTTTATTGATACTGTTGGTGTTTTCGGTAATACTCTTTCTCTTTGGTATTTACTTGGTATTGGTTCAAAATAGTCCTGTAGCTATTTGGTTTACAGGAACAGCTACTGTGATGATGGTAACTATACTACTGATGCTTTTGGGTCTAAATTATACTGTTTTCTATCCGTCACTTAGTGATTTACAGAGTTCATTGACCATCGTAAATAGCTCAGGTAGTCACTATACTCTAATGGTTATGAGTGTGGTTTCACTCTTAGTTCCCATTGTTTTAGGCTACATTGTGATGGTTTGGCGTTCGATGGACAGCCAAAAACTAAGCATAGATGAGGTCAAATCTGACCCACACCACTATTAAGGAAAAGTTATGGAATATTTAGGAGAGATTGTTTGGTATTTGAGTTTACCCATTATGGTCTGGGTAGCTGTAGGTTTTGTAAGATGGAATCTTAATGCTTTTGATGAGATAGCATCTAGTGAGCATTCAGAAGCTTTAAAAAAATGAAGATTTGCCTCATTGAAACTCTCAATGGGACTCTTAAAAGTGATGCTTCATGCACTCTTTAGTGCATCATTTATCTAAAGTTGAAAATAGAGTTGAACCATCTCTTGAAGTTTGGGTTGGTTCTGGTGGCTAGGGTAAAGCAGCGTGATTTTATGCTCTTTTGTCCATGCACAAGGGATTTTCCCCTCTTCTTTAAGTAAGAGATGTGAAACCCCTTTCTCTTGAAGCCACGTTAAAAGAGAAGCTCCCCCTTTGTTGTTGTTTTTTTCAATGCTCAAGTTTTGACCATCAAAAAAAGCATAATATTTGGCATTACCAAAACGAGAACTAAGTAGGGTATCTTTAGAGTTTACTTCAATGGCTGTTGCTATTCGTTTCATCTTCGAATCATAACGATATTAGATTAAACTTTTAGCTAAAAGTAGTATAATCTATTCAAATTATACTTATAATTTAAACTTATAAATGGAGATTTAATGTTTAAAAAAATTCTACCTTTAAACTTGATTATTTCACTGCGAATGTTTGGACTCTTTATTGTCCTTCCTGTTCTTTCTATCTATGCACTGAACATGCCAAACTCTAGCCACACAATGGTGGGGATTATTATTGGTGGGTATGCCATAACTCAAATGCTGTTTCAAGTTCCTTTTGGGAGCTTAAGTGACAAAATAGGGCGAAAGAAGACCATTATAATTGGTTTGGTTATATTTGCTGTTGGTTCACTTGTTGCAGGTCTTGCTGACAATGTTTACATGCTTCTGTTGGGAAGACTGCTTCAAGGAGCAGGGGCGATAGGTTCGGTTATTACAGCGACCATTAGTGATGTGGTACGTGAAGAGGAGCGAGGCAAAGCCATGGCAATCATGGGAGGAAGCATTGGTATGGCATTTGCACTCTCTATGGTGGCAGGACCAACCATTGCAGCACACTTTGGTGGCGTTCCTACACTCTTTTTCTTGGTAGCAGCTTTGGCACTTATCTCTATTGTTATTTTACTTAAGTCTGTTCCCAATCCTCCAACTATTAAACATACCTATTTAGAGAGTGACAAGTTTAAGCTTTTTGAAAATGCAAACTTGATGAAAATGAACATTACCAATATGTTGGTTAAAGGCTTTATGACTTTTGCGTTTATGATTATTCCTATTGTTTTGACCAAGACATATGGATGGGACAAAGCAGAACTCTATAAAATCTACTTGCCCTCAATGATAGTAGGTATTCTTGCTATGGGACCAGCTGCGATGATTGCCGAGAAAAAAGGAAAATACAAACTTATTTTACTTTTAGGGATTCTCTTCTTAGCTATCTCTTACTTGGTAATTGGTTTGAGTCATGACTACAAGATGTTTGTGGCAGGGATTATTATCTTCTTTATTGGGTTTAACCTTCAAGAGCCTATTTTGCAATCATTAGCATCAAAATACGCCAAAGTTCACCAAAGAGGAAAGGTATTGGGTATCTTTAACAGCTTTGGTTACTTTGGTACGTTTATTGGTGGTTTTGTTGGTGGTATGTTGCTTGATGTCGTCTCATTAAGTGCTGTGGCTTATGGAATTATCGTGCTTTGTATAGTATGGGCTGTGATGGTCTACACACTTGACAACCCTGCTAAAACCAAAATAGCCTACATTCATCTTGACGATACCGACCATGCAAAACATGCTGACTTACATAACATCGAAGGTGTTGTAGAGTGGTACATTAACGATACAGAGAGTTTAGTAATTGTTAAGTATGACGAAACACTAAGCAATGAAGAGAGCGTTCGAGAGGCTATTAAGTAAAGAGATGGAGAAAAAATCAACTAAAAGTTTTAAACAACAAGAGGTTTTAACCATATCATCGGCACACTTTGCTCATGATATATTCTCCTCTTTTTTAGCACCCCTTTTACCACTTATTATTGAAAAGCTTGGTTTGAGCCTTTCCATGGTGGCATTTTTAGACATTGTCCGTCGTATTCCTGCACTCTTTAACCCTCTGTTGGGGTTAATGGCAGAGAAGAGTGATGTGAAATATTTTGTTATTCTCACACCTGCCATTACAGCGATAAGTATGAGTCTTTTAGGTCTTGCCTCTTCCTATTTTATTTTAGTTTTACTTCTTTTTATAGCAGGAATTAGCTCGGCACTCTTTCATATTCCTTCCCCTACGATGATAAAACAATCTTCAGGAGAAGAGACAGGGAAAGGAATGAGCTACTTTATGGTAGGTGGAGAGTTTGCACGAACTTTAGGGCCTATTCTTATTACAGCTGCTGTTTCATGGTGGGGGCTAGAGGGGAGTTACAAGTTAATGCCCATAGGTATTCTCTCTTCTGTTTTACTCTATATACGCTTTAAAAATTTTAGCACCCACATCAAAGCCAAAAAATTTGAAAAAGGAGATGTTAAAACACTGCTTCATGAGCATAAAAACCTCTTCTATTTCTTGGCTCTCTTTATGCTCTTTAATGCAGCGTTAAAAAGTTCGCTTTCACTCTACTTGCCTGTCTACTTGGTAAACAATGGTAACTCATTGTGGTACACAGGTATTGCCCTTTCAGTATTGCAATTTAGTGGCGTGGTTGGGGTCTTTTTCTCTGGTAAGTTTTCAGACAGATTTGGACGATACAAAATCCTACTTTTTAGCTCTTTAGGAAGTGTCGGTTTTATGGCACTTTTCCTCTATACACAAAACATAATTGTGTTGGGTATTTTAGGGCTATTTGTCTTTGCACCAGCCCCTGTACTCATGGCATTGGTACAAGACACCGACTCCCATATGCCTACGTTTATGCACAGTATCTATATGGGTATTAACTTTGGATTGAGTTCCATTATTGTCCTGCTTATAGGTGTTTTAGGGGACAGAGTAGGACTTAACGAAACCTTTGTTGTTTGTAATATTTTAGGACTAGGTACGCTCTTTACAGTGTTGTTTATGTTGAAGAAAGAGGTATAGTTATGGGTGATTTTTGTTTCATCTTGTGGGGTGGATATTCAATGATTGACCCTATTATATTATGAATTAAATTTGGGTCTTTAGAGGCTGTGGCTATTTCTTTACTCTTTTAATTATTTCAGCTGTTATGGTTTTTGGGAGGAGGAAATAATTATAAAATTTTAATTTACTATTTCAATATTTAAAATATATACTGTCTTTTTTGTGAAAAAAATACAAAAAATAGCATATCTATGCTAAAATCATAAATATTAAGTAAATAAAGGAGCCTTTATGTTGGTTCAATTTGAAGTAAATAATTTTGCTTCTATTAAAGACACCGTAACTTTTAGTTTAAATGCAGGGAAGAAAGATACGCACTCTTTCCCTGTAAGAAAATATGATTTACTTCAAAGCGTCGTTCTTTATGGAGCAAATGCAAGTGGGAAAAGTAATCTTTTAAAAGCCATGAATATGATGGCTTCTTTGGTTTTAAATAAAAATAAAGTCTCTTCTTCCGTTGACCAATTGGAACATCAACCATTTTTATTAAATTCTGAAACAGAAACGGCATCTACAAGTTTTGAGATGGTTTTTATAGTTGATGATATTATCTATAGATATGGGTTTGAGTATGATAGCCAAACAGTTTATGCAGAGTGGCTTTTTGCAGATGAAAAAGGTACAGAAGCTAAACTTTTTTATAGAGATATTGATGATAAGTTTTATGTAAATCCAACTAAATTTAAAGAGGGGAAAGGGCTAGAAGATAGAACTTTAGAAAATCATCTTTTCTTATGGAAGTGTGATAGTGAGAATGGGAAAATTTCTAAAAAAATTATAAGATGGTTTTTTCAATTGACTATGATAGACGGATTGGATAATAGAGGTCAAAATGCTACAAATAAATTAGAGGATACATCTTTTAAAAAGAATATTTTAGAATTGGTAAAAGTTGCTGATTTGGGTATTTTAGATATAGAAACTAAAGAAGAAGATGATATATTCGCAATATTCAATGGTGTAAAAGAGACAATAACCATACATAAAAAATTTGATAAAGATAATAATCCAATAGGAGATGTAGAATTTTCTTTGAAAAAAAATGAGTCTCTTGGTACAAGAAAGTTTTTTGCTGTATCATCTCCAATTTTAGATACTTTAGAACATGGAAAAATTTTAATTATTGATGAACTAGATGCGAGTCTTCATCCTCTTTTGACCATGCATTTAATTAAAATGTTTCATAACAAAGAGTTAAATAAAAAGAACGCCCAATTAATTTTTGCAACACACGATACAAATTTATTACAAGATGATTTATTGTGTAGAGACCAAGTTTGGTTTGCAGAAAAAGATAAGTATGGAGCAACCGATATTTATAGTCTGCTAGAGTATAAAGTAAAAACTCGTAAAGATTCAAATAAAGAAAAACTCTATCTTCAAGGTCGATATGGAGCCATACCCTATATTGGAGAATTTCATTTTGAGGACTTAGAAAATGAGTCGTAGACAATCTAAAGAAGATAAAAAGTTAGAGCGAAATAGAAGAAAAGATGAGAGAAAAAAAGGTATTAAAAAAGAGTTAGATAGAGTGATTATTGCTTGTGAGGGTAGCAAAACAGAGAGAAATTATTTTCAAGCGATTTTCAATCATCTTATTCAAAATCGAAATATTTCAAAAACCTCTTTAGTTCTTGCAAGGCATAAGTCTACTCATTCTGAAGGTGTATTGAACGATTTGATAGAAGCCTTAAAAAAAGATACAGATTTTGAACATCAATGGATAGTGATAGATAGAGATGAACATGAAAGTTTTTCTGAAACATTAGACAAAGCAAAGTCTAAAGGTGTTGATGTTGCTTATTCTAATCCCTCTTTTGAATTTTGGTTTTTATTGCATTTTGAGGACTATACTACAGCAACACATAGACATCATCTACCTGATTTATTAAAAAAGCATCTACCTTATGCGAAGAACTCAACAACTGTTTATAATGAAACTCTTCCTAGACAAAAAGATGCTATAGAAAGAGCAAAAAAAATAATTGCTAATTTTACTTTAGATGGTCGAAAACTAAATCCTACAATAGACAATCCAAGTACTACCGTTTATAAATTGGTTGAAGTTTTGAATGAATTAGGGAAAGAATAACCCCTAGGGCTTAAACCATTTGACCTAAATATGTCACTGCAATAGCTGAAATCAGTATTGTTAGCAGTGGTATAGTTTTAAATACCTTGTTAATTCCAAGTAAAGGTTTTCCATCTATAAAAATTCCAAGCTGAACGGTTGTGATAATAAGTGCAGCAATAATAAAAAATAGAAATGAAACTATTAATAAAGCTAGAGAACTAAAATGTGTAAATCCATAGAGATATATGATAGATGCAGATACGGCAACAGCAATATGTTGTACTAGTATGATTTTTGTAAATTTTTCCTCTTTTTTATGTACTCTGGCTATTTTAAAATATAGAAAAAGTAAAAATAGAGATAAGTAGAAAAGCATAAGAACCCTTTGAAAATAATGTGGCATACTATAGCATATCATACTTATTTGAATAACTATAAGATATAAAAATAATTTGTTTAACTTATATTATTACTAAGGTTAACATGTTTATTGGTATGCTACTATTTAAGCATAAAATAAATATAATTCATTCAAATAATAATTATAATTTAAAGTTATAAAAAAGGAAAACTATGTCAATACGTTATTTTTACCTACTACTTTTGGTGGGTTCATTATCTGGCTGTACGGAGAATAAAACCGAAAACAAGCTTGATGGAGAGGCTCTTTTAGAGCAAAAATGTTCAAAGTGTCATAACCTAGATATGCCTCCAAAGAGCTATGAAAATGAGATTGCTCCTAGCATGATGGCTGTAACATTTCATCTTAAAGATTTTATTAAATCGAATGACCCCTCAGCACATGAAGCCAAAATTGCTGAATTTGTTGAAGATTATGTCATTAATCCTAGTCGTAGTAAATCTTTTTGTGACAAAGCCAGTTTAGACAGTTACGGTGTTATGCCGTCACAAAAGGGAAAGGTAACGGTTGATGAGTTAGGGGCGATTGCTAAGTATATGTACGATACTTACGACAATCAAAAAATGCTCCAAATCATGCAAGAGAGACAGCGTTTGGCTCGTATGCCTCTGCATGAACGTGTTTTAGAACAACAAAGATGTGAGAATTGTCACGATATAAATAAAGATAAAGTTGCTCCATCATTTTTATCTATCTCCAAAAAGTATAGTGATAATAAAGCTCTAATTGAGAGTATAAAAAATGGCTCAAAAGGTAAATGGAAAAACTTTAAACTTATTATGCCACCTTTTAAAAAGATGACAGACAAAGATATAGAGGGAATGGCTAAATGGATTTTAGAGTTAAAAAATCAAGATAAGAGTAAGGGATAAGCATGAAGTTTGAATTAGAACAGATTGCAACAATTCGCTCTCCATTTTGTGAGTTAGTTGATATGCCTGTTCAACCAAAAGGGGCAAAAGACGTATATGCTACTATTGAGTTTAAAAAAGAGTTTGAAGAGGGATTAAAAGATTTAGATGCTTTTAGTCATGTTTACCTTATCTACTATTTTCATAAAGTAGAAAAGTCAAAACTAAGAGTAATCCCTTTTAATGATAAAACCAATACACAAAGAGGTGTTTTTAGTACGAGAACACCAGTCCATCCAAATAAAATGGGGCTTTCTGTAGTAGAATTAGTTAAAGTTGAGAATAATATAGTTACTATTAAAGGGGTTGACATTTTAGATGGAACACCTCTTTTAGACATAAAACCCTATATTGAAAATTTTGATAAGGTAGAGGGTAAAGTAGCCTCTGGATGGATGAAGTCTAGCCAAAATGAGGTTTCGCAAAAGAGGTCTGATGATAGGTTTATCGAGAATTAATCCATAATATTAAGTTATTATAAACATAATAAAGAATAATATTTCTTTTATTAAATACCCAAAGGAATTAACCATGATATTTGATTTATCAAAAGATACAGAATTAAATGAAAACTATAAATTGATGGCACAGACCATCTTACCTCGACCTATTGCATGGGTGGTTACAGAAGACGATGGTGTGGTAAATATTGCTCCCTTTTCTTACTTTATTGGTCTAAGTTCAGAACCTGCATCGGTGTTGATTAGTGTGGGGCATAAAGCCGATGGTACACCTAAAGACACCTTGGCAAATCTTCGTAAAACGCAAAAATGTACCATCTGTATGGTAGAAGAGAAAGATTTGGAGAAGATGCACTTTAGCTCCAAAGGCTTAGAGCATGGAGAGAGTGAAGCAGAGCTTTTTAACATAGAGACTGAATCTATGGTTGAGGGGTATCCACCTGCTATTAAAGGGGTTCCTGCTGCTTATTTTTGTACTTTAAATCAAGAGATAGACCTTGGTGGTGGAACAACCATTCCCTTGGTTTTAAATGTCAAAGAGATGTTTGTTGACGACAGAATCATCTCTGATAAAGAGCGTCTGAGTATCTCTTTTAAACCTGTAGCACGAATAGGTAAAAGTTATGCTTTTTTAGGTGAAGAGATTGACGCTCCTGTTATACCGTAGGTGTTGTTTTTCCATTAATATAAACACTCTCAACTTTATTAGTGTGCAAAATGGTTTGTAGAGCTATGCTTTGAGTGTTTTGTGGTTCATCGGGTAGGCTAAGTCTGTATTTTTATAAATTCTAGGTACCCTTCACGTTTGACCCCTAAAGACGGGCTGTAAAGTTTAAAGTGATAAACTATTTGCTATAAAATACATTTTATATTATAATACTATAATTATAAAATATATTTTATACTAAGGAGCTTTTTATGACACCCATACTCTCTAAACTATCCAAACAATTTTTATCTAAAAAGAGTTCAAACTTTAAAAGATTTCTTTATGAAGAGATTGACTTTAAAGCCTCTGTTATTGGCATAAAAGGGGGAAGAGGCTCAGGTAAGACAACCCTTTTACATCAATATGCCAAAAACTCCAAATTTAAAAAGTCTCAAATTTTATATATCTCTTGTGACCACCCTGCTATGATAGGTCAAAACCTTTATGAGATAGCCGATGAGTTCTCTGCTTATGGGGGTAAGTTACTTATTTTAGATGAGATACATAAGATAAATAATTTTGCTTCGCATATAAAAGCGATGTATGATTTTAGCGATTTACAAATTCTATTTTCAGGCTCATCTGCTATGAAGATAGAGCATGAGTTAGGAGATTTATCACGAAGAGCGTTAATCTATGATATGCCTGTACTCTCCTTTCGTGAGTTTCTCTCTCTTAAAAATATAGCTCATTTTCCCAAATACTCTTTAGAAGATATTTTAGAAAACCATGAAGATATAGCCATGGAGATAGTAGAGCAGATAAAACCGTTAGCCTTTTTTCAAGACTATTTAGAACATGGTGCTTACCCATTTTTTAAAGAGGGTGAAATCTCTTATCATGACCGTCTATGGGAGGTTGTTCAGAGTACTATTGATAGTGATTTAGCTTCACTCTTTAACATTAACAGTGACAAGCTAGATACCTTAAAAAAAGTACTCTATATGCTCTGTTGCACCTCTCCTTATGAGATAAACAAAGCAAAACTATCAGGTGAAGCAGGAGTGGCATGGGCAACACTCTCTAAATATTTAGAATATATGCAAAAAGGGAGTCTGCTCCATTTAGTTAGAGGTAGTAGAGGACACAAAACGC
>JALVXD010000160.1 GCA_027038295.1 Campylobacteraceae bacterium
AAAGTAAACAACATTATTATTGAGCCTAATGCTGTATTTGAGGGTGAGACCAAAATCGTTTCTGGTCGTATTGAGCGTGATAACATATCTGATGTTCATATTGTTCAGCCTAAGAAGATTGGCTACTAAAAAATAGATATAAAATAAATATAAAAAGAATTAAATGAGACAATCTGACGTTTATGAATATCTTCAAAAAGAGGATGTTCAGATTAAGAATAAGATGCTATTTGTCTGTAAAAATGACAAAGACGCACAAAAAATTGATGACACTGCTACCCTTCTAAATTATAAAACATTTACACTTCCTGACTTACGTTTGAGTACTGGTGATGATTTACGTTCCTTTCAAGTGGAGCTTTATGAGCTTTTAGAGGTATTGCATGGTTACTACAGAGATGATGGTAAAAAAGTTCTGATTTCCCCTCTTCGTACACTACTTTTACCTCTGCCTAAAGAGGAGTTATTCCCTACACTAGAGATAGAGTTTGCTTCAACACTTAATCTTCAAGAGTTAAAAGATAAGCTCTACTATTGGGGGTATCATTTTGTGGATATTGTCACTCAAAAAGGTGAGGTCTCTTTTCGTGGTGATATTTTAGACATCTACTCTTTGGGTGCAGATGAAGCTTATAGGCTCTCACTTTTTGATGAAGATGTAGAGAGTATAAGAACTTTCTCTGTAGATACGCAAAAGAGTGATAAAGAGGAGATAGAGTCTATAGAGATTATTCCTGCACAGTTGGGTCTAAACCAAGAGCAGTATGACGCTTGGGATAAACGTGTAAAATCAAGTTCTCTTGATAGCTTTGTAAAAGATATAGACTCTTTAGGTTTTTGGTACCTCAATGAACTAGGAGAGAATTACTTAGAAAAATTTGAGACACTTTTAGTCGAAAACATAGCAGATGAGTTAGAGGAGATTTACTCTTTAGATGACCCCTTGGTGGATAGAGTAGATTTTAAAAAACCACAAATTCCAAAAGCTACCAAATATAGAGAGTTAGAGGTTATCAACCCCAATGCCATTATAAAATCTAATGCTCAAAAGAAGATAACACTTGTTGCTAAAAATGAGTCTATTATACGTAGCTCAGAGCTTCACTCATTTGAGAATATAGAGTTTGTTTATAAAGATGTAATCGTTAATCTTATCTCTGACGAAGAGGTAATAATCTCTCTCAATAAACCTGTAAAACGTAAAAAAGTTAAAAAAGCGTCTATTATTTTAGATGAGCTAAAACTTGGTGACTATGTGGTGCATGAAAACCATGGTATAGGGCTTTTTAAAGGTGTAGAGAAGCGTGTAGTTTTAGGCTCAACACGTGAATTTGTGCTTATCCAATATCAAAATGAAGATTTACTTTTAATTCCTGTAGAGAACCTAAATGTGGTTGACCGATTCGTCGCTGACTCTGGAGGAACGCCTGTTCTGGACAAAATGGGAAAAGCAAGTTTTAAAAAGCTTAAAGGAAAGGTTAAAGAGAAACTATTTGCCATTGCCTCTGAAATCATTAACCTCTCTGCTCAACGTCATCTGAAAAAAGGTATAGTACTAAAAAGAGATTTGGTTGACCACCAAATTTTTATGAGTGAAGCAGGGTTTGTTCATACCGAAGACCAAGAAGAGTCCATAAACGCTATGTTAGATGACATGAGCTCTGGAAGAATGATGGACAGACTTCTGAGTGCCGATGTTGGCTTTGGTAAAACAGAAGTAGCCATGAATGGTATGTTTATCGCATGGAAAAATGGTTATCAGTCGATGATGGTTGCACCTACTACACTACTAAGTTCTCAACACTTCAAGAGTATGAAAGAGCGTTTTGAAAAGTATGACATAAAGATAGGAAAACTAGACAGATTTACCACATCAAAAGAGAAAAAAGCACTGCTTGAAGCCCTAGAAGATGGACGAGTAGATATGGTGGTAGGAACCCATGCACTGCTCAAAGCGAAGTTTAAAAACCTAGCATTTATTATTATAGATGAAGAGCATAAGTTTGGGGTAAAACAGAAAGAGGCTCTAAAAGAGATAGCCATAAATGTTCACCTGCTCTCTATGTCTGCAACCCCAATTCCTAGAAGTCTCAATATGGCACTCTCATCGGTTAAAACATTTTCAGAGATTTTAACCCCACCTGTAGAGCGTCAAGGGGTACGAACTTTTGTGAAGTCTTATGATGAAAAAATCATTAAAGAAGCCATAACAAGAGAGATGAGAAGAGGAGGGCAGATATTTTATGTCTTTAACTCCATAGCTCAAATAGAAGAGAAGAGAAAAGTTCTACATGAGCTGATGCCAAAGCTTAGAATAGCCGTGCTTCACTCTAAGATATCTGCTAAACAGACCGAAGAGGACATGGAGCTGTTTGAAGCAGGAGAGTATGATGTCATGCTCTCAACTTCTATTGTAGAATCAGGAATCCACATGCCAATGGCAAACACCATGATAGTTGATGGAGCAGATAGGTTTGGTATAGCTGACCTACACCAACTAAGAGGACGTGTAGGACGTGGTGGAAAAGAGGGTTACTGTTACTTTATGGTTGAAGATAAAGATAGATTAAGTGAAAATGCAAAACGGCGACTCTTAGCCCTAGAGTCTCATTCAGACTTGGGGTCTGGTGCTGTTCTTGCTTTTCACGACTTAGAGATAAGAGGTGGTGGTAACATCATCGGTGAGGCTCAATCGGGTCACATCAAACAGATAGGGTACTCTCTTTATTTACGTATGTTAGAAGATGCCATTAAAGAGTTAAGTGGAACAGCTAACGATGAAGAGGAAGCTTTACAAGTTGATATTAAACTCACTATTGATGCCTATTTAAATGAAGAGTTGATAGAAGAAGATAGGCTAAGGTTAGAGTTATATCGTCGTTTATCGCAGTGTGAAACAACAGGTGAGGTGTATGAGATAGAGACTGAAATAGCTGACCGATTTGGTAAATTAGATACCATTTCAAGACAGTTCATAGATGTAATGGTTATGAAGGTTCTAGCTCGTGAGCAGAAGATTACCAAGATAGCCAATGCTGGGGAGAAAGTGTTTATAGAGTTTGCAGATGAGAGCAAAGAGAGACTATTTTTAAAAGCTTATACACAAGATGATGATGATTTGATAGCTTGTGCTATGGGGTATTTGAAGGGGAAGTAGGGCTTGGATATTTTGTTTTGTCAAATTTAGATTATGATGAACATGTATAGAAAGGATTATAATATTGTTATTTATAAAAAAATTAGTTAATTTTCTTAGTCTCCCTTCTTTTAATAAGAAAAAGAGTAAAAAAATATTAGATAAAAGTAGTAAAATTTACGCATTGGAGCGTTTAAAAGAGATACATAACTATGATTACAGTACTTTTGTTGCAAATTATTATCGTGCTAAAAATTATACGGTATGGGAGTACAGTAAGGAGAAAAATCTTATTGATTATGCACTTAACCTTGTTGTGAAAAGAGAAAAAAATATTTTATTTATTGAGTGTCGAAGTAATAGTAAGGAGATAACCTTAGAAAATCTTTTAGAGTTTGAGAAAGTAGGAGCTGAATTTCTAGACCAATATAGACTTTTTAAAAACTATAATATTCTCTATCTCTGTATCTGTTCTGAAGATAGATTTAGCCAACAGGCATCGGTATATATTGCTAAGAATAGTCATATCTCT
The DNA here is from genome assembly GCA_027038295.1 of Campylobacteraceae bacterium. Lineage (GTDB taxonomy): Bacteria > Campylobacterota > Campylobacteria > Campylobacterales > Sulfurovaceae > UBA1140. The sequence continues at coordinate 3,669 of JALVXD010000160.1, forward strand.
TATGAGATTTTAAAAGAGTTTGATGTCTAATATAAAATGTTTCTTTAATTTCTATTTGTATTAAAAAACTTGCTATACTCGTCCTAAAATAGCTGTTTAATTTGATAGTTAAAAATGAATTGAAGTGAGTAAAACACTAAAGATTATTCTTTTATATTTAATCCTATTTGAACCCCGTAAAATAGGGAACTGTGGAGTGTTTGTGTAACACAATTAAGCCACATCTTGTAGCTATACTACGCCCATGAGAAAGATATTTTTTTACTCCTATTTTTGGATATCTTTCTCATAAAAGTTTAATCGCTTCTTCTTTATATTTTATTCTTTCTAAAGCTCAATAGGCTAGAGAGGAAGCACATAGGAGAATGGGAGTTCTTCTTTATTTCAAAGGTTTCATTTACCTATTTAAGTGGGCAATTCTGCCCACAGTATCTTCTTTTTTTAATCATACACTTTCACTTTTATATAATGTTATAATGCCATAGAAATTTTTAAAGGGTAAACGCATGGCAAAAACTACTTTCATATCATGGAACGTAAATGGTATACGAGCAGTAGAGAAGAAAGAAGCTCTAAAGTGGATAGATGAAGCAGAGGTAGACTTCTTAGGTTTACAAGAGATAAAAGCAGAGGCAGAGCAGATTCCTAAAACTATTTTTGAGCGTGATTATAAAGTTGAGCATATTAACTCTTCGTCTAAAAAAGGGCAATCGGGTGTGGCACTCTACACAAACAAAGAGGGAGAAGCGTTTACGTGTGACTATGTAGACATTTTAAATGAGGGGCGAATTAATGAGTACCATTTTGACAACATCGCCTACTTTAATGTCTATTTCCCAAATGGTCAACGAAACGAGGAGCGTTTAGAGTATAAGTTGGCATTTTATGAGCGTTTTTTAGAGCATATCTTAGCACTACGCAAAGAGGGAAAATCCATTATCGTTTGTGGTGATGTTAACACAGCTCATCACCCCATAGACTTAGCACGTCCTAAAGCTAATGAAAAAATATCAGGTTTTTTACCCATAGAACGTGAATGGCAAGACAAACTTTTAGAAGCTGGGTTTATAGATACCTTTAGGCATGTAAAAGGCGATGAGCTAGACAGATACTCTTGGTGGTCATACAGAACAGGGGCAAGGGCTAGAAACGTAGGCTGGAGAATCGACTACTTTTATGTTTCCGATGATTTAAAAGATAGAATTGTTGATGCCGATATTTTAGATGAGGTAATGGGTTCAGACCATTGCCCTGTTAAATTGGTTTTAGAGCTTTAAGTCATGACGGTTGAAGAAAAAAGTACTATAAAAGAGACCATAGAGCAAGAGCTAAAAAAGTTAGAAGAGCAGATAGCTATTTTAAAAGAGAAGACAAAACCCATAGCTCCTGACTGTTCGTTAGGTCGTTTAACTCGTGAAGAGGCGATGAATGAACAGATGATGAATAAAAAAGTTTTAAATGAGTCCACTCTACGGCAAACACGTCTGAAAAATGCTTTAAAACGAGTTGACCATGAGATGTTTGGTATATGTATTGTCTGTGAAGAGTCCATAGCTATAGGACGAATGTTGGTGCGTCCTGAGAGTGTACGTTGTGTGGGGTGTGCTGTTTAGGAAGGTTGAAAATAGTATCTGCTTCTATTTTATATTAGTCGATGCCTAATAGTAATGATACTCTACTCTTACAGTATAACCTTATTAAGGGTGTCGCTCGAATCCCCAAATTTAAGGTTTATTCACGAAATGCCTTTGACTTTTTTATTTTTGCTTATCAGAAGATTTTAGAAGAGGCTGATAGCTCTTTATTGGTTTCTACACAAATGACTTTTGAAGAAGAGCTTTTAGAAATTGTCAAGTATTGACTTCCAAATATTCGTATTGTCTCCCCTATTTATCTACAAGAAACGCTTGAAGGTTCTCTTAGGTGTTATTTAAATCAAATTGTTTTTATTTCTTTTTGTATTTTGTTAAACAGTTTTTTATAAAAAGTATTTATTTTAAAGCAAATTATTTATATTATTTTATTTATTTTTAAGTTTAAAATAAAATATTAGCTTTTTATTGTTATAATACTTAAAATAAATTTAAGGAAATATTATAGAAACTTTAATTGTACTCAGTATATTTATAATCGCAATACTAATTAAACCATGGCAGTCACTTCCAGTTATTGTTGGAATAACTTTCTTCTTACCTTCATTCGCAAATATAGGCTATACATCAATATTATTTGCAGGACTTATTGCTCTTTTATTTGGTATAGGCTAAATAGTGTTTTTATGTACCTCCTGTGGCTTATGTTGTCAAAATATTTCCAATATTCAAGAATTAAAAGATTTTGATACAGGAAATGGAATTTGTATACATTTTAACCCTATAAATAATGGCTGTAAAATATATGAAGATAGACCCAATATTTGCAAAAGCTAAGGGGTCAAAGCCATTTTATATAACAAATCTTGAAAGAAAAGTAGATATTTTATAATACATAATACAAAAAAATCATATTATCTATACCATAATAACAATTATGCTACAATACCCTATGAAAACCTTAAAACTAAAAAAAGCATTAAAAACCACTATTTTTACCCATGAAGAGATAGCCAACCTACTAAAAGATGAGGTCTCTAATGTCAATGCAAAAATCTCCTATATGGTAAAACAGGGTATTTTAGTTCGTCTTAAAAAAGGGCTTTATGTATTTTCTGAACTCTATCATGATGGCTCTGTTGATATGGTTGCAGTGGCAAATCGGCTCTATACTCCCTCTTATGTCTCTTTTGATTATGCACTCTCTTACTATGGGCTTATTCCTGAACGAGTCTATGAAGTTACCTCTGCTACGCTTCATGCCAAAAAGGTTTTTGAGACACCCTTAGGGCGATTTTCTTATCGACCTGTTCCTATGGAGGTTTACGCTTTAGGGGTGGATTGGATAGCTGATGAGGTAAATGGTGGAAAGTTTATTGCTACTGCCGAAAAGGCTCTTTGTGACAAAATACGAGGAGACAGAGGCATTGGACGATTGAAACAAGAAAAAATGAAAGAGTATCTGATGTATGATTTACGCATAGAGTGGGAAGCGTTGTTGGCGTTGGATGTCGTATTGATTGAAGAGATAGTCAATAAGTATAAATCATATAATTTGAAAACACTAAGTGGTGTTATAAAAAAATTAAGGCATTCGTAGGTGTGACCATGTCACACGCCATATCTCGGTTTAAATAATATGGAAGTTTCAAATATCCATTTATCAAAGATTTGGATTTGTCGTGTGACATGGTCACACCTACAGAAATCATTAATACAATATCAAAGGAATAAAAATGTCTAAACTACACCCTGCCATAGGAAAGATGTTAGAAAAATATGACCTCTCAACATCCGATAAAACTTATGAGGCTCTAAGAGAGATTTTACAAGAGATAGTTTTGTTAGGACTCTATCGAGCAGGTTTTTTTAACCATGCTGTCTTTTATGGAGGTACGGCACTTCGTATTCTTTATGGACTAGATAGGTTTTCAGAAGATTTGGATTTTTCTCTTTTAAAAGCAGATAAGAGTTTTGACTTGGGCGTGTATGAAAAAAGCATTGTAGAGACTTTACAATCATTTGGATTTGAGGTTAATATTCAACTTAAAAACCAAGAGGGTGTCATAAAATCAGCCTTTTTAAAAGGCAATACAGCCCAACATCTACTAAACATAAAAGCCCCTGATGATGTCATAGCGAAGTATGGACAAGGTAGATTGGTCAAGATAAAGTTTGAGGTAGATACGCAACCTCCTTTAGATTTTCAAAGTGAGAAAAAGACCCAACTTTTACCTGCTCCTTTTATGATTCATAGCATGACAACATCGTCTTTGTTTGCAGGGAAAATTCATGCCATACTCTGCCGAAATTGGAGTAGCAGACCAAAAGGAAGAGATTGGTACGATTTGGTTTGGTACATTGCCAATGGTTATGAGGTGGACTTAAAACATCTAGGTGCAAGACTCAAACAGAGTTGTGATTGGCAAAGTAAAGAGGGCGTTAGGATTGAAGAGAAGATAACCGAAGCATACATTTTAGAACTTTTGAAAAAGCGTATAAATACCTTAGATATAAACTCTGCTAAACGAGATATTGAACCATTTATATCAGATAGACAAGTTTTAGATATTTGGTCTAAGGAGTTTTTTCTTGGGGTTGTTGAGGGGTTGAGGTTTGAGAGTTAACACATAGATGTACAAATCACACCATTTAAACATAAGATAGTATAATCTTAAATGAAATTTTTTTTATACCTCATTCCTCTAATTTTCTTTGTTGCTTGTGAAGAGAAAGCAACGCCAAGCGTTATTATAAGTTCTGATTTGAAACGCCCTATACATTGTATGAAGCTTAATAAATTGGCTGATGATAAAGAGTTGTTAAGTCATTTAGAGAAGCTGTATGCTTTTAATGATAGTTGTCCATTAACTTTAACCCTTTCCTCTAAAAAAGATATTGTCTGTAATAGTACGAACAATATGATGAGTAAAAATATGGGTAAATTCCCAAAAAGTTTTGTTAAGTTAGAGCTTCGAGAAGGTATGAAGGTAGAGTACTCTTACTATGTTGACCTCTATTCTAATGTAGATGAAGATGATGTAGAAGAGGGATTTGAACGATTAAAAAAAGATTTGATAATGCCTAAAGGAGCAGAATGAAAGTAGCATTTATAGGTGACATAGTAGGTAAACCTGGGCGAGATATGATAGGTAAACATTTAGAAGAGTTACGTAAAGAATATGGGCTTGACTTGGTTATCGCTAACTATGAAAATGTCTCCCATGGGTTTGGATTGACTAAAAAAAATTGTGATGAACTTTTGGGCTATGGTGTCGATGTAATGACAGGTGGAAACCACTCTTGGGATAAAAAGGAAGTATTTTTACTCTATAGAGATTACCCTTTGATTCGTCCCATTAATTACCCTCGAAAAAGCCCAGGGGAAGGGCTGATAAAAGTAAATGTTTTAAACCATCAAGTAGCTGTTGTTAATGTTATGGGGCATTATACCATGCCGATGGTAGACAACCCTTTTGTGATAATGGATGAGGTAGTAGACGAGTTAAGAGAAGAGGGCATTAAACATATTATTGTTGACATACATGCTGAGGCAACCAGTGAAAAGCTGGGAATGATGCAGATACTTAAAAAGCGTGTCTCTGCTGTTTTTGGTACACATACCCATGTAGGAACAGATGATTTAGCCATTATTGATGGTTGTTGTTATGTCTCTGATGTTGGGCTTACAGGTTGCCGTGATGGGGTAATAGGGATGGATAAGAAAATACCTATGAATCGCTTTTTAACTGGTGTTGGTGGGCATTTTGATATATCTAAAAATTGTCAGGCTATTTTTCAGATAATTATTTTTGAACTGGATGATGATGGACGTGGAATTAAGGCTGAAAAGTTAAAAATATATGACAATGGTGAAGTCCGAAAATTAGATGCTCGAATAGAGAAATATTAGTCACATTTATATTTTAGTCACATTTGGCTATAATTACATTAATATTTCTCTATTTAAAGGATGACTTTGCAAGGTAAAGTTTGGAAATTTGGTGACCATGTGGATACCGATTTAATTATTGCTGCTAGATACTTGAACACAAGTGAGCCAAGTGAGTTGGCTAAATATGTGATGGAAGATGCAGACCCTGAGTTTGTTAAAAAGATGAGTGTTGGTGACATTATTGTCGCTGGTGAAAACTTTGGTTGTGGTTCTAGTCGTGAACATGCACCTATAGCACTTAAGGCTGCTGGTGTTGCTGCTGTTATTGCTCCAACATTTGCACGTATTTTTTACAGAAATTCCTTCAATATGGGGCTGCCAATCTTTGAGCTTGAAGAGTCGGCTGAAATTAATGAAGGTGACACTGTAAAGATAGACATGGAAAAAGGTGAAGTGATAAATGTTTCACAAGCAAAAACCTATAAATTTATGCCAATCCCTGCGTTTATGCAAGAGTTGGTTGATGCAGGTGGATTGATAGAATTTGCTAAACAAGAGATAGCACAAAAGGCATAACATGGGAAGAAACTATAAAATTGGTGTCATTAAAGGTGATGGTATTGGTCCAGAAATTATAGATGAGGCAATGAAGGTTTTAGATGCTTTGTCTGCAAATATGGGCTTTAACTTAGAGTATAATGAGATGCTTATGGGTGGTGCAGCTATAGATGCAACAGGTGTTCCTCTACCTGATGAGACTATTCAAGGTGTCAAAAAATGTGATGCAGTACTTTTTGGTGCTATTGGTGGACCAAAATGGGATAATGTGGAGCGTCACTTAAGACCAGAGTCAGGTCTTCTTGCTATAAGAAAAGAGATGGGAACCTTTGCAAACTTGCGTCCTGCTATTGTGTATGATGAGTTGGTAAATGCTTCTACCTTAAAGCCAGATGTGGTTAGAGGTGTTGACATTATGGTTGTTCGTGAACTTACAGGAGGTATCTACTTTGGTCAACCAAGAGAGCTTCTTGAAGATAGAGCATACAACACCATGGTTTACACTCGTGAAGAGGTAAAGAGAATTGCTCATGTTGCTTTTGAGATAGCGATGAAACGTGATAAGCGTATCTGTTCAGTAGACAAAGCCAATGTACTTGAAGTGAGTCAATTTTGGCGTGAGAC
>JALVXD010000161.1 GCA_027038295.1 Campylobacteraceae bacterium
ACTATATCTTGCACCAATAGAGCATCGTTTCAAATCCCATAGGGACAAAGTTCAAATAGCAATGGATAAGCTATTTTTCGGTGTTTTCTCGATATTTGAACAATATCATTTTAGCTAAATTAGCCTTAAAAGACAAGATTTAAAATATGAAATCCCACAAAATAGGGATTGATTGAAACTTAAATATAGCTTCAAAGAGACTCTCTATCAGCCTATATTCTATAATTTTTGCAAGATTATGGCTAAAAATCTTTAGTAACTGCTTATTAGTAATATTACCCGTGGTAATATAAATTTCATTAGGCAACATCAAATTTGTAGATAGACTCTACACGGTTTTCTATGACATATTTTAGAGTCTATTGTAATTATTTTTAATAAATATTATCATGAAACACCTTTAAGCCTATTGATAAACAAACGGCTCATACTCACTCGTCTCAACCACATTACGCTTTATACGATTTACCTCACGCCGTATCACTTGCCTCCATGTCAACTTCTGCTCTCCTATCATTGTCTGTTCTGTCATCTTTTTGATAATTTTTCGCTCTATCGTCTTTATCGCATCATTAGTAAAACGTATTCTCCCACTGTCTGTCTTGAAACTTTTCGCTGTAATCTCATTTTTATTCAGCAATGTAAAGATAATATTGTCCCCAATAATCGGTTTAAAAATCTCAGCAATATCTAAATGCAGACTCAAAGACCTATAGTTAGGCTCATGCAAAAATCCAATGCGTGGGTCTAGCTCTGTTTTGTAGATTTCACTCAATGTAATGTTATAAATGCGTGTATTGACATACGAAATAAGACAATTTATTTTGTCGGTTGGTGGTCGTTTGGTACGTTTTATAAACTTAAAAGAGCGTTGATTTTTAATAATGCTGTTCCACGCCTGATAGTAGTTCTTCTGATATGCCCCCTCTGTTGTCATAACATCATTGATAGTGGTTGCTTTCTCTAAAGTGTCCAAATATTGTTGAACATCAAACTCTACCCCATACTTTTTACAGTTGTTCGCCCCATTTATAAAATGCCCCTCGGTTACTTTCTTAGCAAGATAGAGCCTATGAACCTCATCATCAAAGGCTCGTAACTGTTGAAGAAGTACAAAACCACTCTTGTTTACAGAGTTTGATGTGTTTGGGAAAAAGTTTCCTCTAAAACTCTGAAAAGGGCTAAAGAAATGGAGTAAAATATTATTGTTGGCAATAAACGCCATAGTATAAGAGTCCAAATCTACCTTGGCTAAGATGTAAATCTCATCTATCCCCTTTATGGGTAAAGGTTTAGTACTCACCACATTAAAATCTTCATCATATCGGTCAAACTTTAGGTTATTAGCCTCTCGTCTAACTCGTCCTGCTACCATTAAAAAATGGGTTCTGTCGCTTTTTTGCATTTGTTTTACCTTTCTATAAACCGTAGGTGTGACCATGTCACACGTCTAATCTCAAATTGAATTAAATGGATATTTATGATTTCTATTTATGCCATGTTTGGTTTTGACGTGTGACATGGTCACACCTACGAGATTTAACAAGTAAATATACCATCATTTTTATCCACCCCTATCACAATCCGTTCCGTATAATTCAACCGTGTAGACTCATAGATAATTATCGAATCCAACTCCGTATCTGCCACTTTTGCCAAATGAGCCTTTAGCTTTCGTAAATCACTAGGGCTTATCTCCCCCTCAAATACCGAAAATTGGACTCTTGTAAGGTATTTTTCTACCTCTTTGCGTATCTTGTAGCTGTTGTCTTTTTTAGCTCTTAGGCTTTTGTCGGCTATGTCGTAAAATAGAATAATGTACATTTTTAAAATCCTCGTAGGGTGCGATTGCCATCGCACCATGTTATTAATATTTAATTTGGTTTTGACGGTGCGATAGCAATCGCACCCTACAGGCAATAATCCCTATACCCACACCCTTTGCAAAACTTTATCTCTTTAAAAGGTGGTGGTGTCGGTTCCTCTAAAAATTGGCTTATCTCATCTATAAGCTCCTCTATCATCTTCATATTGGTTTCATTTCCCTCTACAAAGATAACTGTTCTACCCGATATAACTTTTCCATTTATCACTTTTAGTTTAAGAGAGGTTTTGAGTTGCCACATATAAAAAAGCAGTTGCATCTTTGCCCCCTCTGGGTTACTCATGCTCTTTTTGTACTCTGTGACCACATAATGTCCTCTCTCTTTGCCTATCTTGTCAAATTTGAGGTTAGAAAAAGGAAAATCGTGCAGTTGTTCCTCTTTTATCTCTGCTAAGGCTTTTCCCATTTTGATATTTTCGTCCCATTGGTCGGCTGATATTTTACGGCTATAGAGCCACGCTTCTCTTTTGCAGGTTACGTAGT
>JALVXD010000162.1 GCA_027038295.1 Campylobacteraceae bacterium
CCTATTGGTTTCTCTATAGACCTTTGGAATAAAATAGCATCTGAACTAAACGTTGATACTCAGTGGGTCTATTATGATTCAACTTCTGCACTTATTGAAGGTGCTAAAAATAAAGAGATTGATGCAGGTATCTCTGCTGTAACCATTACTTCTGCTCGTGAAAAAGAGATAGATTTTTCATCTTCTATGTATGAGCTTGGTCTTCAAGTGATGGTGGATGCTTCTAAATCTTCTGCCTCTGTTTTAGAGTTGATGGCTAAAGAGATTAAGAAAATGATGAGTGTAGAGACGAGTATAATGTTTCTTCTTTTTCTTTTAGTAACCATTCATTTACGTTGGTTTGTTGATAGACGTGATGAAAAATCAGACCTTTTTTCAAAAAAATATTTTACGGGAATTGTTGATGCTTTTTGGTGGGGGATTACCATGCTTATTACGTGGGAGACTCCACCAAGTAAAGGCATTGCAAGAGTGATTGATTTGATGTGGCATATTGTGGGAATTTTGGCTGTAAGTATTTTGACGGCTATTGTTACTTCGGCATTAACTGCACAGGCTATTGGTGGCTCTATTCACTCAGAAAAAGATTTAGCAGGTAAATTTGTGGCAGCTGTGGCTACGGATGCTCCACGTAAATATATAGAGAAAATAGGTGCAAATGTTATTCCAGTTAAAACGTTAGCCGAGGGAATAGCCTTGGTTAGAAGTGGAAAAGCAGAAGCGTTGGTGCATGATGGTCCAAGATTGGTTTACCTTGCAAATCAAATTAATAAAAAAGAGAAAAAGAGGGTTTTAGCCGTAGCACCATTTACCTTTAACCCTCAAAATTATGGAATTGTATTTCCTTCAAAGAGTGCTTTAAAAGAGCAAACAGACAGAGCTTTACTTAAGCTTCGAGAAGCCAATGGACTTGAAAAAAGTTTTCATGAAAAGTTAAAAAATAAGTGGTTGAAATCGAACTAGTTTTAGTTCTATGTAAGAAGAGACTAAACTTTTTAGTTTCTTCTTTAAAAACAGTCTAATATCTCTTTTTTCAAACGCTTAAACTCCTTCTCTTCCACCTCTTCAAGTTGATAAATCAGTCTCGTAAGCTGTCTATTTTTATAAAAGTAAGGCATAAGCTTTTTCAAAAGCGTCTCTTTATCTTTACACTGTTTGAGTTGCTTCTTTAAAGCTTTTGTTTCATCATGTTTAAACGACTTAGAGATGAACCAAAAGAGTGGAAGAAGTAAAAGGAGTAAGAACCACCAAATAGAAGAACTATTCTCTTTTTTAACCTTAGCACCTATCACTTTTATCTGAAATGGCTTTGTAGTTAAAAGCATCACCTCTTTGTTTTTTTGATTGTAGTATTTAAGAACAATAGGAGGAATCGTAAAGTCACTGTTGGAAACAATATCAAAACTTTTTTCATAAGGAGTATTGAGCTTTTCATAGATGGTTGCATGAGGAATATTTAACGTTAAAAAGTCCAAGTTTGGAATGTTTCCCTCTCCTTTTAGAGCAATCGTAAAATGTATAGGTTCCCCAAGTTTGGTGGCATTTTTATCTACATGGGCATAGAGTTCATACTCTCCTGTGATGGTGAGTTCGTCAGGTAAAGGTTGTACGGTCATACTTATTGGCTGAGTGAAAATATCAAACTTTTTCAGATACTTGTTTCGGTTGTAACGCTCTTGATACTGCTCCTCTATCATCTCTATGTGTGTTTTAAGAGCAGGTAGGGTAATGGTTCCTGCTTTATGTGGGGTAAGCTCATAACGTTGTTTTACGCTCCATGTGCTGTTGCTCTCTTGTGTCTCATTTTCATCTAGCAGTTTAACCTCAAAATCTTCAAACTCTGCCTCTTCTATCTCATACTCTTCTAGGTTGTCGTAGTTAAACTCCAAACTCAAGATGCACTTCTCACCCACCATAGGGTTCTTGTTGTTAACACTCATGCTAACATTGTAGCCATGAAGAGAGAGTACAAAGAGCAGGAGTAGAACAATAATTTTACCAAGTAAGGTTTGCATCGACGCTCCTTTTTGTTGTGTGTATCTTTTGTAGGTAGGTTGGAGAGTGATGTTTAGCGACTTTTTGAAACCACAACTCCTCTTCGCTTGGCATAAACGTATGAAGCTTTATGGCATAGGTTGAAAAGGGACTGTTTTTAGAAACAGGATTGTCCACGATGGCTTTAAACTTGAGCTTTTCACCTTTTTTATGGTACTTTTTTCTCTGTTTTTTAAGAGCCAAAAGAATAAGGCTAAGATTCTCTTGGGCAATGCTATTAGGAGAGAGAGCAAGAGACTTTTTATAGTATTTTTTTGCAAAATCCAGCTTGTTTTGTCGAGCAAAGGCTGTGGCGATGTTGTAGTAGATTTTAGCATTCATCTCTTTCTCTTTCCCTAAGGCTTTTTTGTAGTGGACTATCGCTTTGTTGTACTGAGCATTTTGATAGAGTGCGTATGCCAAGTTGTACTCTATTTGCTTGGTTGGAGTTACTTGTTGATAGTAACTTATAGCCTCTGCATAATTTTTCTCTTCACTCTTTGTTTGAGCTTGATGCAAATACCAAAAGTCAAAAACACCTGCTTGAAGAGGTGCAGGTTGAAAGTAAAAGAGTAAAAGAAAAATGCTACTCTGTTTGAGAGGAAAAAAGAGAAGTGCCAAAAGCAATAGTCCCAATGCTAACGGATACGAAAAATACTCTTTATATTGAGGTAGGTTATAGTGCTTCTTTTGAGAGCTTTTTTGACTACTGCTGATGTGTGTCAGAATATTTGTCACATCCTCACTTGACCATGAAAATGGTTGGTAGTAGCCCTGTGTACCTTGACAAAGTGTTTTCATAGAGAGGTTTGTTTTAGGCGTTAGGGAAAGAGTAGAGAGAGTAATATCTTTAGATTTTAAATAACTCAGCTCTTCACTCCTAGCAACATCTTCACCTCCATCACTTAGTAAAACGATGTGTCGGTTTTGATGATTTCTCAGTAAAGAATTACTGGCTTCCAAGGCAGAAAAGAGGTTGCTGTTTGGGGCAAACTTTTGGGTAATGTTGGCATCTTTGAGCAGTGAAGTAAGCAAGGTGTTCTCCTCACTTACAGGGTAGAGCATGTAGGCATCGTTGGCGTATAAAATCAGACCTATTTTATAGCCTACAGCCTTTTGTATAAATATCTGAGCTTTCTCTTTCGCCAAAGCCAGTCGTGAGGGGAAAATATCTGTTTGTTTCATAGAGCCTGACATGTCTATTGCCAAAACAACAGAGGGTTTGGTTTGGGTCACCTCTAAAAAAGGTAGAAGCGTTACAGGTCTAGCCAAAGCAACAATAAAAAGAACCACAGAGAGTAAAAAGAAAGAGTAGCGTGTTCTACTGCTAAATGTTTGTGCAGGAACAAAGAGCTTTTTACGTATCTCTTTGGTCATAACATTGTGAAAAGGTTCACTCTTTGCACTCCATGAGCGTAGCCAAAACCCAAAAGGAATCACCAAGAGTAGTAAAAAAAGAGGCATTTGAAAAAACATTACATCACCTCCCTTCGTTTAGAGATAAAGAGTAAAAGAGTCGCAGAGAAGAGTGCCAAAAATAAAACATAGGCAAAGCGATGTTGAGGAAGAGAGATGCTGGTGTACTCAACCGTACTCTTCTCTAGGGTATTGATGTCACTGTAGACCTCTAACAACGCCTCTTTATCTTTTGGGTTATAGGCTTTGGTGTGGTTTGCTTTGGCAATAATCTTCATCATGTCACTACTGCTTTTGTCTATGATAATACTGTAGATTTTTATCTGATACTTTTTAGCAAGTTTAAGTGCAATGGTCAGTGGAACTTTACTTGAAGCGTCCTCTCCGTCGCTTAGGAGAATGATAATTTTACTTTTGCTTTTACTCTCTTTTAAAGCTTTGATGCAAGAAACAATGGCATCAACTAAGGCTGTACTTTTCCCTAATACACCTATTTGTAAGCCTTTTACCAGTTGAAGTTGAGGAGCTTTGTCAAAACTTAGAGGGGAGACAATGCTACTGTAAGTACCAAATGCCACCAATCCAACACGGTCATCGGAACGCTTTTCAATAAAGGAACTCACCACCTCTTTGACCACTTCTAAACGGGTTTTGTTGTACTCTTTGGCATCAAAACCATACATGCTCATGGAACCACTTGTGTCAAGAGCTAGCATAATGTCTATGGAGTTTTTCTTCATGCTTTTTTGAGGAGCATAAACAATGGGGTCTGCTAGAGCTACAATAGCAAAGAGTATCATAAGGTATTTCAAAATATTTTGTAATCGTGTTGAGGCTACTTTGCTTTGCTTATAGAGCTGAAAATGTGGTAGGTAGTAGGCATCTTGATGTGAAGATTTAAAATGGTTAAGCCATAAAAAAAGAGGAATAAGCAAAAAAGCAAAAGGGTGATGAAAGGTAAATGTCTCAAACATGGTTTTCTCTTTTTTCTTTTAGAAGAGTTATCATCTCCTCTTCTAACTCTTTTGGCATGGCTGTAATGTTTTGAATATATTTATACTTTTTTAGTTTTTCTTCTAGTGCTAAAAACTTGGGGTTTGTTTGCTCATCTGTAAAAATACCTTTGCCATAATAAGAAAATTGTAGAGCTGTTTTTTTTGCATCTTTAAAGTCACAGTTCTCTAAAATTTTAAGATAGTAACGCAGACCTTTTTTCTTTTTATTATAAAAATACTTAAGCATAAAAAAAGAACCACCCACTAAGAAAAATATAGCCATAGTAAGGTATAAGAAAAAATAGTCGCTAATCTCTGTGGGAGGTAAAATATCATTAAGAGGCATAAGCGTTTAATCCATCTCAATGGTTTGCATAATGGTGTCAATTATATCATCTATATCAACATCTTCACTTTGTGCTTCATAGGAGAGAACGATGCGATGCCGTAAAACATTTTTAACACAAAGAGCGATGTCAATGGGGGAGACCTCTTTTTTCCCTCGTATATAAGCAGAAGCTTTAACGGCTTTGAGTAAATCAATCGTTGCTCTAGGACTTGCACCATAGGCAATGCTCTTCTTTAAGGTAGGTAGATTGTATTTCTTAGGCTCTCTAGTAGCAAAAACAAGCTTGACAATGTAGGTGGTGAGGGCATCATCTATATAGACATCTTTTACCTCTTTTTGCATTACTTGAAGACGCTCTTTATTTAAAATCTGCTCTATTGGTTCAAATGCATCACTGGCTGATTTTTTAGCTATCTCAAACTCTTCTAATTCACTGTTATAGCCTACGATGACTTTGAGCATAAACCTGTCAAGTTGGGCTTGAGGAAGAGCGTAGGTTCCCTCTTCATCTATGGGGTTTTGTGTAGCAAGTACAAAAAAAGGCTCTTCAACTTTAAAACTCTGCTCTCCTATGGTCACTTGTCGCTCTTGCATTACTTCAAGCAGGGCAGACTGTACTTTGGCTGAAGCTCTGTTGATTTCATCACAAAGAAGAAGATGGGTAAAGACAGCCCCTTTTTTGAGTTGAAACGCTTCTGTTTTGGGGTTGTAAATCTCTGCACCCAATATGTCTGAAGGAAGCAGGTCTGCTGTAAACTGTATGCGTTTAAAGTCAAGCCCTATGGTTTGAGCTAAACTGTTCACGGCTTTGGTTTTTGCAAGTCCAGGAAGCCCTTCGAGTAGTACATGCCCTTGTGATAAAAGACCGATAATAATGGCATCTATCATTTCGCTGTGACCTATAATATGTTTTGATATTTCTGACTTTAGTTGGGTAATTGTATCATTCATGGTAAAGAGTATAGCAATGAAGTGTAAAATATCTGTAAAATTTATAAATAAAACTAATAATTTTTTTTACACTTTTTTTATACTATCATGTTATGCTTCGCAAAAATATGAGGAATAAATTATGAATAGAAGCATTATAAAGTTAGGGTGTATAGCAACCATGCTCTTTTTAAGTACAGCCATTAAAGCAGAAGATAAAAGTTCTTTTGACTATCATTTAAAAGCTAAAAAAGTTTCAGAAAATGTCTACTGTTTCTTTGGAACGTTAGAGTCAATCTCCAAAGAGAATGGAGGGAATATGGTCAATAGTTGTTATGTAAAGACAAAAAAAGGCTTTGTAGTTATAGATAGTGGAGCTACCTTTTCTTACGCTAAACAAGCCTATGCTGAAATGAAAAAGATAGCAAATCTTCCTGTGAAATATGTCATCAATACCCATGACCACGATGACCACTGGTTAGGAAACAGTTTTTATAAAAGCAAGGGAGCCATACTTATAGCGTCAAAAACATGCGAAGAGAATATGGTATTAGGTATGAAAACACGGATGGAAAAGGTTTTGGGAAAAGTACTTTTTGGTCAAACAAAAACAGTAAAGATTGATAAAATTGTAGATGATAATCTTACGTTAAATTTGGGTGAAGAAAAGTTTGAAATTGCTCAACCTATCTCTGTGGCTCATACCAAAGGAGATTTGATTATCTACTTACCTAGTAAAAAGGTACTGTTCGTGGGAGACTTACTTTTTAATGGTCGATTAACATCCCTTAGAGATGGTTCTATATTGGGTTCCTTGGAAGCGTTAGATGTTATTGACAGTTATCATGCAAAGAACATCATAGGAGGACATGGCTATGAAACCGATGAAAATGCAACTGCTGAGTTTAGACAATATTTATTAGAAATAAAAAAACAAGTCCTAAAGGCACAAGATGAAGATGTAGGGATGGAGAAGATAACAGATAAAGTTAAAATGCCATACTTTAAAAAAAATAAACTCTACGATGAGCTACACAATCGCAACGTCTTAGATGCGTATAAAGAGTTAGAGATGATGGAGGATGATGAGGAGTGAGCCGTCTATTTTAATGTTATTCTACGCTCTTTTTTAAAATTATGTTAAAATGCTAATAAAAAAGAGAACATGAATTTACATATTAAAACCATCACTCATATATTACTGTTTTTTTTCCTCTTTACTCCCATGCTTTTCGCCAATATACTACCCCCAAACACTCTACCTTTTCAAACCATAAAAGAAGCCAATGAAGCTTATGAAAAAGGAGAGTTTCGTAAGAGTAGTATGCTTTTTCAGTCATTAAAGATAGAAGATGCTACGGTACTTTATAACCAAGCCAATGCAGAGTATCAGGCTGGAATGTATGATGATGCTTTGAAGCATTATGCTAAATCTAAAGGAATTGATGAAGCAACACGTCTTTATAATATGGGGAATTGTTATTTTCAAAAGGGTGATTTTAAATCTGCTATAAAACAGTATACAGCTTCTCTAAGGTTAAAAAGTGATGAGGATGTTATGCATAACTTAAAACTGGCAAGAGAGAAGAGAAAAGAGCAGAACAAAGATAAAAAGAAAAAAGATAAAAAGAAAGAGGAACCCAAAAAGAAAAAAGAGGAACCCAAAAAGAAAAATCAAGAAGATAAGAAAAAAAATGATAAGAAAAAAGAGTCCGATAAAAAGAACTCAAAGTCTCAAAAAGATGCAGATGCCAGTAAGAAGCAAGAGAGCAAAAAAAAGATGAGTCCAAAAGAGAAGATGAGAAAAAAAGAGTTGAGTCATTTGATTAAACAGTTAAGTAAAAGGAAGATGCCTACGATGATGTATCAGGGCAAAGAGAATAAAGGGGAACGTAATGATAAGAATCCTTGGTAGAATGTTGTGGATGATACTGTTTTTAGGGTTGAACCTTTATGCAGGAAGCATAGAATCAACAGTAGACTCACACGAGATAGCACGAGGAGACTCTGTACTTTTTAGCATTATTGTAGTAGGTGAAGATAGTGACCCCTTACCAGAGTTAAAAGAGATAGATGGTATGAAAATAGAGCAGATAACACGAAATAAAGGTTCAGATTTTGTCTATGTCAATGGTAAAAGTGTGATGCAACATACCACAACGATAACTTATGAGTTTAAGCCAAAGTATAATATGACCATTCCTGCTTTTCAAGTGAAAGTAGATGGAAAAATAGAGACAAGTAAAGCCATAAATTTAAAAGTAGTAGAACCCATAGCAGGAAGTAAACGTAAGAATAAGTATTTTTCTTTGGATATGAAGCTTAATAAAACGAAAGCTTACGTGGGTGAAGCTGTTGTTGCTACAGTGTACTTTCGACAAAATATGAATATAAAGCTGATGGAGTTGGACTATAAAAAACCACCGTTTTCTGCATTTTTCTCTAAACAGTTGGAAGGAGAAGATACTTATAAAGAGGGAGTTTACACGGTACATGAACTCAAATATCTGCTCATACCTAAAAAAGAGGGAAATATAGCAATAGAACCAGCCACAGCAAAGGTGGCACAAAGGGTTCAAGAACGACAAGAGGGAGGGTGGTTTGCAAACGTTCCAAAGTGGAGTAACATTGCTTCTCCTTCACCTACTTTAGAAGTTCTTCCTGCCCCTAGTTCGTATGATGTGGGAGGTGATTTTACTTTAACCTCTTCCATAGACAAAAAAGAAGTTAAAGCCAATAAACCAGTAAATGTAACCATAGAGCTAAAAGGTGAGGGGAGTTTAGAAGATTTTGCTGGTATAAAGTTTGACATTCCTGATGTTACCGTCTATAGTAATGATGCTAAGATTAAGAGTAGTTATAAAGATGATAAACTCATAAGCTCTTATGTTCAAAGTTTCTCTTTTATATCTGACCATGATTTTACGATTCCATCAAAAGAGATTCGAGTTTTTAACTATAAAACAGGTGAACTAAAGAGTTTGAAAACCGAGGTCTACTCCGTGAAAATAAAAGGCTCTGAGCAAGTTAAAAAACCTATGTCTGTGGTGCATACTAAAAATATGGTGAAAAAAGAGAGAGAAGAGGTAGAGAAAGTATCCATACTGCAAAAATTTGAAAATTTACCACCCACCTTTTTACTCTTGAGTCTTACTTTTTTACTTGGAGCCATGTCATCATTTTTTGCACTCTATCTTGTTAAGTTATTCTCTTCTCGAAATAGAGCTAAAAAACATGCCTTTAATGGACATGAAGCGTTGCAAATACTCTACCCATATATAGGAGAGAATGCTGAGGTTGAGTTTATAGTACGTCAACTTTATGCCATAAAAAATGGAGAGAAAAAAGTTAAGTTAGACAAAGAGCTGTTGAAGGAATTGCTTAACCGATACAAGCCAAAAGAACAATAACAAAAAGGGGAGAGAATTTTGAACTATTATATCTATACTAAAAGCAGAAAAGAATTTGTAGATAAAGTTTTAGAACTTGAAGAGACAAAAGTAACTAAAATAGAGCTTGTTGAGATAAATACTATAGATGAGTTAATCCTTAACAGTGAAGACCATCTTTTGGTTACTGGAGATGTTAGTGACATTAAGAGAGTCATGAACTTTGCTTATGTAAAAGAGGTATCTTTAGGAATCATTCCTACTTCTGAACAAAAAGAGTTACGAGCCACTTTTGAACTACCCTCTAAACTAGAAGAGTTGGTTCTCTTAGCACTAACAAAGTGTGAAAAGAAGATAGATTTGCTTTTTTGTGAAGAGACTTTGGTTTTACAAGAGGTGGTTATAGGTGAGGTTCCTCCTCTTGATAGTTTCTCTTCATCTATGGAAAAAGAGAGTTTGTGGGAGAGAACAAAGTCAGTTTTTAGTGTATTTAAAAAAGTTCGCCATTTGAAACATACTTTTTTTACTATTACAACAGCCAAAGAGACGGTTTTGAAATTTTCAGCCATTGGTGCTGTGGGTGTGGAGTACAATAACCGTACTTTTGCCTCTAAACTGATAGCTAATTATTTGAAATTTAACGATGCACGGCTCTCTTTGGTAGTGCTTTCTCCAAGCTCTATACTTCAGTATATGGGGTATATTTTCCAGTCACACATTTTAAAACAAACACCTGAAGTATTACCTAAGTCGGTAGGGTATGTTCATAGCAGTTTGTTACATATAGAGACAAAAACAGAGCAGAAAATCACTATAGACAGACAATGTTGTATGCAAACTCCTGTTACTTTAGAGACCAAATCAGAGGCATTAAGCCTTTCTGTAGGAAAAGAGTTTTGGGAAAAAAGTTCTACAGTAAAAGAGGTAAAAGAGAGCATAAAAGTAAGCCACTTATCATCAGATGAAGAGATGTCAAGCTATTTAGGAAAAAACATTCCTCTTTTTGCTCATGCGAGTAAAGAGCAGTTTGTAGCACTTTTTATAAACTTAAGAGAAGAGAGTAGGCTAAGTTCTACCTTTATGACGCTACTTATATTGGCAACCATGATAGCTACTTTGGGACTCTATATTAATTCAGCTTCTGTAATCATTGGGGCA
>JALVXD010000163.1 GCA_027038295.1 Campylobacteraceae bacterium
CCCCAATATCTGCCCCAAAACCGTAGGGTCTTGTATTTTGTCATCTTGGGCTAACATCTTCATCTTAGAGATAATCTCTGCTGATTTTGGGTCGTCGTCTATGAATGGGAGGAAGAGTCGTCCACGATGTTGTGAATGCACAGGGATAATGGACAAACTCAAACCATCTTTGCTGACCATTCCACTACCTAAATGCACCGAATAGGTTGCCAGTTTACCTGCTATGATGATGTGTCGCTCTTTGACCTCTATGTTGTCAAGCTTAAAGAGTCGTGCTGACTCTTTGGCTAATACAGCTCTCATCTCTAGGGTTGAGTGACTCGCCTCAGGGTCAACGCCACCCACATGAGCAACAGAGACTACTAGGTCTACATCTCTCATCACTTCGGAGAAAATCACCTCATCGACCTCTACTAGTTTAATGTCTCGGTAATCTTTTAGTGACTCAAAACTGACGTGTTCTAAGGTTGGAGCTTCTACATCAGACGGAGAGAACCAATCAGCCATGGCGTAGAGTCGTGCTACATAGCCCTCTTTGTGGAAGACTTTGTGTAAACCTTCGTCGTAGTCTACTCTCCAGCCTCGTGTTTTTAGGAGTGCTACCGTTTTTTGTACTTGAATCTGATGACCCTCATAACGTTTAGAGTGAATTGCTTTCTCTTTTTCATCTTCGGTCAGAAGGTAAAGCTCACGGAATATCTGCTTAAAGGGTTGTACAAGCTCATGGTCAAAGGCATACTTTTGATAAGCAGACCAAACTTTTTGTCGGTGCAGGTGAACAGGATGGGCAATTTTAAAGTTGGTGCTTTTCTCAACCTCTATGCTGTTTCCCTCTACGTCAACCAAGCCACTCTCTTTCCAAAAACCACTACTCTTTTCATTTAGCAGTACCAACTTAGAGAGCAGTGCTTTAACCACAGGGTGTTGCATGAGCATCTCTATGTCTTCGTACGAGAACGCCTCTTGATTTAACATCGACTCCTCTAAAAATTTGATAATGCGTGAGTACTGTTTTTTAAGATAATTTTTGTTGGCAACCAACTCTTTGACAGCTTTCTCTTTTTTGTATTTCGCAGGGATGCTCTTTTGACTCTTCCCCTCTTTGAGTACAAATATATCAGCCTTTCCAAAAGCATCTATCTTTAGCTCTAAAACAACGTTGTCAAACTCTAAGCGAGAGTTGTCCATTATCTCTTTGGTTGCTTTGGCTTCCATTGCTAGAGACAAACGAATGCTGTCGCTGTACCCTGCTGTTCGTGAAAGGTTGTCCATAGCAATTGCTACAGCATTTTTTTCACTCTCTTGACGTTGTGAGCCAAACTGTTTACTCTCCTTTAAAAAGGTCTGCATGAGGTTGTATCGGGTGAGTAAATCTTTTTGAGGAGTCTTTGCACTTAACGGCACAAGCCCCAAACCACGAAGATAGTCTTTGTCTCTTTTTGTCTTTATTTTTTGGGTAATCTCACGTATTTTTACCTCTTTTAAAATAATGGACGAATAGAGCTTCACCAAACGGTGTCCACCTTGGGTGTACTTTGCAAATTCGGTTAAAACAGACCAATTGGCTTTTCCTATTTGTGGGTAGATGCTGTTAAACCAATCCAAATCTAACGCACCTCGTCCAAAGTCAGTCATGGAGATGTTTGAATAACGTCCAAGAAGAGCCTTCTCCTCATCACTTATATAGTAGCTTTCACTCGCATGAGCTCTAAACCAATAGACGGCATCTTTAAGAGCTTCGAGTTTAAGCATTTTTCCTATCCACTCTGACCACTGTGGCACGTACATCGCTACCTCTAACCATCGTTTTTTTGTAAGTTTTAACGCTTTAACGACTGTCTCAAAATCTTCAAAACTTTCATCATTTTTAGCATGAACTTTTCTTAGCATAGAAGAGAAAGTATGGGTGTTGAGTTTTGCTTTTCCTATTAAAAGTAAAATTCTTTTAAAGTAGTCGATGCCTTCAATTTTAGAAAATGCACGAACATAGTCACTCACTTCTGTCTCTAAATCTCCTCTTAAGAGTTCTACTTCTAAAAAGTTCTTTTTTAACTGAGCATAGTTACGCTCTAGCAGAGCTTTTGATTCTTCTGGAATTTTAGAGAAGAGGTCTTCTTTTTGAGATTTTTTATTCTCAAAATATCGAATCATAGCTCTTCCCTCCAAAAGCAGTTGGTAGAAGAAATCATGCTCATTTAAAACTCCCTCTCTATAGAGACGAAGTACAAAGGTATTATTCGGAAAGTTATCCATCTTTACACTTTTAATATTTTTTGCCAATTCCGATGATGTTTTAGATAAACTTTTATCGAGTCTGCTATAAAGAAGGCTCATGTCCAATTTCCATCTTCTCTCTATTA
>JALVXD010000164.1 GCA_027038295.1 Campylobacteraceae bacterium
GAAAAGTAAACTCCTATTATTCAAATAAAATAGAATCAGAGGGTACCCACCCTATTGATATTGAACGAGCAATGAAACAAGATTTTGAAAAAGATGAACATAAACGAAATCTTCAAAACCTCTCTTTGGTTTATATTGATGTTCAAAGGTACATAGAAGAGTTATCTCAAAATGAAAATTCTAATTTCTACAGTAAAAGTCAAATATTAGAGATACATCATCAATTTTACTCAAAAGATGAAATGTTGCCTTTCTTGCAGATTAGAAAAGAGAAAAGAGAAGATGAATACATAACAATGAAAGCAGGAGCATTAAGAGAGGCTAATGTAGCAATTGGTAGACATACAGCTCCTCCTTTTGAAAAACTTAATTCACTATTAAATGAGTATGAATCTTTTTATAAAATTTACCCCTATATGACCCAAGCCACAAAACTTATTTATGCCATGGCTGCACATCATCGTTTAACATGGATACATCCTTTTTTAGATGGAAACGGAAGAACATCACGCTTGGTTTTAGATGGCTCTTTATATCACATGAAACTTGAAGGCTATGGACTATGGAACATATCAAGAGGTTTGGCTAGAGATACCAAAGGGTACCATGAGTACTTATCTCAAGCAGATATGGTTCGACAGGGAAACCTTGATGGTAGAGGGGCATTATCGACAAAAGGTCTTAGACTATATGTAAAATTTATGTTAGAGACAGCTCTTGACCAAATAGCCTTTATGAGTGAAAATTTAAAGTTAGATACTCTAAGTTCTAGGATTGACAACTTTGTTGAGTTTTCTCAAAAAAACATGTATGGAGAGCGTAATGTTCTCCCTAAATACTCTGAGTTACTTTTAAGGGCATTATTGGTTGAGGGAGAGCTTCCTCGTGGAAAGGTAAAGGATATTATTGGAAGAGAAGCTAAAACAGCATCTACCTTAATTCGTAAATTGATTGATTTGGAATATATTGAGTCAGACACAAGTAAAAGCCCTATTCGCATAAAATTTAATTCATTTTTTGCATCTAAAATATTTCCTGAACTTATTCCTATGTAAAAATCAATTTGAATAGAAACTTCTCTCTAAAATAGGTCTGAAAATATGCAAAATAAACTTCATAGAAATTTCATTATGTTAACCAAAATGCAAAGTGTCAAACATAGTGATATATAGGCATTTAAACCATTAAATATATTTGACACTTTTTACTTTAGATAAATTATGTCAATCACTACGTGAACTCAAACCACCAACCCCGAAATCCCCTCAATATCCCAAAGTAGCTGAACAGATAAATTCTCTAACCTTAACCCACCTTGAAGATGATTAGGAACATTTTTATAAGAGAGTTCACTATGCAAAGCTTGTAAAAAAATTCCCTGTTCAAGTTGTGCAAATTGGGTGTTTAACTCTTCTCCATATTTCGGTGTTCCTGCTGAAGTGTGATAGCCAACCAATACCAAAGCGTTAAAATCAAACTCCTCTTTTGAGAAAACCAAACTTTTTAGAGTTCCCTCTATAGTGATTTTTCGTCGATAAATCACTCTTGGAGCAGGAATATAAAATGTTAGGCTTAGTTGCTCTTTGCTCTTTTGGGTACAGACAAGCATCGCCAAACGGTCAAATGCTCCTGCACGAGGGTAGCCTTTTCGTCTAAAGGCTTCTCTCTCTTCTAATAGTTCATCTATAATCTGATAGAGTTTTTTTATGCTCTTTTTGTTGGTAGCTAATGTTCTAGCAGATACTCTTTTGGTTAAACTTCTCGATAAAAACATATTTTACTCCTATATTTACGGATATGGATGCCAACGATTAGCATCCCACTCTTGTTGTGTTACTCTCCACTCATCTCTCCATCGTAAACAGAGAGTATAGTCAAATCCTATGGGAACCATACCTTGTGTGTTGTCTACCCAAACCTTTGCAATGACACCTTTTAATGTTTGAGGTGGAGGCTTTAAATAGACAACTTGATAGTTATGAGAGCTATAATCTAAGATTTTAGAACCTGCCGAGGTTTCAATAGTTGAGAGTAACTTTTCTGTTTTATCTCTCATCTTTTTTTGATGGGTGGCATGAGAAACATGTACTCCATAACTATCTTTGTTATCATCTTTTTGACCTCTAAGAACCAAGTCATATTGATAGGAACGAAGCATTATCATCTCTCCCATCGCTGTAGTAAAGGATGCTTTGGAAGATGTTTTCAGTGCTGAACCAACACTTAAATAAGGTGCTTTATTTGAGACCACAATAGCCAAAGTAAAGTAACCCTTTTTCCCCATAGAGGGGTGCAACTTAACCTCTAATTGAACAAGATGTAACCTAGAGCTTTTTGATTGTAGCTGTTTTTTAGATACACCATACTCTTCTGTCCACGACTCGACCAGAGTTAAAGGTAGTTTATAAAGATATGAGGAGAGTCGTCCAAACCAAAAGAGCATCTGTAAATCACGCTCGATTACCTCTCTATAACCTTGTGCCAAAGCTTCTTGCTTGGTGCTATGAAATGCCCAACCTGTAGTAACCGAGTGATGTTTTAAAAACTGTCTCTTTTTGGGATAATAAAAAATAGCTTCAGCAGGAATATTGAGCCTATCTCCATTAGAAGAGAGAGCAGGAAATGTTATGGAGGGAACTTTTTTTAACTCCTCTTGATGCTCTTTTGAAAAAAGAAGAGAGACATCATCAGGTAGATAGATGGAGTTGCTTGAAAAAGAGGCACTGTTCCACAAAGCCCCATACATCCATGTGGCACGTTCAATAGCCTCTCCTTCAGAAGCAAAACGAGCAGATAGCCCATCGGTACTAAACCCTATGCCTGAAAAGAGTTGTGGTTCTAAACTATCCATATTGGTACGAAAAGAGAACTCTGTTTTACAATTTGTACCCATACCATATTCGGTTACCATAGTATGAAATGTTGTAGTTAACATGACTCATCTTTACTACAGTGAGGACAACCTATAAAAGGCACAAAAGGTTTTATCTCTATCTTGTTACCATCAAAAAAGAGAGTCTCACTTGTATCTCTCTTTACCGTTTTTCCTAAGACCATGCCAACATCTAAAAAGTTCTTTTCATCCTCTTTTTTACTTTGTGAGGTAAGTCCAAAAGGGAGAGCTATTAAATAACGATAGCAGAAAAGACAATACTCATCTGCTCTAAATAGAGGACTAAGCATAACAGCTTGGTCACTGTAAACAAGCAATGAAATCAACCCTTGATGCTCTTTTATAGAGTTCTCAAAAGTAATAAGCTCCGAAGCTTTAGATACTACAATAACATCTTGGGCTTTATCAACTTTATCAAGCTTATCTATCGTTACCAACTGCCCATTGGCATAAAACTCTTTGGGATTTTTTAGAGAACTATTTTTTAGCTCTTTTTGAGTAGAACGAATTTGAAGTTGTGTTAGAGTCATTTTTAAAATAGGCAACCTCTCCAAAGGGTCATTAGGAGTAGTTTTACTCTCTAGTTGCCCTAACAACTCTGCAATATCTCGTGCTATCCAAGGAAGACTAAGACGAATCCAATGCTCCTCTATACCCAAGAGTATAATGTGTGTGTCTATTAGACGAATTTTTAAATTGTTTAGGTTTTTCATATTGATGCTCCTGATGAACCACAACCACCTGCCTCTCTATGACTACTACTACTTGAGGGGGTAGGTACAGCATTATTAAGAACTGTTTTTTTAAATAAATCTACATCACTATATTGACCATAAACAGCCTGAGCCAATAGTTGATTTTTATCTATAGCCCCAAAAAGTCCTTCTAATTCGTTTCTTTGATACTGATGGCAGTAATCATAAGAGCCTAAATAAAACTGTATTTTTTTAGCTAAAAAATTAATATCTTTTACTCTTTGTACAGAATAGTTAAAACTTAAAGGATTAGGTGCCCACTTCATAGAATGAGTCTCTCTAAATTGAGTCTCATCTAACTCATAAACAAATCCTGATGGTATCTTTAGCCTTTTGTCTAACGTAAAAAAAGAGGGAAAAGAGCTAGGGAAAAATGGGTCAATACCCTTTTTATCACAACAGTAGCACCACATTTCAGAGATTACTGAATTAGTCTGTTCTTCATATTGACCTGCTAAAAGTACAGTTATAAACTCTTTTGAATCAGTAGATGTAGATTTGGGTATGGCTCTATGATACCTTTTACCTGAATGTGAAAAATTTCTAAAAAATGAAGAGGAGCTGGGCATTTCAAAAAATGTTTGACATGCAAAATCAACCACATGAGATGGCATGAACTGAGGTATTGAAAGGTCTTTATTTATGTGAAATCTATAAAACTCTTTTATAGCATCCAATACCTCTGCTACTTCACTTCTATTAAGATATGGGTATTTTTTAATTAATATTTTAGAGAGTTCTTCAGGAAAAAAATAAGTATCAAGAAAATGATTTTTTGTAATATGTTGATATGTTTCTACACTACCTATATAGTAACCTAATATTATAACTACAACTATTAAGAAAAAAATACTAGAGACTAAAAACGTTATGAACTTTCCATCATTGAAACCTTGAATAGCTGAATTAAGAAGTACAAAACCTAGAAATACCCAAAAAGATAAATATATAATAGGAGTAGTCACGAGTGATATTTTTTTACGAATCATCTTAAAACCTTTTTAACGGTATAAACACGTAGCATAGTTATTCTGTACAAAGCTCAGAATGTTCTTTACAAAGAAGCTTAAGAATATATTGTGCATTTGAAAATCCTTGGTCGGCTGATTTTTGAAAAAATTCTTTAGCTTTTTTATAATCTTTTTTTACTCCTTGACCATAATAATACATACGCCCAAGATTATATTGAGCGTTTGATAATCCTTGGTCAGCTAATTTTTGATAAATTTCTACAGCTTTTTTATAATCTTGCTTGACTCCTTTACCATAATCATACATAATTCCAAGATTGTATTGAGCTTGAATAACTCCTTCATCAGCTAATTTTTGAAAAATTTTTATAGCTTTTTTATAATCTTGCTTTACCCCTATACCCTTATCATACATAAGTCCAAGATTATATTGAGCTTGCATATATCCTTGGTCAGCTGATTTTTGCCAAAATTCTCTAGCTCTTTTGAAATCTTGTTTTACTTCTCCTCTACCATCAAAATAGATATTTCCAAGATTATATTGGGCTTGTGCATGCCCTTGGTCAGCTGCTTTTTGATAAAGTTCTACAGCTTTTTTATAATCTTGTTTTACTCCTTGACCTTGACCATACATAACGCCAAGATTATATTGAGCTTCTGCAACTCCTTGGTCAGCTAATTTTTGAAAAATTTTTACAGCTTTTTTATAATCTTGTTTTACTCCTTTAGCATCATAATACATATTACCAAGATAATATTGAGCCTCTGCATCTCCTTTATTGCTCTCTTTTTCCAATAAAACAAGAGCCTGTTTAAACTCTTGTTTTTCAATATACTCTAGTGCCTTATCCACATTTTCATTGGCAAATAAGCCTATGCTTAGCAGTGAAATTAGTAGTAGTTTTTTCATTGTTGTTTTCCTTGTTATAAGTTTAGTTATTGAGTACAAATTTCAGGATATTTTGTACAAAGAATCTTAAGATTATGTTGAGCTCGTGTCTCTCCTTGGTCAGCTGCTTTTTGCCAAAATCCTTTAGCTTTTCGATAATCTTCTTTTACTCCAAGCCCATTATAATACATGCCTCCAAGATTATATTGAGCTTTTGCATCTCCTTGGTCAGCTAACTTTTGAAAAAGTTCTACAGCTTTTTTATAATCTTGTTTTACTCCTTGACCATCTATATACATACCTCCAAGATTAAATTGAGCTTCTATCAATCCTTGGTCGGCTGCTTTTTGATAAAGTTCTACAGCTTTTTTATAATCTTGTTTTACTCCTTGAGGCTTTTCATACATAAAGCCAAGAATATATTGAGCTTTTGCAACTCCTTGGTCAGCTGATTTTTGAAAAAATGTTATAGCTTTTTTATAATCTTGTTTTACTCCTAGACCAGCTCTATACATAATTCCAAGATTATATTGAGCTTCTTTTAATCCTTGATTAGCTGATTTTTGAAAAAACTCTACAGCTTTTTTGTAATTTTTTTTTGCTCCTTGACCATTCGCATATATAGATCCAAGATTATATTGAGCTTCTGCATATCCTTGGTCAGCTGATTTTTGATAAAATTCTACAGCTTTTTTATAATCTTGTTTTACTCCTAGACCATCATAATATATAGCCCCCAGATTAAATTGAGCCTCTGCATCTCCTTTATTACTCTCTTTCTCTAATAATATATGAGCCTGTTTAAACTCTTGTTTTTCAATATACTCTAGTGCCTTATCTACATTTCCATTTGCAGATAATCCTATGCTTAGTAGTGAAATTATTAGTAGTAGTCTTTTCATTGTTGTTTTCCTTTTCATAAATTTAGTAAACAGATCTAAAAAAATCTTATTTACTCATCTGAATATTTAATAAATATTCAAAAAAATAAACCAAATATTTTTAGCTTCCAAGTAAAGCTATAATAACTCCAAAAAACATTAAGACATTTAATACAACTATCAATTGAGCCAACCCTGACCATAAACAAGTTCCATTATATTTTTTTGCTGAATTCCATACTCCTATTAATACTATAATCATATATGGGATATTAATTAATAATAAAATAGGAAATGTAATAGTAAGAAAATATAGAACATTCCCTCCAATAAAAAAATACAACCAATAGGTAGTAGCTAAACCTAAATTTCCTTCTCTAAGATTTGTTATAAATCCTTTTTCTTCCATGATATTTTCCTTTTTTGTAAAATTTGATAATAAATCCATTTAAAAAATTATAAGACAAATAAACGAATATTATTTTCGTTTTATTATTTTTTATATTGATGCACCTGAACAACAACCTGGGTTTTCAGGAGGAGGTGGTGCTGAACTATCAAGAACCGTTTGTATAAATATATTTGCATCACTATATTGACCATAAACGGCATGAGCCAATGGTTTATTTTTCTCTATAACCCTAAAAAGTTTTTCAAATTCTTCCCTTTGATACTGATGACAATAATCATAGCGACCTAAATAGTACTGTATCCTTTTAGCCAAATAGTCAATATCTACTCTTGGTCTTTCATCTAGTGTTTGCAACTCGTATCTCAAATAAGAAATACTAGTCGCTTCTTTAATAGGATGGGTCTCTCTAAATTGTGTCTCATCTAACTCATAGGTAAATCCTGATGGTATTTTTAGTCTTTTGTCTATTGTAAAAAGAGAGGGAAAAGAGAGTGGAAAAAATGGGTCAATATACTCTTTTTTGCAACAGTAGCACCACATTTCAGAGATTCTTGAGTTGGTTTGCTCCTCATATTGACCAGCTAAAAGAACAGCTATAGTCTCTTTTGAACTTGTAGAAGTAGATTTAGCGATAACTCTATTATACTTTTTACCTAAAAATGAAAATTTTTTAAAAAAGAGGGAAGAGTTAGGCATATCAAATAATGTTTGACATGCAAAATCAACCACATGAGATGGCATATATCTAGGTATTGAAGGGTCTTTATTTATTTGAAATCTATAAAACTCTTTTATAGCTTCCAATACCTCTTCTACTTCAGTTTTTTTAAGATGAGGGTATTTTTCTCTTAAAATTTTAGCGAGTTCTTTAGGAAATAGATAAGTGTCAAGAAAATAATTTTTCGTAGTACCTTTATATATTTCAATTATATCTTTATACTTCCCTATTGTGATAGATAGTAATATTAGTATAAATATACTTTGCACTAAAATATTGAAGAATAATCCTTGATATATACTTTGAATAATTGAAAAAATCAATGAAAAATCTATAAGTAGGAAAAAACATAAATATAAGATAGGATGAATCAACTCTAAAAACAGATTTGGAGGAGGTGGAGCAGAATTATCAAGAACAGCTTTTTTAAAGAGTTTTATATTTCGATATGGTTTATAAACAGCACTAGCAAGTGATTTATTTTCATCAATAAGTTGAAATAGCTCTTCTAACTCTTTTCTTTGATACTGACGAGTGTAACTATATAAACCCAAATAATATTGTATCTTTTGAGCTAACCCCTCTATGTTTTCTATATTTTGTATTAGTTCTTTTTCATATCTTAAATCAATAAAATCAGGTATATTGGCTATATCCTCTATTTCATGTTTTAACTCAGAAAGTGTAGGTGTTTCTAACAAGTATGGTTTCTCTTTAGATAGAACCTCGTTAAATTTATAAAGAAACCCTGATGGTATTTTTAGTTTTTCATCTAATGTAAAAATATATGGGAAAGATTGAGGTGAAAATGGGTTAATATCCTCTTTTTTACAACAGTAACACCATATTTCAAAAATTTTTGGGTTGATTTGCTCTTCATCATGCTCTGATAAAAAGTGAGTAGTCACTTCGTTTAAATTAATAGTCGTCGCTTTAGGTAAAACTCTATAATATTTTTTCTCTGAAAGTGAGATTCTTTTAAAAAATCGAGAGGATTTAGGCATATTAGAAAATGTTTTACAAGCAAAATCAACTGAAAGAGATGGCATATAACTAGGTTCTGAAGGTTTTTCATTTGTTTGGAATCTATAAAACTCCTTCATCATCTTTAATATTTCAACTACTTCATGCTCTAAGAGATGTGGGTATTTTTTACTTAAAAGTTTAGAGAGTTCTTCAGGAAAAACATACGTATCAATAAAATTATTTTTTGTGAAATCTTTATATATTTTTATAGTAACTTTGAAATATTTAAATGTCATATATAGAGATATTAAGAAAAAGGCACTACTCAATAAAAAATTAAAAAGATTATGTGAAATTATATTTAGCATCATGTAAAAACTAAATAGATAATCCAAATATAGAAAAAAAGATAAAAATAAAAGAGGACGAATTAATTTTAATAGCAATCTTGTCAAAAATAAATTAAGTATAGATTCTATAAAGAGTGATAAATAGATATATAAATTTAGAAAAAGAAGCATAATCCAATATAGTGGTTTAAATATAAACATTTTAATCCTTTTAACATTCCTAATATATAATGTATCAGCAAATTTTAGATACAAAGATAAAATTTAAATTTCATCTTTAAATAATATATTTTCTAAATGTTGCTAATACTTATAAATAATAATACAACTAGGCGAAAACTATTTTCGTTTTACTATTTTTATACCCAATAGACAATTTCTTTCTCATTCCCACTGTGACGCTAATGCCGATAAATTAGGCTTACTCTCATCTCACACACAAAACAGTAGCTTTACTAAAAGCATCAATAATATTAACACTACCCATAGAAAAATCTATACCAACTACGTTTTTTGAATCAATTTTACTTTTTGACCAATAAGGAGAAGAAGAAATAAATCCTTTTTGTCTATAACAGGAGTAATAATTAAGATTATTCCTATTTTTACTCAAGTTTGCGAAAAAATTTCCTGCTTTACGATTTAAAATATCTGCCACATATCCCCCACAATCTGTAACTTCTTTTTTTAACATATCTATACTTGGCAAACTCCCTCCACTAGCAGCACAAATCGCTTTTGCATCTGAGAAACGAAAAACCATACAACCATTATTATATATTCTCCCTCCCTTATCATTTATTCCCCCTTTTCTTTTACAAATACTATGTGATGGAATTATCCATTTACCTTTATTTTTTATATTTGTTTTTGAAATACGTTGTTTCTTTTTTACTTTAATAAGTGGATGGATATTTGTTTTTAAAAAGCGTTGTTCCTCTCTTGTTTTAATATATGGACGACTATTTGTTTTTGAAATGTATTGTTTATCTTTTGCTTTAATAGATGAACGACTATTTGTTTTTGAAAGGCGTTGTTTCTCTATTGCTTTAATAAGTGAAGGGCTATTTGTTGTAATATGTATTTTAGGAAAGCTACATCCTACAGCAAACCCTAAAACTATCAATAAAACTAATATAAATTTCAATTTCATGTTCTTTTCTCCTATAGTTAATATCTTTTAAAGATAATTATTTATTCATGATTTATATTATAATTAATAATTTGGTCAATCTTTGAACAATAATTGGTCAATTTTATTTAAATTTATTTTTTTTTTTTTAAAATATAAATATTTTATGTTTTTTTTAGTTGCTATCCAATATACTATTTTAAGT
>JALVXD010000165.1 GCA_027038295.1 Campylobacteraceae bacterium
TGGACATTTTATTTTTGACATCAATACCCTTTATGCCTTTAAAGTTGTCGCAGCAGGTTCATACATAAAAGATGCAGGGGAGCGTTTTGTAACCATAGATTCAGACTATGAAGAAGAGAGAGGCGAATACTTTATGGACTTTACCCTTTTTGAAAAAGAGGGCGATACCTTTGTAAAGAGTCAAGACTCTATTACTCAAACTTATCATACTGTAGCAGAGATTGAGAACTTAACGAACATGAAATTGGTCTCTAAACAGCCCATCGCTATTTATGGTGATGAGGTTGAGAAGTTTTATTTGGTCTTTAAAAAGTAGACTCCTCCACACCCCCTACACAAAAAAACAGCTAAACTTCTTCTAATATATTTAGGAGTCCCCAATGATAGAAAAACTCATAAACTTCTCATGGCGAAATAGATTTTTAGTTATCGCTACAACCATACTGCTTTTACTAGGTTCATTTTGGGCGATTAAAAATACTCCTCTTGATGCACTCCCCGATTTAACTCCACCCCAAATTATCGTCTCTGTTAAATGGAAAGGACAATCACCTCAACTAATAGAAGACCAAATTATCTACCCTCTTACCAATGCTCTAATGAGTGTGGCAGGAGCAAAGACGGTTCGGGCATTTAGTTCGTTTGAAAATGCTTTGGTCTATGTGATTTTTGAAGAGGGGGAAGATATTTACTTCTCTCGTGACCGTGTGGCTGAAAAGATAAATGAACTCTTGCCAACCTTTCCAAAAACAGCACAAGTCAAAATGGGACCCGATGCTACAGGAATTGGGTGGGTTTATGAGTATGCTTTGACCTCTCAAACCAAAGATTTATCAGAGCTTTATGATTTGCAACAATATTATTACAAATACGCTCTTTTAGGAATCAATGGTGTTTCCGAAGTAGCAACGGTTGGTGGGTTTGAAAAGAACTATCAAGTGACTATTAATGAAGCAAAGTTAGTAGAGCAAGAGTTAAGTATTCAAGATGTTATAAAAGCCATTAAAGTCAATAATGAAGACCGTGGAGGTCGGATTATTTTAGAGAATGGCTATGAGAATATTATTCAAGCCATCGGTTATGCTAAAACTTCGGAAGATTTAGGAAACATTATTATTAAAACACGTAATGGAAACCAACTTAAAATCTCTGACGTGGCAGTGATAGATTTAGTCCCCTCTTATCGTCGTGGAATGGCAGATTTAAATGGTCAAGGCGAAGTAGTCGGGGGGATTGTCATCGTCCGATATAAAGAGAACGCTTACGCCGTTATTCAAGAGATAAAAGCAAAACTTGAAGCGATAAAATTAGATGATGTGGAGCTTGTAACCACGTATGATAGAAGTGATTTAATTCAAAAAGCGATTGATACCTTAACCCATACTTTGGTTGAAGAGTCGATAGTCGTTCTCTTTATTGTATTAATGTTTTTGCTTCATTTTCGTTCGTCTTTGGTTATTATCGTGACACTTCCTTTAACCATTGCCATTACATTTTTATGGATGAAATTTGCAGGGGTTGAGTCCAATATTATGTCGCTTGGGGGAATTGCCATTGCCATTGGGGCAATGATAGATGCGTCTATTGTTATGGTAGAAAATGTGCATAAAAAACTACAAGCTCACACCGATAAATATGGCACAAAATTAGAGGGAGAAGAGCGAATCAGACTCATTTTAGATGCCTCTAAACAGGTGGGACGACCTATCTTTTTTGCTCTTATGCTTATTGTTGTTTCGTTTTTACCTATCTTTGCACTCTCAGGTCAAGAGGGGGCATTGTTTAAACCCTTAGCCTACACCAAAACCTTTGCTATGGTTACAGGGGCGATAGTCTCTATTACCATTGTGCCTATTTTAATGGTCTATTTGGTACGAGGTAAAATCTTGGATGAGCGTAAAAATTGGCTGAACCGATTTTTCATTTGGCTCTACTCTCCACTGCTTAAAGGTGCATTATGGTTACGTTATTTTGTACCATTTGTATTGGTTGGTTTTGTTGCCTATGGTGTGTGGCTTTATGAGCAACAAAAATGGGAGTTTATGCCACCACTCAATGAGCAAACGTTTATGTATATGCCTGTAACACCGTATGGAATTGGAATAGATATGGCAAAAAATCTAACCCAAAAAACCGACAAAATTTTAAAAGAGAACTTCCCCGAAGTAGCCACTGTATTTGGAAAAGCAGGACGAGCCGACACAGCCACTGACCCAGCACCACTAAGTATGATAGAGACCATTATAACCTTTAAACCACAAAGCGAATGGCGAGAGGGAATGACGTATGAAAAGCTCTTAAACGAAATGGAGTCAACCCTACAGATAAAAGGTCTAACCAACTCATGGACTTATCCTATTCGTGGGCGAATAGACATGCTTTTATCAGGAATTCGTACCCCATTAGGAATTAAACTTTATGGAGACACCAGTGAAGAGTTAGCTATTTACGCACAAAAAATAGAACAACGACTCAAAGCTTATGGAGGAACACAATCGGTTTTTGCCGATAAAGCAAACTCTGGGTACTACCTAAATATTGACCTAAACGATGCCAAAATAGCAGAGTATGGAATCAATAAAAACCTAATCTTAGACAGCATCTCTAATGGTCTTGGAGGAATAACCGTAGCCACACTTTACGAAGGTGTTAAACGTTACCCCATTTCAGTACGTTATCAACAAGATAAAAGAGCAGACATCACAAGCATAGGGAAAATACGGATTAAAACCCCTTACGGTTACGCACCCTTGGAGACCTTTGCTAAGTTGTATTACAAAGAAGCACCCTCTATTTTAAAAGCAGAAAAAGGTAAGAAAGTAATCTTCATTTACATTACACCAAATCAAGGAGTTACCTCACAAGCCTACAAAGCAGAAGGAATGAAACTCTTAGCCGATTTAAAACTACCAACAGGATATTATTACGAATGGGCAGGAGAGAGCGAATATTTAGAATCAGCAATGAAGCGTCTGCTTTTTATTGTGCCTATTACACTATTTGTAACCTTTATACTTATCTATTTGGGGTTACGTTCTGTGCGAAATGCCCTAATTGTCTTTTTCACGTTGCCATTTGCTACAGTGGGTGGAATTATCTATTTAGACATGTTGAATTTTAACTTTTCCATTGCTGTGATAGTTGGATTTTTATCACTTATAGGGGTTGCAACCGAGACGGCTATTGTTATGATTATCTATCTCGAAGAGGCTGTAGGAAACTTAACAAAAAGAACAAAAGAGAGCGTAAAACACGCCATTTATGAAGGAGCAGTTTTACGAGTACGTCCCAAACTTATGACTGTATTTGCCATTTTAGGTGGGTTGATTCCCATTATGTATATAGACGGAGTAGGAAGCGAAGTCATGCAAAGAATCGCAGCCCCAATGATTGGTGGGGTGGTTAGTTCGGCTGTGTTGACTTTGATTATTATTCCTGCTGTTTATTATATGAGTGTTGGGAAGGAGGGATAAGGTATAATACATATTAGACTTCTTACATAATTCTATAAATGAGTCTATTTAAATAAGGAACAAAATGAACTACCCAAACTTACCAGAAGATTGTACATCATTGTTATGTAAATACCTTACAAAAGAAGTTTTTGAAAAACTAAAAGATAAAAAAACAACCAATGGTTTTACCTTAAAACAAGCCATTAACTCAGGTCTTGTTAACCTAGACAGTGGAATAGGGGTCTACGCAGGAGATGAAGAGTCGTATAGTCTGTTTGCTCCACTTTTTGATGCCATTATCGAAGATTATCATGGTTTTGGAAGAGAAGAGAAACACCAAAGTAATTTAAATCCTGATGATTTAAATGCACCCAATCCTGACCCTGATGGAGAGTTTATTTTCTCGACACGTATTCGAGTTGGGCGTAATGTTGCTCATTTTCCACTTGGTCCAGCTATTTCTAAAGAGCAAAGAGATTTAGTAGAGTCAAGTATAGTTGAGGCTCTTAAGAGCTTAAGTGGTGAATTGGAGGGGAGTTATTACCCTCTATTTGGAATGAGCAAAGAGCTTCAAGATGAGCTTATTAAAGAGCATTTTTTGTTTAAAGAGGGAGACCGTTTTTTAGATGCTGCTGGATTGAACCGTGATTGGTCTGAGGGAAGAGGGATTTACCATAACAAAGAGAAGACATTTTTAGTGTGGGTCAATGAAGAGGATCAGCTAAGAATTATATCTATGCAAAAGGGTGGGGACATTACAGAAGTATTTAGTCGATTGGTTACTGCTATAAAGTCTATAGAAAGTAAAGTAGCATTTTCTTACAGTGAGCATTTGGGGTACATTAGCTCCTGTCCGACTAATTTAGGAACAGCCATGAGAGCCAGTGTTCATATAGCTCTTCCAAACTTAGCAAAAGATATGGAAGCATTTAAAGCCATTACCGATAAGTATTATTTACAAATTCGTGGGATTCATGGAGAACATTCTCAAAGTGAGGGTGGAGTTTATGACATTAGTAATCGTCGTCGTTTAGGAATTACAGAAGTTCAAGCCGTTCAAGATATGTATGATGGAGTGGTTGCTTTGATAAAAGCTGAGAAGGAATTAACCAAGTAGGTTCGGTAACTCCGAACACTACGATTTTTATTTTTTCTCTTTAATAACAACTTTTGCATACATTCCAGGGAAGACGTTATGGTCTCCTTTGTCAAAGGTTATACGCATTCTTATTTTATGGGTCATTGGGTTAGCATCAGGAACGATGGCTTTAATGGTTCCAATGGTTTTGTATTTGATAGAAGGAATACTAACGGTTAGTTTCTCTCCTACTTTTACTTGAGCAATGATACTTTCCGAAACAGAAACGTCTATCTCTAAATCTTGTGTATCCACCATCATAATGGTTAACATTCCTGGCATGACCATATCACCTGGTTTAATGTTTCTTCTTACGATGACACCATCTGATGGAGCTTTCATTTTTAAATAATTAAAAATTGTTGCCATCTGTTTAGCTTTAATAGAAGCTTGTTTAACCAATACTTGAGCAGAGTCTAACATGGCTGAAACATTTTCAGCTTGTGCATCTAAGTCATCTATATCCATCATAGGGATATTTTTACGATTTTTGAATCTATTTTTTCGTTTATTGATATTTTGTAAACGTTTTCTCCAAAATTCAACCACTATTTTTGATTGTTCCAACATGAGGTCAGCTTGAGACTTCATAATGTCAAACTCTGCAGACTCCATTTCATAAAGAGGGTCTTCACGTTTAACTTTGTCACCAATTTTTACAAAGACTTTCTTTATATAGCCCATATATCGACTACCTATCATCTTTTGACCATCAGAAACCACGGTTCCTGTAATTGTAATATCATCAGCCTTTAGTGAGACTATGAGTAAAAAAGTTACAATTAATAATTTTTTCATTGCTATCCTTTAATAGATTCTAGTGATTTACCATTTACGTATATTGATATGGCATTTTAAACACTGCTGTGAAATCTTACTATATGCTTGTAACGCTTGTTTGGGATCACCACTTTCAAAACGTTCATCGATATCTTCTGCTTTTTTTGTGATTTTCTTTTTTATCTTGTTTGTCATCTTAAGAGAGTTGTTTATCCATTTCTCATAAATATCTTTAGTATTAATCTCGCTATCTATGGGACCTACCCTTTTTATGGTCTCTCGTAGAGTTTTTGTACCATCTTTAACGATGTCAATATTGTTATAAAAAAAGCCAGTTTGTATGTCCTGCATCGCTTGTGCCATCTTTTGCATGTCTAAGATTCTGTCAGCTTGTGTATAAGCTTCTGCTGATGCAAAAGTTGTTAATATTGCTGGAATGAGAAGTAGTTTTTTCATGAGTCGTTTTTCCTTTTATAATTGTTCTTACTGTTATTGTAACAGATTATCTTTAATTACTCAATTACTTTGATAAACATTATAGCTTTTAATTATTTTTTTTTATACTTATTAAGTATCGTTTCAAATAATTGTTGCTAATATTGGCTTATCAAATGTTAAAAGGATTATCACAATGAATAAAATTGTAATTATAAGTACAGTAACTGCAGCAATGCTAACAACAGCTTCGGCTGACTTCAGTTTTGGAGACATGTTTAAAGATATGAAAGATGCAGCTACATCTATGAGTAAAGATGCTAAAGATTCTGTAGCTTCAATGAAAGATGGTGCTGTTGAGACTTCTAAGTCTGCAGAGAGAACAGTAACAAATGTAAGTTCTGATGTTAAAGACTCTTCTGTTAAAGTATCTGATGACTTAAAAACAGCTGAACTTTCAAGTTCTAAAGATATAAGAGATTCTGCAGTTGAATTGGCAGAAGATACTAAAGATTCTATCTCTAATACTACCAAAGATCTTAAAGACTCTTCAACCATTGCTTCTAAAGATATGAAAGATTCTGCTATTTCTGTTTCTAAAGATGTAAATGATGCAACTAAAACTATCTCTAGTGATACAACTAAAAATGTTGCAACAGTTTCAAATGATACTACATCATCTGTTAAAACAGTTTCTGATGATACAACTGATTCAGTAAAAACAGTTTCAAATGATACAAGAGATTCTGTTAAAGAGGTATCTAATGATACTAATGATGCAACAAAAACAGTATCAAATGACACAAGAGATTCTGTAAAAACAGTATCAAATGATACAAATGATGCAGCAAAAACAGCTTCAAATGACACAAGAGATTCTGTAAAAACAGTATCTAATGATACAAATGATGCAGCTAAAACAGCTACAGAGAATGCAAGTGATACAGCTAAAACAGCTTCAAACGACGCAACTGATGCAAGTAAATCTGCAAGTAATAATGCAAAAGATGCTGTTGATACAGCAGATAAAGACAAGTAAATAACAAAAGATTAATTATAATTTTTTTGTTTTAAATACTTCTCAAAGCTACCAGTAACTTTTGGTAGCTTTATCTTTCCATCTCTTCAAAGTACAAATCTAAATTTATCATATTTATAAAAAAATGTTATCATTTATATTAATTATATAATAAGGGATAGCCATGAATGTAACGTATACCAATAGGTTAACAATATATACTTTGTTGTTAAGTATAGTACTTTTTTTGATACCTTCCACTGCATTTGCTGATACATCTAAAAAATTAGCAGTTTTTTATGAATTGACGGGTGATGATGCAGAAGCTAGGTACAATAAAGTAGTTGAAGAGGATTTACCAAAAATTGGTTTCAATTTAGCAGATCCACACCATAGAGTAAATGACCAATACAAGGAAAAGTATGGTTCAACTACTTTGGATGTATTGAGCTTTTTACCAGCCGTTAATGACAGCAATGTTAT
Source organism: Campylobacteraceae bacterium (assembly GCA_027038295.1). Lineage (GTDB taxonomy): Bacteria > Campylobacterota > Campylobacteria > Campylobacterales > Sulfurovaceae > UBA1140. Next base: position 7,310 of record JALVXD010000165.1, read on the forward strand.
GCCTCTTTTTAATATCGACCCTCGTTTAGCAGGGTTTTCACCATTTAATATGTTGATTCATAAAAGCTTAAATGAGGAGAAGACTCATGTGGGTCATTTAACTCCAGAGGCTATTTTAGATATTTTGGGTATTGATGACAAAGAGCTTAGTGAAAAGTTTATTGCTTCATTTAAACCTTTAGATGAACTACTCGATAAAAAATTTGGTAAAAGAACCTATAAGACCTATGGAAAACTATCTGATGATAGAATGCTAAACTTCGAGTATGAGTTTGAAAGACCTGAAGATATGGATGATTTTATAGATGAGTTTCAAAATGAATTTGAAATGAGTTTTATAAATAAACATTATTTAATAGCAGGTTTTCATAACTTTTTAGATACAGATGATGGCGAAGAGGCTTTATCAAACTTTGACATATTTTGGTCTTATTCTCTTTGTCATTTAGAGTACTCATACAACATGTTTGATAATAAGGGTGCCAGACCAGATGCTGGACTCTATGCACCATGTACCATGTATATGTATGTTAAAAAAGGAACAAACAAGTTGGTAGTAGGAATGCCAAAACTTATAAATATCATTGATACTCTTGGTGTTAAAGCACCATCAAGAGTAGCCTTAGTAAATAAACTAGATAAAGAGATTCCAGAGATTCTAACAGCATTTAGAATGAAGGCTGTTGAAAACGTAAACCCTCTAAAAGAGACTCCGAAGGCTAAGTTCTCTACAGCTGCTATTGGTGTTGCCTTGGCTAAAGCTACAGAAAAAGTTTTAGAGCCAAAAGAAGAAAAAACAGAAGCAAAAAATGTTACTGCACAAAAAGTTATTGCTAAAAAATCAACTCCCGTTGAAAAAACAGCTGTAGAAGTAGAGAAGAAAAAAGTAGAAAAAATTGAAACTAAAAGTAAAAATGAAATTAAAAAAGTAAAACAAACAATGGAGGGAAAAGGGAAAGTTATTAATATAGTTATTCCTAAACCACCAAAAGTTACTGTGGTTACAATCAATAGTAGTTCTTCCACAACAAGTAGTATTAATAATAGTGCTGACCGTTCTATTAAGTTTTCAAAACGTGTACCACCAAATTATATTACTTCTGCCCAGCGTTATGGAAAAGGTGGGAAAGGCGCAAGTTTAAGTCGCTCGACTAAAATGATAGGAGATGTTGATAAAGGTCGTATCTCTGCCTATTTAAGAGCAGAACTGTTAGATGTTAAAACAGCCAGTGATAAACTTAAAAATGCTGGATTTGAAGTTCTTGCAGCTGCACCTTTGGATAAAAAGAAAACATTAATATCTATTGTTTTTACATCTGATGACTTAAAAAAACTGGCAAGTAAAACAAATAGAGGTTTTTTAGGAACTTTAAGACTTTTAATTGATCCAAAGAACAAACAGATTAGTATTACCAATCCTCTTTACTTGGCAAAAGCATTTATGCAAGATGACTTTAATGATGAAATTCCTAAAAAGATTTTAGCAGCCATTAACAAAGAATTTTCTGGACTACGAAACTCTATGGACAAGTTAAAGTTTCAGCTTCTACCTAAGTACCAGTTTATGAATGGTATGCCGTACTTTAAAGATATGGAAGTTGTAGCAAGAGGAAGTGACTTGCTTGAAAAATTAAAAAAGAAAAAAAATAAGAAAAAAGTTGTATTTCAATTAAAGTTAAATAATGGTTCTGTTTTAGTTGGTGTAAAACTAGGTAAACGTACCTCTAAGTTTCCAAAAAAGATTGGAACCAATAATGCAGGAATGCTTCCTTACCCTGTACTTATAGAAAATGGTGAAGCTAAAATTCTTGAGCCTAAGTATTACTTAGCATTGATGTATCCTCAGTTAACAATGGAGCAATTTATGACCATAGCAACCATACCAGGTGCTATTATAAAAGATTGTGGGAAAGTATTTAAATAAGATTTTATCTTGTATGGGCAGACTAAGATGTCTGCCCAATTTCTATATTAGATTTTCTATTTTTTAGTATGTTTTTGTCTAAGTAAGTCAAGTTTCATATCGTTAAGAAGTGCTTCTTTTTGGTAAAGCTTTACTTTTTCTTCTGAAATTTCTTTAGCCAATTTTGCAAGACTAAGCTCCATCTCTTCTATTGTCATTTTCTTTTCTGTAACAGTTGTTTCTTCTGCAATAAGAGTTTGGTTCAACGTAAGTGATAATATCGCTCCCAGTGCCAGTACTTTGATCGTTTTGTTCATCTAATTCTTCCTTGTTATAATATGGTAGCATTATATCATCTACTACTTTATATTTATATCAATTATTTTATTAGATAATTCTATTTTAGTTGATTTTATTTATTGTTATTTTAAGTACTATTTTAAATAATTATTGTTAGTATTTGCATTGATTATAAATATTTAAAAAAAAGGATTTAAACAATGAAGAAAATTTTGATTTTAAGTGCTGTTACTGCAGCATTATTAACAACTGCATCAGCCGATTCAGCTTTTGGAGATATGCTTACTAAAATGAAAGAGTCTGTAGCAAGTATGAGCCAAGAGGCTAAGGATAGTATAGCAGCAGTAAAAACAGAAGAAAAATCTGAAGAAGCTACAGAAAAAACAGAAGCACAACCTGAAGAAGCTCTAGAAAAAACAGATGAAGCTACAGAAAAAACAGAAGCACAACCTGAAGAAGCTGAAGAAAAATCTGAAGAAGCTACAGAAAAAACAGAAGCACAACCTGAAGAAGCTGTAGAAAAAACTGATGAAGCTACAGAAAAAACAGAAGCACAACCTGAAGAAGCTGTAGAAAAATCTGATGAAGCTACAGAAAAAACAGAAGCACAACCTGAAGAAGCTGCAGAAAAATCTGAAGAAGCTACAGAAAAAACAG
>JALVXD010000166.1 GCA_027038295.1 Campylobacteraceae bacterium
AAAAGACCAAGTGACCATTAGTAATCTAAAGTCAAACTACTATCATAAACATTTTAAGTGGGGAAGAAGAGTAACCAATATGCAGCATTATGCAAGAAAATAAGAGTAGACAAATTCTCTACCCTTTATAATTAAAAGTCGTAAGTAACACCTGCACTTACAGCATCTAAATCTGGTGAACCACTTTTGTAGTAAAGTCTTTCATAATCTACAAAAACTCCAAGACCTTTCTCTTGGTCTCCCTTTCCATCAAACTCTCTATCATACTTAGCATCTTTTTTCTTATCATCCGATAAGTCATACTCAACACCTGCACCAAAAGCTAAACCTGTAGCATCTGTACGACGCAATTTTCCTTGAGTTGTAGTTTTAGCTACACCTACCAAGCCATAAACATTCGTAGCATCACCTACTGGTAACATTGGCTTAACAAACACACCTGCATGTTTAACCTCTCCACCATCACCTTTTTGGTTACTTAGCATACCTCTTGCTTCAAGACCTACATACTTGTTAAAGTCATATCCAACTCTTGCCATAACCCCAGCTGTTTTATCTACTCCACTTTTAGAACCTTGACATCCACAGTTGCTATCGTAACGTGTAGCTGAAATACCAAGACCAGCATAAATACCAGAAACATTTGCAACAGGAACAACTGGTACAGGTATTGGAGTTGGAGCAACTTCTTCAACTACAGCAGCTACCTCTTCCACTGGCTCAACAGGTACTGCATCAGCCTCTATAACTTCTTCTTCATATGCTACAGGGATAATGTCTCCACCAGCCATAACAAAATGTGAACTTGCAATCAATGCGATTAAAGATAAGTGTATTCTTTTCATTATATATCCTATATATTAATTTTTTATATCTATATAATATTAGCATAAACAGTATATAACTTAAATTAAACTTTAAATAATTATTTAAATTAATATAATAATTAATTTATAAATAACATATACTATTATTTACTAATAAAACTGTATTTTTCTCCATAAAGCCCCTCTTTTGAAGGACTCTAAAAAATCTATTTCAACTCTTGAAGTTCTTTTCTATATAAAATCGCTCCAAATATAGAACTTAAAACAAGTAGAAGAGCTATACTCACTTTAGTAAAGACAGGAACAGAATCACTCATGCTCTCTTCATAGGTATCACAAACACAGTTTGAAACTATTGCTACCTTACCCACATTAGAAACACTTCCTTGTTTACAGTTAATTACGTAGTAAATGGGTGTTGGTAGACCTGTAAATCCATCTTCTGCTTTAAAGCTAATGGTTCCATCATTTAAGACAGTCCAAACTCCTTCACCCTCTACTACAAGTTTATCACTGGTCTCAAGGCTTACTCCACCTACAGCTGTTCCATTTTCATGAAGTATTTTTGCCTCTTCTGACGTTACAAATCGAATACTCTCTACATCCAAATTACCATGGTCATTAGCTAAAATATTAACTGTTGTTATAGAACCCGTTGTACTGGCTACAACATTATCATCATATACATGCAACACTCTATCTTGCTCATCTCTACACTTAGGAATAATTCCCATATCCCATGTCATATCATCTGTTGCATAAGGCAGTGTAATAACAGGTGTTTTACCTGTTCCTGGGTCAACATTACAGTCCAACTCTGAACCTGCTCCTGTATTGTCATAACTTGGTGTAAACTGGTAGCCTGTTGGCAACTCATCAAACCCAACACAGTAATCATCTGACTCTAAATTTTCAAATAAATATTTACCCTCTGCATCACTTCGCATCTCAGCTATCTTTGTAGTACAGTCTGACTCATATAGTGTTACTTTTACATCTTTTACAGCTGGTTCATCAGCATCTTGAATACCATTATGGTTTTCGTCATACCAGACATAATCACCTAAACTTGAGAGCTGGTAAATACCTGCATCCCAGCTAATATCATGCTCACCAGATGCTAAACTTATTATCTCTGTTCTTGCTGTTTTTGGGTCTACATCTGAATCATTATTGTCATTACTCTTATTGCTATCTGAGAGTGCATATCCATTTGGAACATCAAATCCTAACATATAATCATTTGGTACCAACTCATCAAATAAGAAATTTCCATCTTCATCTGTTTTCGTAGTAGAAACAACATCTCCATTAGAGTTATAGAGTATTATGGTTGCGTTAGGTACGCCCAACTCTCCACTATTTTGTACTCCATCTCTGTTTGTGTCATACCAAACTCTGTCTCCAATACTTGCTGGAATATACATTCCCATATCCCAAGTTGTATCATTTTTATCAGAAACTAATGTTGTACACTCTGTCTTATTTGTATCTCGGTTAACATCTGAATCTTTATTATCATCCCCTATACTGTTTTGAGGAGAGACCACATATCCATCTAATGGAGTAAACCCTACACAGTATTTATTTGGTCTTAAGTCTGTAAAGCTGTAAATACCATTTGCATCTGTTAGAGTATTTGGAATCTCATTACCAGCTCTATCTGTTGCTCTAGTTGTACAGTCACAGTTAAAGAGTGTTACAGTCACATTTTCAACACCCATCTCGCCATCTTCTTGCTCACCATTACCGTTAATGTCATTCCATACTCTATTACCTATAGTTGCTGGTTTATAGATTCCCATGTCCCAAGTTGGGTCATTTTCACCTGAACTTAGTATTGTTGCTACTGTTTTAACTGTAGCTGGGTTCACATCTGAATCTTTAACATCATCACCTTGGTCTTGAAGAGTTACACTATATCCCAATGGAACATTAAACCCTACACAATACTCACTTGGTGTTAGATTCGTAAAATTATAAATTCCATTTTTATCTGTTCTTACTGGTACAATATCTGCATCTGAATCATCTTTGCTAACTACGGTTGAACAATCAGATTCATAGAGTGTTACGGCTACATCTTTAACACCTGTCTCATTGTTATCTTGAATACCGTTACCATTCTCATCTAACCATACATAATTCCCAATACTTGCTGGTTTATAGATTCCCATATCCCAAGATGGGTCATTTTCTCCTGACTTTAATGTCGCAACATCTGTTTTCATGGTTACTGGATTTACATCTGAATCTTCATCATCACCTCTTGTTACATCTTTAGGGCTAACTACATAATTAGCAGGTAAATCTGTAAATCCTATACAGTACTCTGCTGGAGCTAAATTTCTAAAGTTATAATTACCATTTGTATCTGTTGTTAAAGGAACGATTGCTCCTCCATCATTATTTACACTTACTTCTGTTGTACAGTCACCTTTATAAAGTGTTACTGTTATACCCTCTACACCTGTCTCATTTTCATCTTGAACACCGTTAGCATTACTATCTAACCATACTCTATCTCCAAGACTTGCTGGACTATAGATTCCCATATCCCATGTAGTATCATTCTTTCCACCAACTAAGTTAGTAGACTCTGTTTTTCCTGTTGTCTCATCTGCGTCTGAATCTTTATCTTCTGTTGTTACACTACTGTTCTTTGGACTTACTTTGTATCCTACTGGTAAACTATCTAAGTCAAACCCTACACAGTAATCATTTGGTACTAAGTTAGAGAATATGTAGTTTCCACTTGCATCTGTCTGTATTGCGGGAATGGCTACACCCATACCATCTACTGCTACTGTTGTACAATCTGCTTTGTATAAGTTTACTCTTACATTCTCTACACCTCTCTCATCTGCATCTTGGATTCCATTAGCATCTCTATCATACCAAACTCTGTCTCCCATAGATGCTGATTGAAATATTCCCATATCCCAACTCATGTCAGCTTCACCTGCATCTAAAAGAATTGAAATGGTTTTTAGTGTACTTCTATCTGTATCAGAGTCAATATCATCAACTACTGCATCTTTAAATGTTGCCCCATATCCATCAGGAAGTGTTGAGAACCCTAAACAGTACTCACTTGGCATTAGATGCTCAAATTTATAAAGTCCATCTGCATCGGTTACTTTTACAGGAATATCTCTACCTAAACTATCTTTTGCTACTGTTCTACAGTCAGCATCATAAAGAGTTACCGTTACTCCATTTACTGGCTCTTCTCTTGAATCTTGTTCACCATTAGCATTGGCATCATTCCATACATAGTTACCTATACTTGCCTCTTCATAGATTCCCATATCTACCGTTCTGTCATCATCACCTGCATTTAGAGTTACAACTGTTGTAATTCCTGTTGTTACATTTACATCTGAATCTTTTGTATCATCACCTTGGTTTTGTGGAGAGATAGCATAACCTACTGGAATATTTGTAAATCTTACACAGTAATCACCTGCCACCAAATCTTCAAATAGGTAAAGACCATTTTCATCTGTTGTTTGTGGGTCTATACCATCTACAGCAGTAGCACAATCACTTCCTAGAAGTGTCACATCTACACCTTGAACGGGAAGTTCATCAGCATCTTGAATACCATTGGCATTTTTATCATTCCAAACTTTATCACCTAAGGTTGCAGGAGCATAAATACCCATATCCCAAGTTAAATCTCTTGCTCCCTCTTCTAGTGTTACTGGAACTGTTTTTTTAGTTGTTGCATTAACATCTGAATCTATTGCATCATCTCCACTATCTTGAGAGGATATAACAAAACCATCTGGTAATGCTCCAAACTCTAAACAGTAAGTACCAGCAGATAATGCTTCAAAAATATAGTTACCACTTGCATCTGTTGTTGTACTGTTCACTTCAGTTGTACAATCTTTAAGTAGTTTTACCTCAATATTAGGAACACCTGCTTCACCATTATCTTGTTCTCCATTTTTATTGCTGTCATACCAAACTCTGTCACCAATAGCTACTTTAGAACTATAGATTCCCATGTCCCAAGTTAAATCTTCTTCACCAGTATCAAGTGTTGTTGTTTCTGTTATAAATGGAGCTGTTGTTGAAGCATCTGAATCTGTCTCATCACCTGCTCCTTTAGTTGTTACCATATAATCATCTGGTAAGTTTGAGAACTCTACACAGTAATCACCTGCATCTAAATTAGTAAACTTATATTTACCATCAACATCTGTAGTTGTTGTCTGAGATGAACCTCTACGACTACAATTAGTTAACAACTCAACAGTTACACCCTCTACACCTTTTTCACTAGCATCTTGAATTCCATCTCTGTTATCATCATACCAAACATAATCTCCTAGAGATGCTGGTCTATAAAAACAAAAATCTACGGTCATATTTCCATTCTCATCACTTGAATCATCAGCAGAGTCTGTTCCTGTTTTACCATTACTCTCTGTTGGCTCAGTTCCTGATTGTAGTGTAAACTTACCTGAAGTATATTCATTTCCATTTGAACTTTTTATATTTGAATCATTCTCTGTATCATCATTATCTACTGTAGTTTGTTGAGTACAAGGAACATAGCCCTTTCCTAATGGAGGAGAGACTAAAATAGAGTATGTACCCTCATCTAAGCCCGAAAAATAGTATTGTCCATCTGCCCCTGTTTTCTGAACAGAATTTGGCATTACTGTACCATTTTCATCAAGTAGTGTTACATTTACATCTGCTATTCCACTTTCATCATCATCTTGTAAACCATTTTTATTTAGGTCTTCCCAAATTAGAGAACCTATACTTACTGTTGGTTTTGGAGAAAAACCAAAATCAAATGAGTGATTATTTACTCCTAAAGTAGATATATCTGTTGCTAAAATAGAAGCATCTGCATTATCTCCAACAGCTATACCATTACTATCATTACTATTTGTACTTGAACCCTCACCAACATTAGCTACAGTTAAATTCGCAATACCTAAAGCAGATTGTTTTGATGTGCCTATTACATTTGGTACTCTAACAAGACAATCATTACTACCTGCTTTTAAAGCAGATATATTGTATTTATGACTAGAAGTTGATGCTTCACTTGGGTCATTTGAGAAAATATAATAACCATCAGTATCTGTTGTTGCTGTTGCTACTACAGTACCTCCACAAACCAACTCTACAGAAACATTTTCAATTCCTACTTCATCAGCATCTTGAACACCATTACTATTCGTATCTTCCCATACTCTATCACCAACCTCAATAGGTGCTGGAGCTGTTAAAAGCTCAATGTCTCCTATACCTGATGCTTTCCCTGTATATTTAATAGAACCTGAATTAACATGTGAATACCAATTTTCATTTGCTCCTGTAGTAGTATTAAATGTTTGAACTCCATTAGTTGTCCAGTACTCTCGTCCTGTATCTCCAGAGGGATGAGGATCATTAACTGCTAAAATCATTTGGTTACTACCTTTTAAAATTGCCATAGCACCACCTGAAGGATTGGCATTATTGTCTCCACCTTTATCATCAAAAAAATCACCATCAGGAGAATTTCCAGCAGGACAAGAACCTGTACCTTCTAACTCATAAGTACCATTACTATTACAAACTTTAACTATCTCACCCTGTCCAAAAGCATCTTCTGTTGTTGCTGTACTACCTGATTCTGCTGTATAATTATCTTTACCTATCTGCATTCCCCATCTATCTAAAAAACCTAAATAGAGATTACCTTTTTCATCAAAATCTATATCAGCTAAAATAGGTTGATTGTATCCATCCCAATTAGTTGTTGTATCATGAATACTATCTGACCATGGGAAAAAATTAGCATTTTCTGCATAACCATCATCATTACTTCTATCATAACCCATATCCATTGAAAATACCGTACTTAATCCAGCTGATGGATTTGCTAAATCAAAGCTAGAAACATATGCCTTTAAATCACTTTTATTTTGTGATGTAGAAGCGTCACATATGGAACCTAGATATCCTTTACCATTATGAATACCTAACCCCCAAGGTCTAAGCTCCCCACCTGTACAAGTTGGAGTACCATTTAAGTCTGCAATAAGATACTGATTTACCGTTGCAGAGGAGAGAGAAGAAAAATCTCCTGAAGCATCCATAGAAATAAGTGCTTTTTGATTTAAATTGACTGTCCAAAGAGTTTCTGTATTATTATCAAAATCTAAATCACCATAAGAAACTTTTCCAATCTTAGCATATGCATCCAAATCAACAGAAGGAGTTGTTGGATCATTAGGTAAAGTATAATCACTTCCATTTAACCTATCTATAGAACCTAAATCAATGCCACTCTTACCTTGTAAATCTATATTTCCTAATAGTATTGCAGGAGAAGAAGTATAATCAAAAGCATAAATTTTACCAAGACTTCCATTAGCAAAACCTATATGTCTCCAAAGAACGCTTGAGACAAACATTCTCTGTTTAGAGGTCTGAAATCCTTTTCCCCATACAGATCCTATATCTTTTGCTTCAGCATCAGTTATAGGTACAGGACCTGCTCCTTGATTTCCATCATATGTTTTATGATCAGCATTAAGACCACTGTCTGTATAGTTATTAGTTACCAAAGAAGGAATCGTACTCTCTATATTACTTCCACCTGAAAGAATATTCGTAACATATGGAGGTTGTGCTATATTTGAGTAGTCATTTACATCATGAAGAGCAAAATTAGCTGTTCCACCATTAGGGACAAACTGAACTGATGAATTTTTCACTCCACCATTACTACTCTCTTTTAAATAAGGAGGAATATTAGTAAACTCAACCCTAACATCTGTTGATGTAGATAAAGACCATACACCATTTGCATTTGTAGTTGTTGATGATCCTCCAGGGTAAGCTGTAACTTTTACTCCTGAAACACCAAATTCGTTGCTATCTTGAATACCATACCTATTTAAAGATGTAGCATTCACAGGGATATCTTGAAAAACCACTCCACTTACATCAGCATAAAGAATACTAGATGTAAGTACAGAGAGACTAAAAGCAGAAAAAAGATATTTATTTTTATTTTTTAAAACCAAACTTAAACTCCTGTATTAATTTTTATTTAATATAGTAGCATTTGTGAAATTTTTAATAGTTTAATTTTATAATATTTTAAGAAAATATAAATGCTTTAAAAGTATTGAAAAACAGAAAAAAATAAAAGGAATTAGAATAAAGATTTCTAAGCTCTTTAGAACTTAGAAAGATGTTATTTTTTAACCAAACTCCAAGTCAAAGAGCTGCTGTCCCACTTAGCACTGTAGTGATTTCTCTCACTCCCCTCGGAGGTTTGGGCTATAAGTGTATATGAGAAAGGAATGGTCTGTAGCTCAAGCAAGTTTTGACCACGTACGTTAATTTTACGAATATGCTCTTGTGCAGATGGAAGTTCTAAAATTCTCTCTGCATTTTTAGACAATGTTTTATTCTCTATGGCATAAGCATACAGAGCATTCTCTCTAGCTGACCCAGCCAATAAAAACTTACCCTTTTCACTTTTGAGTAGCGTAATGGTTAAAGCATCAAACCCCTCTACACGTTGAAGCACTCTTTTACTTTTCACATCCACATGGTAAATGACACCCTTTTGGCTTTTATAGTCACTCTCATCTATAGCAGAAACCCATAAAGTTTGGTCATCACAATCATAAACCAAAGAGATAATCCCATAAGGGTTAGAAGCACTTGGGTGAACATCATCAAAGTTCATCCAAATATCTAACTTACCTGTTTTACTGTCAAGTTTGTAGATATTTTTTTGCAGATTAAAAGTAGTAGATTTTATGGAGATAAATGGCATAGGAGCCAAGTAGACATTTCCTACCTCATCTAAGGCATAGGTAGAAAAATGCTCATACGTCTCCCAAGCCTTTGGGTGAATAACTTTTGAGAAGTTCTTCCCCCATAAAAATGCCAAGCCTTTAAACTGCTGTTGAGAGAGGTCTATGGTAATGGGTTGTGTTACCTTTAACTGCTTTAAAAACTCTGGGTGTCTTGCACAGCTTTTTTGTTTGTTGAAATTTCCTATGGTGAATTTTTCTTCTGTTTTATGTTTTGTTTTTTGGTTGTTTTTTTTGTTTATTACAACAAATGCTATACCTGCTACTACTAGAAGCGATATTATAATTGGTAGATATTTTCTCATTTTTTTCCTTAATTTTTATATAAAATCCGTAGGTGTGACCATGTCACACGTCTAATCTCGATTTATACTTTATGGTTATTTCAAATACAAAATTATGCCATTTTTATTTTGACGTTTGACATGGTCAAACCTACGCTATTTTTAACATAAATTCAATCCAAATTTTTATTTTATCGGTACAAATTTTGGACCAACTATACATGGGAATGTTCTTACTTCAATATTACCATTACTATCAATCACCGTATCAGCCCAACAATACTCATGCCCTGCTCGTGCATCGTTTTTAATGCGTGGTACATACCAAAGCACAATATTTTCACCATCAATAGACTCATTTTTAGAGACATAACGTTCTACTCCATCTTCTTCTAGGTTACAACAAGAACCAAGAGTAAGTAGGTCTTTGTCTCCTTCACCCTCTTTGAACTTTGTTACAAAAAGTGTAGCATTGTCACCTCTGCTGTCATCATGAAACTGTCCACGATTTGGCTCGATGTAGTAACCTTTTTTCTCATTTTTATCAGTAACCTTGTAGAGGTATCTGTTTTGGTCATACACCTTTGCATCTTTTTGAAAGTCACTCTGCTCTGTAAGCCACTTTTTCCAAGAGCCATCATACTTATAAAAGTTCTCTTTATCAGAAAACGCCATATCCATACGCATCACAGGTCTATAGATAGCATTCTCTCCACAACCTCTACCCTTGTTTACACCCACTACCCTAAATGAGCCATCATCAAAAAACTCAAAACGGTTCTCATAACGGTAGTTACACGCCATCGGCCATTTTGGGTTACGGAAATCTTGTGTTAGGTAAAAACCTACTTTTTGCTTCTGCTCATCATAAAGCTCTTTTACCAAAGGACCATTAAAAGGAAGTACCACAGAGGTTGAGAACATAGGGCAACCCATGGCATCGTTGTAACCAAAGAAGAACTTACCCTCATCTCCTTTTACAAACTCAACTTGACGACCTGCCATCACCACATCACCAGACGCATCAGCTTCACCTTTACCCTCATAAGCTACATGCCAGTCTACTATTTTTGCCGTACTTAAAACCTTTTGACCTTTAAACTCTACGTTTATAATTTCTAAACCATCTGAACCTGTGAGCCTATAGTCTAACGTCCAACCGTTCTTCTCTAAGTGCGTATCTTTCTCGCAAAAGTTTTTCATAATGTAACGATTTTGAAGTGAACGCTCTGAGATACAAGCAGGAGTTGTAGTCTTACCCAGCCCAGCCCATTTGGCTGCTGCTAAAGTCATCTCGGTTAGGTCAACTATTGCCCAAAGAGCTTGTTCATTTTTATGGTCAGAAAAGGTAGGAGCCACACAGAGGTGTTCAGAGTTTTGACAAGGTGAGCCTTGTAATGCACCACGTACATTTGCCATGCTCATATCTTGTCTTCTTGGTGTTCTCTTTAATTCTTTAGCCACTTCAGGGGCATTAAGTGCAATGGCTTGGGCGATATGCGTTAAACGTAACGAGATATCTGGTTGCATTCCTGCATGGTTTGTAACCTCTAGCACCTTTTTATTATCTATATCGACTACAGCTCTTGTTGTTGTATTGGTTACATAGTTGTACTTTTCAGCTTGGTAGCACTTATGCGTTTCACAAATGGTTTTAGATGAATCTGACAACACAGAGACGATAGCAGGACGAATACGCATCATGTCGTTATGCAGAGGTTTTCCATTTCGTATGGTATCTTTTAAAAATGCTTTATTTTTAAGTAGAATTTTTTGTGCCAATACTCCACTACTATCAAGCTCTGAATCATCTAAAGGTAAAACAGCTTGACCACTTTGTATAACTTTTTTTAAATCTTTTAAATACTCTTTAACTTCAGGAATATCACCATATGTCTTTGTAGAATACTGTGGCAATATAATTCTTTCTTCAACTCTTTTATGAGGAGATAGACTCTTAGAATCATTCCCTTCCACCATAAACCAATAGGTCACTAACACTACTAAACCAACCGATAAAATACCCATACTAATCTTTATTTCATTACTCAAAAGCTAACCTTCCATCTCAAAATAATAAGGAGTCTGCATCTCTATAACGGTTAGAGTTGCTATTGCAAAAAAGAGTATAATCACTGTGAGCTTTAAAAGAGGCACTCTGTCGCTATTGAACTTTAACAGATTCACAAATATAGAGAAGAAAAATACCGACATAAACAGATGCTGGACTCTAAAACCATAAAATCTATCAAGCAGAGTTGACATTAACGCAACCACCAAAGCAAAACCTATCTGCTCGTACCATTTTGTTGGTGTCACAGGTGGGTCGGTAAGCATAAAATATATAAACAAAATAAATGTAACAGAGTAGAGACGGTGATAAATATCTTCAAAAAGCGTTACAGGGTCATAGCCAACGATTAAGTAATATTGGAAAAAAAGATAAAAGAGTATAAATGCCAAAGGGATAATCCAACGATTGACACGAATAAGTATAATGATGGCTACCACAGAGACAACAAGAGACAACCATAACTCATCACCAAATTGACCAGTAATTATATGTGCATCTTTATAAAAAAAGAGCAGAGCCATAATCAGTGCAAAATTAGAGGGGTTAAAAAACTGCTTACCTTTAAACGTAAGAAAATGTTTTTGAGCCAAACCCAAGGTTATCACTAAAAAATATATCCAAAGATGAGGTGAGTACATAAGGACAATCACCCCTATGGCTGTAGAAAAACTAGAATAAGAAAAATAAAACTCTCTACGCTTATTAAAATAGAGAAAAAGATGCTCTATAAAAACTGTAAAAGTTAAAATGGCAACAATCTCTACCCAACCCAAGTAGATATGTGCCATAAAACTTCCAACAACTAGAAGAAGAAAAAGATTAATATTCTGATGTAGCTGTATAGGCAAGGGGACTACTCCCCTTTTATAATTTTATCAGCAGCTTTAAATACCTTATTAATATTATCTTTTATCCATTTACTGTCCATCCACTCTTCAGGACGAACTTCATTACCTTGAACCAACACACCAAAGTGTAAATGGTCACCAAGTGCTAAACCAGACTTACCAGTTTGTGCTATGACAAAATCAGCACCTATCTCTTCACCCTCACTTACTATGATATTTGAGCAGTGACCATAAAGAGTATAGAGTCCCATACCATGGTCAATCATAGGCATATTTCCATAAATTCCATTGTACTCTGCAAAAACAACTTTACCAGGGTTAGAGCTAACAATCTTTGCCATTTTAGTACTTGCCATATCTAATCCAACATGGTAAGAGTGGGAGACCTCATTCTCTTTTTCTCCATAATAGTAGTGACGTTCATCTCCAAAAGAGGCAACCTTAGCTGCATTTTTTAAAGGGTAAAACTTTTTAATTTTCCAAGAGTCTAACATCTCATCTGAAACATTTTTAGAAAGTTTATGAATAACCTCTTCATTTTCAAGTCTCATGGTCTCATTGACTGCTTTTAACTTCTCTAAACGATCAGTAATGGTTGAATACTTTGGTTCAGTATCAATCAAATCAGAAATTTTTCCATCTATAAATTTATCTTTGGCTTCTATCCATGATACTTTATACTTTTTTGCCATAACATAAAGAGGGATATGTGCTATTCGTTTATTCCCAGCCTTGTCTATGGCTACAATATCGGCTGTAAAATTCTCTTTATTAAATGGCCAAGCGATGAGTGTTGCATAGTATCCCTCTTCTTTATAAGGTTGTGCCTTAAACTCTTGACCACCAGCCTTCACATAGAATCCTTTTAAAGATTCATCTTTAACTTGAAAAATAACCAATGCCGACCCACCACGAGTAATGGAGTAGGAGTTCGACAGAATATTTACATCTGGACGTTTATAATCAACTTTAACATTAATAGATTTTACAACACTGTTGCCTTGAAAAAAGTTCCATTTACTTTTATCTGTAGCCAAAATTGTAACCTTTAAATTGGTAGCACGAGGGTCTAACATAACACCTTTAACAGCCTTTTTTGGGTAAGAAATTTCAACTATTTTTTTATTAACGTTTTCTAAAAGACGTTCTGTTGCTACAGTCACTTCGTTTGAGCCATCACTAACACGTACTTCGTATGATTGCAAAGCACTCTCATCTACAATAGGTATCTTTAATGGCACCTTACGATTCCAATAAATAGATGTTTCACTTTGAATAACAGGCTTGTTTCTTTCAAAATCTTTTGAAGTAAAAACATACGCACCTGCACCTAAAAGTCCTGCTAAAACCATTAACCATAAAGTTCCACCAGAACTCTTTTTCTTTTTATAACTAAAACCACTTCTTCTCATCTAATAATCCCTTTGTTTTTATCTCTTTTTTAATCATCTCTATTAATACTTTCCTCTTTATATTATCTATCTCAAAACCTACTGCATGTTTATGTCCACCACCACCAAAACTAATTGCTAGAGCTGATATATCAACATGTTTACTTCTTATAGAAACACGTATCTTATCTTCTAGCTCTATCAACAGTATTGACAGTTCGGTCGTAACCAATGAAACCCCATAGTCTACTATACCAACGACATCCAGTATAGTAGCTCCTGCTTCTAAAAGCTTCTCTTGACTAACATGCATAAATACCACTTCACCATCTTTATACAAATCTAAAGTATCCAATGTGCTACCTAAAATACGTAAAGATGCCAAAGAGCGTCTCTGCTTTAGATTGAATACTACTTTTGATATATCAACACCACAAGCCATTAAATCTGAGGCTATATTAAATGTATCATTTTTCACACTTCTTGTTGTAAAATACTGTGTATCTGAAAGCAGTGCTGTATAGAAGCATGTTGCAATCTCTTTTGTAATAGTAAATTCATCTCGAAACAACTTATAGGCAACTTCTGAAGCAGAAACTGCCATAGGTTCTACAACATTAACGGTTCCATACCTAGTGTTGCTTTTATGATGGTCAATATTAATAATGGTTCTAGAATTCAAATCAAATCCTAGTCGGTCAATACTCCCAGTATCACATGCGATAATTAAACTGTTATCAAAATCCATTTGACTTTTTATTTTAACAAAATATGGTAAAAAATCTAAGTTTATGGGCAAATTTGTACCATTATTGACAACTTCGACCCGTTTTCCACTATTTTTTAAAATTCCATAGATACCTAAAGCTGTACCAATTGTATCTGCATCTGGATTTAAATGTGTTACTATCGTAATTTTTTCATATCTTAAAATTAGCTCTTTAACTTCTTCAATCACGTTCTAAGCTTCCATTTTCATAGACAAATCAATCCAATTTGCTTGATGAATGAGTGCACCAGAAGATATGGCATCAACTCCTGTTTTTGCAATATCTTCTATGGTGTCAAGTGTTACATTTCCACTCGCTTCAAGTAGTATATGTGGATAGTTTTTATCTCTAAAAAGTACCACTTCTTCTATATTTATATTACTCATATTATCACACATAACTATGTCAGCCCCTGCTTCCATTGCCTCTTTAACACCTTTAAAATCTTCACACTCTATCTCTACTTTGGAAGTAAAAGGAATCTTTTGACGAACTTCTTTCATAAATTCAGATAAATTATCAATAGTCTTTAAATGGGTATCTTTCAACATTAAACAATCATCAAGCCCCATACGGTGGTTAATCCCCCCACCACAACGAACAGCATACTTCTCAAACTCTCGAAGAAGAGGTCTCGTTTTTCGAGTATCTAAAAGTTTTACTCCATAAGCTTCTACCTTTTTAACAAATTTTGCTGTCAGCGTAGCAATAGATGAGGCATGAAGTGCAATATCTAAAATAGAACGCTCTAACGATAAAATAGCTTTAGAATCACCAGAGACATAAAGCAGTTTATCTCCTACCTTAAAAGGCGTACCATCTTCAACTTCCCAAACTAAGTTTAAATCATACATCTTTGCTAAAACCTCTATATATGCTCTCCCTGCAAAAACACCTTCACTCTTAGCAACAATAAAAGCACGAACTTTTTTAGCGTCACTTATTCGAGAAAACAGGTCTCCACGACCAACATCTTCGGCGACCATGTCTTCTATAAATTTATGTTTTAACACACTATCCCCAATATTTTTGGGAGATTATAACATAAATCTTATTTTATGGATTTTAGATATAATAAGTAAAAAATTAAAGTAAAAAAAGAATAAATTATGTCCATAAATATAATAGCAAAAAATAAAAAAGCCTATCATGACTATGAAATACTAGAAAAACATGAAGCAGGTATTGTTCTACAAGGTTATGAAGTAAAAGCCTTACGTGCCAAACGTGCCAATCTCAATGATGCTTTTTGTCGTTTTATTAAAGGTGAACTTCACCTTATGAACACACATATAGCCCACCTAGATACAACAAACAAAAACTTTGCAAGAGATACAAGAAGCCCAAGAAAACTCCTACTTCATAAAAAAGAGTTGGACAAACTCTATGAAAAAGTACAAAAAGATGGGCTCACCATCGTCCCTCTTATGCTCTATTTTAATGAAAGAAACTATATGAAGGTCAGCATCGCTGTTGCAAAGGGTAAACAACTTCATGATAAGCGTGAGACTTTAAAAAGAAGAACACAACTACGTGAAGCACAACAAGCCATGAAAAATTATAAATAAATTATTTTTTTTGAAAAACCACTATATTTTTATCTATAATTTTAAGTACTTTTAGTCCCACCATCTTAGCCATAATTTCAAAACTTTTAGGTGTAAAAAAGCTTATATGTGTGGGGTCTCGCCTGTACCACCACGCTAAAAATGATTCATCCTCTTTTGGAGGAAACTTTGTCATGAGAACAATATATCCACTCTCATTCGTATGTTCAACCAATAACTTTAAAATTTTAAGAGGCTCTTTTAGATGCTCAAATACTTCCGTAGAGGTAATTAAATCATACATCTTTCCCTCATATACTTTTTTAGGATAAAAATACAAATCATATATATCGACAACTAAGCCTTTTCGTTCTAAAAGCTCTGCCAAAACAGGACCAGAACCACAACCAAACTCTAACACACTCTTTATATTTTCTTCATAAGGAACTATAGATTTTTCTATAAACTCTTCAAACATTTTCACATAACCTAAAGAGTCAAAACCATTTTGATGCATATCATACTTGCTCTTTTCACTCTCTTTATCTAGGATGAACTTATCATTTAAATAGACAAAGCCACAAAAACTACAACGATAATAGCTTAACTCTTTTTTATTATCAAAGATAACAGTTGTATCTGCTTCACAAATTTTACACTGATGTATAATACACCTCCTAATTATAAAATCGAATTATACCATGAACTTTTTTTTCACATAGATTAAAATAAATATTAATAAAAATATATATATCTATAATAAATATACTCTTTAAGGAAAAAAGTGTTAAAGTACAATACATTAAAATTTAAAGGATGTATAAATGAAACTATTACTAAGTCTAATGATTGCAGGTTCAGCACTATTAATTGCAGGTGGAGATATTATGCCTGTTGAAGTTGTAACAAAATTTGAAAAAATGGAACCAGCTCCAGCACCGTCAAGATGTTATAAACCAAATATTAAAAAATGTCCAGATTGTGTTGATGTAGCAGAAATCTGTCCAGATGATCCAAACTTACCAATGGCTCAAACAGTACCATGTGAAGGTCTTTTAAGACAACAAGCAGCAGAGAGAGCAGCGCAAGGTCACTAAAAACCTCTTTTACCACCTTTTGGTGGTAAAAACTTTATATAAACCTTTTCTCTCTTTCCATTTATACTTTTTATCTTCTCTAATTCTTTTAAAATACAAATCACCTGAATCTCTCCAAGCATCTAATAAAATACTATTGTTTATCCCCTTATCTTTTAAGGAGACACAGAGTGCATTGTGTTCATTTAAGTATCCTATATTGGCTCCAACTACATGAAGAGAGAAACTTCGATAGTGTTTTTTTATCAAAAAATGTAACAAATCCTCTGCCCACTCATAACAAAGACCTCGTTTTTTTAAGCCTATATTCACTAAAGTATTTTGTAGCCAAGGTACATCAATAGATTTATACTTTTGAGCTAAAAAATAACTATGTTCAACACTTCTTTTTGCTAAATCTTTTGCTTCATAAACATCTACCTTTGAGCCAAGATGAAGAAGCATATTTTGTAAGTTAAGGACTTTAGCTTGACGTTGTTCCAAGGGTGGAGTCTTTACAGCACACCCCATAAAAAATAGAAGAAAAAAAAGACTAAATAAATAGGTAGTTCGCATAAAGAGAAGTTAAGTAGTTATAAAAAAGTACTAATAAAAGTAAAGAAACACTAACATAAGCCCAAACAAACTTAGGATTTTTTGCAATCACATATCCTCCCACAATACCAGCGATTAACCCACCTACATGAGCTGAAACATCAATACTAGGAAAAGCAAAACCTATACCTAAGTTAATAAGTAAAATAATTCCAAAATCTTTCATGAAAGCTTTAAATTGAGTTGCCATTCTATTTTTATGGACAAATACAAACCCAGCCAATGCTCCAAAAAGTCCAAAAATAGCCCCACTCGCTCCAACACCAGCACTATCTACATGTATATACATAGAAGCAAAAGAACCAAAAAATGCCGAGATAAAGTAGAGACTCAAATAAGCAGTTTTAGAAAATAGTTTCTCAACCATTTTCCCAACGATGTATAAAGAGAGCATATTCATAACAATATGCATTCCTCCAGAGTGAAGGAATATAGAGGTAAGCAATCTATAGAGTTCCCCTTTTATCACCACAGAGTATCCATGTAATGCACCTGCTACATAAATTGTCTCAGCCAGAGTATCATTTATGCTTGAGATTAAGAACAGTAAAATGCTCACAGCCATTAAACTATAAGTTAAAGGTATCTCTTTAAATTTTTCAATATTATTCATAAGCTTATAATACCAAAATAAACAACCAAAGAGCAAATATTAATGCAATAAACAAGAGCAAATAAAATAACCATCGCGAATAGATAGATAACAAAGAGAGAATTAAATAGACAAAGAGGTAACTTTTTTCTAAGTGAAAGGCAACCGTTTGAGCAGATAAAGCAAAAAGTTCTTGAAGATAACTGTCAAAAATACCACCCACACCCAAGAGATGACAAAGAATGCTTAAAGGGTAAAAAAAGGTAAAACCCAACGATAGCAGAGGTGAATAGAGTTGTAAAGAGCTGGTTAGAGAAAAAACAGCATGGACAATAGGCAACATCAAAACAAAAAGTCCAAAACTTATGAGTAGTGTCATCAGATATTTGTTAATATGAGAGAAGTAGTGTAAGAGTAAAAAGATATAAAAGACACCTGCTACAGAGAACCAAAAAGCTAAAGAGAGCAAAAGTTTAGGGAAAATCACTAACAACAGTAAAATAACGGTTAGCAAAAAAGAGAAGGAAAGCAGTTCTAAGCCCAAAACTAAAAGAATCCAACCCACAACCATCATCATATAAGAGCGAACAAGTGAAGGGGGAGCATCAACAAACCAGACATACCAAGCCAAAATAAGTAAGACCATAAAACCAACATCAAGCAAATCAAAACGATAAGGAAAAAACTTCTGTTGTAGGGGTCTATAAAAAAGACGAAGCAAAAAAAAGAGAAGTGCTGAAAGTATTGCCAAATGAAAACCACTCAATGCAATAAGATGGCTCACCCCCAAGGTGGCTACCTGCATTCGTAAATCTTTCTCTAAAGGTGTGGCAAAAAATATTGCCTTATAAAAATTGGCTATCATCACATTATCATGCTGCTTATCAACTGCCTTAAACAACTCATTTTTCATATCTTCTTTAGGCTCATATATCTCATTTATTTTAGAAAATATAAATGAGGTACCCAAATAATCAGAAAATTTCATATCATCATGAGGAAACAGTTTAACACGCATCTGTGAGCTTATATCTTCTGCCCTAACCTTTGTTCGAGAAAAGAAGTTTATATCTAAAGTAGCACTGTAGAGTTTAAGTATGGTGTAGTATTCATCATCTTTCCACTTCTCATAAGCTTGTATAACTTGAACATCGGTATAAAAAAAGGTCTTCTCTTTTAACTCTTTATACTCACCATATAAAATAAAAAGTCGTGTTAAAAGTAATAGAGACAAAACCAATATAGTGAGCCAAAACTCTTTTAAATTTAAAAAAAGTTTTGGTTTTTCCAGCACCTTTAGCCCTTTAAATCATAGGTAAATCTATATTTCCCATATCCCTAGTATCCATGTTACCATCTTCTTCATAAATCACCTCAAAAGGAGCATCTCCTCCTTTATGAGCATCAACAAAACGGGTAAATCGTTTTTGGAAAACAAGTTTTACCGTACCCGTAGGTCCATTTCTATGTTTACCTATAATTAGTTCAGTATCTTCTTCTGGTTTATTCTGAAACTTGTTTTCATACTCTTTACCCTCAGATTTTGCTTTCATTTCACGCTCTTTCTCAGCAGCTTCACGATAAACATCATCTCTATAAACAAACATTACAATATCGGCATCTTGCTCAATTGACCCAGACTCTCTAAGGTCGGAGAGCATCGGTCGTTTATTGTCCCTACTCTCAACCCCACGGTTCAGCTGTGAAAGTGCCAAAATTGGAATCTGTAGCTCCCTAGCCAACTGCTTAAGCCCCCTAGAAATTTCTGAAATAACTTGCTGTCTTCCTTCTTTATTGTCACCTGACATTAACTGTAAATAGTCAATAATCGCCATGGATATCTCTGGATGTTTCGCCTTTAACTTTCTAAGTTTAGAACGTACATGATGAATGGTTGCCAAACCACCATCATCTACAAAAAGTTTACGCCCTGCCATTTTATCAGCAGATTTTGAGAGATTAGACCACTCATCATCCGTCAAATCCCCAATTCTAAGCTTTTGAAGAGGAATAGAAGTTTCAGTAGAAAGCAGACGCAACATCAGCTGTTCAGCTGGCATTTCCAGAGAGAAAAAGGCTACACCCTCACCACGCTCTATGGCTTTTTGGGTCATGTTTAGAACCAGAGAAGTTTTCCCCATCGCAGGTCTCGCAGCGATAATAACCAAATCCCCTTTACCAAAACCTTGTGTATGGTCATTTAAATTATGAAAACCTGTATCAACCCCAAGTAGTTTTGCATTTCCTAAAGCCTTTAGACGATTAATCTCTTCTATCATAGAAAGAGTAATCTCTTTAGACTCTCTAAAATCTTCACTGGTACTATTTTGAGTTATTTCATAAAGTTTTTTCTCTACCAAATCCATAACTTCTTCGGTGGGTAAGTCATCTTCTATGGTTACTTTTTTAATCGTCGTTGCCAAAGTAGCCAAAGCACGTTTGGTCGAGCGAGACTTTATTTCATCTATATAGGCATCGGTATTGGAGATAGGATTCGCAGCCAAAATATCAAGTAAAGCTACCTCATCGTAGTGACCTGTAGAGTTTAACTTTGATTTTAAAAACTCTTCATCTATGGGTTTATCTTCTCGTGACAAATTTTCCATGGCTGTAAAAATATGCTGATGAAAAGGCAAATAAAAATCATGAGCTTTTAGCTTAGCAGCCAACTCTTCAAATATTTGAGGGTCAAAGATAATGGCTGAAAGAACAGCTCTTTCGATGTTTAAGTTGTACATATTTTCACTCATTATCTATTTTCCTATTTTAAATATTTTTGTTATTTTTCTAATTTAAATTTATACTTAGTGAAAATCTTACTATTTATTTTCTTAATGGCTTGGATTTCAGAAGCTAAAGCATCCCAATAATTAGGCATAGATTTCTCTTTAGACTTTGCTTCTTCTTCACTCTTTTTTTCTAAACTATACTGAAGAAGAAACTTCTGAAACTCCTCTTCAATATTTATTTCAAGCTTTGTAAACTTTGCATAAACATCGTCCTCAACTTCAAGTTTTATACTTTGCATGCTATAATCCTTTTTTGTTCAATATTATTATATCCAATTACAATTAATTCTGCTTAGCAGCAAAATCTTCAACCTCTTGTACAAACCTATCAACCAACTCATTTTCAGGGAGCCTTGCAACCACTTCACCCTTTATCATAACAAGTCCTGCCTCTTTACCATAGGCTATAGCAACATCAGCATGTTTGGCTTCACCAATGGCATTGACCACACAACCCATCACTGATACGTCCATGGGTGTCTTAATATGAGCTGTTCGCTTCTCTACTTCTGCTACTGCACTAACCAGGTCTGCCTCTATTCGTCCACATGTTGGACAAGAGATAATGTTTAGTCCCTCTTTCACTCTTCCAGAATCTTTTAAGATGGCTTTTCCAACTTTTATCTCCTCTTCAAGTTCACCTGTAATCGAGATTCGCATGGTATCACCAATACCATCAAGAAGCAATGCCCCAAGCCCTATTGAAGACTTTACAGTTGCATGAAAAATAGTCCCTGCTTCGGTTACTCCCAAGTGAAAAGGGTAATGGTTTTTAGGTCGCAACATTCGGTAAGCATCAACTGTTCGCTCCACATCAGAAGCTTTTAGAGAGACTTTAATATCTGTAAATCCTAAATCTTCTAAGAACTTAATGTTATACTCTGCACTTGCGACCATCCCCTCGGCTGTAGCTCCATATTTATCATCAAACTCTTTTTCAAGACTTCCAGCATTTACACCAATTCGTATGGGTAAATTACGCTCTTGACATGCTTTAACTATCTCTTTTATTCGCCCTTTTTCACCAATATTCCCTGGGTTCAAACGAATACAATCAACCCACTTTGCAGCCTCTAAAGCCAACTTGTAGTTAAAGTGTATGTCTGCAATTAGAGGCAATGAAATCTGCTCTTTAATTGCTTTAAGAGCCAAAGCGTCTTCCATCTTAGGTACTGCCACACGTACCATGTCTGCTCCTGCAAAATGTAGACGGTTTATCTGCTCTACTGTCGCTTCTACATTATGGGTGTCTGAGTAAGTCATAGACTGTACAGATATAGGTGCATCACCACCTACGGCTACATCGCCTACATAGATTTTTTTTGTTGGGATTCTTTCTTTCATGTTTTCTTCTTTGTTTTAAATGTAGGGTGTAGTCCCCGACTACACCGTCAAAATTAAATTAAATTTTTGAACAACATTACTATATTATTACATGGTGTAGTCGGGGACTACACCCTACATTAAACTTATAACAAATTTTACCTAAAAGTATTAAGAAAATTCAACAGGATCCATGTCTATTTCTATCAAAGGATTATTAATTTGATGTAAAGCTTTCAAAAGAGTAGAACGTTTATCACAACGCAACAAAATATTAAACCGAAACTTATTAGCAATACGTTCAATAGGAGCCTTCCCCTGCCCCACTATCTCAACACCCTCAAACTCCTTCAACTTAGTAACCGTATCAAGCGTTATCTTCCCAGCTTTCTCTTCTTTAACATGTGAAATCAAAATCCGAGCCAAGCTTACAAAAGGTGGGTACATATCTTCCACAAAAAACATCTCATCTTTTAAAAATGCTTCATAGTCATTTATATACATGTTAAAAAAATCTGCATTTGCAGACTGAACTATAACATCTGCCGATTTAGCCCGACCAGAACGCCCTGCAATCTGAATAAGCAGACTCATCGCCCTCTCTCTAGCTCTATAATCTCCTAAACCTAACATATAGTCCATACCTAAAATCACAGATAGCGTAATATTCGCATAGTCATGCCCTTTAGAGAGCATCTGTGTACCTAAAAGTAAGTGACTCTCTTTGTTTTCAAAACGACTCAAAGCCTTTTTCAGTTTAGTAGCAGTAGTGATACTATCACGGTCAAACTGCTCTACTACCATATCAGGTATGCCATGTTCAACCATCTCTTTAACCTCTTGTGTTCCCATACGTTCACTTGTTAAAGGCTCATGCCCACAGTGTGTACAAGCTGTCCTTATGGCTTCGGTATAGTTACAGTAGTGACACTTCAAATGCCGAACCTTACGGTGTAACGCCATACCCACCGAACAGTAAGGACAAAGGTGAGTTACCCCACATTTTTTACAATAGAGGTACTTGAAGTTCCCACGCGTAGGGACAAACAGAAGCGACTGCTCTCCTAC
This sequence comes from Campylobacteraceae bacterium, assembly GCA_027038295.1. Taxonomy (GTDB): domain Bacteria; phylum Campylobacterota; class Campylobacteria; order Campylobacterales; family Sulfurovaceae; genus UBA1140. The sequence continues at coordinate 23,055 of JALVXD010000166.1, forward strand.
TTTAAAGTTCTCATCTATCTTTTTTATCATAGCATTGGTAAGACTTGTACCCTCTACAAACTGATAGTTCTTTTTTGTCTCTATAAAAGGCTTTTTGAGTCGCACTACCTCATACTTATAGTAAGAACCAAGACTAGGAGTTGCAGAAGCCAAAACTACTTTAGCGTTAAGCTTTGCACCCATATAAACAGCCATATCACGAGCATGGTAGCGTGGTTTCATCATTGATTTATAGCTATCATCATGCTCTTCATCAACAATAATCAGCCCAACATCTTCTAAAGGAGTAAACAGAGCCGACCTTGCCCCTGCTATGACATCTATCTCATGTGCATAGATTTTTTCTAAAATTTCCTCTTTTTTCTTTTTAGTGAGTTTAGAGTGCCACATGGCTAAACGGTCACCAAAATATTTTTTGAGACGTGTCTCCATCTGTGGAGTTAAAGAGATTTCAGGCATAAGAAAGATACACTGTTTACCCTCTTCTATGGTTTTTGCCATTAAACTAATAAATATTTCGGTTTTTCCTGAGCCTGTTACACCAAAGAGTAAGGCTTTATCTTTTTCTAAAAGAGATTCGTAGGCTTTTTGTTGGTCATCAGATAAGGTTGGTAACTCTAACTCATTCCCACCGTCTCGGTGGGAATGCATATCTTTATGCGATATTTTATTGTTCAACCTCTCATCTGCATTCCCACGCAGAGCGTGGGAACGAGAGTTTTGGTGGGGCATAAACAGAGCCAACGCTTCCCCCAAAGAAGAAAAATAATAAGTAGCAATAAACTTTGCTATCTCCATCTGTTCTTCACTATAATAGGTATTTAAAACCTCTGATATTTCAGAGGTTTTAAATGTTTCAGGTTTCGCTACCTCTTTTAGGACAATAGCTTGTTTAGTTTTTGAATGTACAGGAACATAGACGCATTGAGCTATTTTTATGGATTCTTTAGAATGATAAGTGAGAATAGGAGCTGAAGATTTAAGAAGAGTGACTTGATAGTAAAAGATGGTAATCTCCTCAAAAATTATTGAGGAAATTATACCACAAATCTAATTGGTTAACTGTTTACATCCATTTGCATTGGTATTATTTGTTTTACTTGTCTCACATTCAAATTTACCTGAAACTACTTCAAAGGCTACATCATCTAGTGTTGATTTAAAAATATATTGGTCCCGTCCACTTTTACCTGTTCCTGCACTAAAATGCCATCTATCTTTTTTATCTTCTGATGTCATAGCATATTCTAAAACAGAAGTATTTGTATCAACATTACCTACATAAAAATCACCAAAAACATTAGTTCCATCTCCAACAGCTGTAATTTGAGTAAATTTTCCACGCAATATTCGTTTCTGTCTCTCCATCGCAAGTGCATTACGAACTGAAGCCACTAAAACTCTATTTTTAGTTATAACTGCATCATCTCGTGTGGCTGCTAGTCTTGGTATTGCAACTGCTGCTAAGATTCCGATGATAACGATGACAAATACTAATTCTATCATAGTAAAGGCTGATTTAGATTTTAAATTCTTCATATTTATATCCTAATATTTTATTAATCTTCCTCGTAAAACAAGAGGATAATCTTTTTCTTTAATAAATGCTTGAACCTGATGACAAATTCTATCTGTTGTAGGGGTAAAAGAGGTTCCTAGAAGTTCTGTTGTTCCACTACTGTTAATATCGACAACAATACATCCAACCTGTTTACCTATTTTAACTTTTGCACTCTTTCCAACATTGTCTACAACCAGTCGTCCCTGTCCATCTAAAGTTTGAAGGAGAGAAGACATCTCTCGTAAATCATTTTTAGATTCACCTTTCGCTACAATATAAGAGGAAATCTCCATCATTATTCCCATAATATATTGACTGTTTTTAGCAATCAAAGCATCATCTCTAGTGGCTGCCAATCGAGGAACAGCAATAGCTGCTAAAATTCCAATAATCACTATAACAAAAATCAGTTCTACCATTGTAAATGCATTTTTCATAATATATTCTTTTATTTTTTATTTTTAAAACCAATAAACTGAACTTAAAAATAGAAAATAACTTACTCCATGAAAATCATGGAGTAATATTTTAATAAAGATTAAAACTGAACTGATTGTCCACCAAGTTCGTAAGTTTTGTTATACTGTTTTGCAACAAGTGCAGTTGCTGCATTTTCTGCAACTTTATGAGCAACATCGTTATCTGTCGCATCTGCTGTAGTAATAGAGAAACCTGTAGCATTTGATTCAATAGTATAAGACATAACTGGTCCACCATCACACATATAAGTTGCAACTGCTCCATCTGTACCCAAATCTACTTCTGCTGCAAATCCATTAAGTTTATTAGTTCCATCTGCATCAATTGGAAAGTTTGTCATATCAGCAATTTTTCCAAGGTTACCTTGTGATGTATAGTAAGCTGTTGCTTGTGTCATAAATGATGAAGCACCATCCATACAAGTTGCCACTTTCGCATCATCTCTAGTAGCTGCCAATCTTGGAATAGCAACTGCTGCTAAAATACCGATAATTACGATTACAAAGATTAACTCAATCATTGTAAAACCTTTTTTCATTGAAACATTGTTTGTTGTATTTGTCATAAATACTCCTTGAATAATTTTTTGTTCATTCTTTGTTTTCTGAACTAGGAGTATTATAAACTAAAAACAAATATAATTTACTTAATTATAAATTTATTTTTATATTTTTTTAAGTTTTTCACATTTACTGCTTATTTGACATTTACATTTTATTTAATAATATTTTTATCTGTTCTCCTGCTTCATGATTCTCTTTGAGTATACTAAGGTAAGCTTTTATAAATTTAGAAGCTTCGTTGTTTCTATCTTGGGCTATGTCATGCTCTTTTAGGTTCTCTTTGACAAAATCTGCAAAATCATTCTCTAACTCTATCTCAAAACGTCTACCTTCAATGGTAAAAATAACTTTTTTCATAAAAACTCCTTTAAAGTTCTTCTGTTATTATTATAGCTTTAATATATAAAAAACTTATGTAGGGTGTTGTCCCTGACAACACCGTCAAAACCCAAATTGGCATAATATAAAAATCAAACATCATAACATGGTGTTTTCATGGGAAAACACCCTACCAAACGAAGAGGAATCGAAACAATATATGAAAACCTTCACCGTATCTAGCCCCTACCAACCAGCAGGTGACCAACCCAATGCCATAAAACAACTAAGCAAATCTATAAAAGATGGAAACCAATACCAAACCCTACTGGGTGTTACAGGCTCAGGTAAAACTTACACCATGGCTAAAGTAATAGAAGAGACCCAAAAGCCAACGCTTATTATGACCCATAACAAAACCTTGGCTGCTCAACTCTACTCAGAATTTAGAACCTTTTTCCCTGACAACCATGTAGAATACTTCATATCTTATTACGACTATTACCAGCCTGAAGCCTATATTCCTCGTCAAGACCTATTTATAGAAAAAGACTCTTCTATAAATGAAGAGTTGGAACGACTTAGACTTTCAACTACAGCTTCACTTCTTTCTCATAAAGATGTCATCGTTATCGCTTCTGTTTCGGCGAACTATGGTTTGGGTTCACCTGAAGACTACAAAAGCATTGTCCAAAAGTTAGTAGTGGGTGAAGAGCATTCACAAAAGCCACTACTTTTAAAACTTGTAGAGATGGGCTATAAAAGAAATGATGAGTTTTTTGACCGTGGAGACTTTAGGGTTAATGGAGAGGTCATAGACATCTACCCTGCTTACAATGAAGAGTATGCTTACCGTATAGAGTTTTTTGGAGATGAGATAGAAGATGTTTATACCTTTAATACCCTAACAGGTGAAAAGATAGAACACTATAAAGAGGCGACCATTTACGCAGCAAATCAGTTTATAGTTTCACAAGAGAAACTGGCTTTGGCTGTTAAAAGCATAGAGACCGAACTAGGAGAACGACTTAACTACTACAAAGAGCATGACCGAATGTTGGAGTACAATAGGTTAAAACAAAGAGTAGAGTTTGACTTAGAGATGATAGAAGCCACTGGTATGTGTAAAGGAATCGAAAACTACTCTCGCCACTTAACGGGAAAAGCCGTGGGAGAGACTCCTTTTTCTATGATGGACTACTTTGAAGCAATGCATGGTCATGACTTTTTATGTATCGTTGATGAGTCTCATGTTTCTCTTTCACAGTTTAGAGGCATGTACGCAGGTGACCGAAGTCGTAAAGAAGTCTTGGTAGAGCATGGGTTTAGGCTACCCTCTGCTTTGGACAACCGACCGTTGATGTTTGACGAGTACATTGTAAAAGCACCCTACTTTCTCTTTGTCTCTGCCACACCAAAAGAGCTAGAGATAGACCTATCTTCTGTAGTAGCCGAACAAGTGGTACGACCAACAGGTCTACTTGACCCACCTATAGAGGTAATACCAAGTACCTACCAAGTAGAAGACCTGCATGACAAAATGAAACCTGTTATAGAAAAAGGAGAACGAGTTTTAGTAACCGTACTTACTAAAAAAATGGCAGAAGAGTTAACTACTTACTATAATGACTTAGGCTTACGTGTTCGCTACATGCACTCTGACCTAGATGCTATAGAACGCAACCAAGTTATTCGCTCTTTACGTTTGGGTGAATTTGACATTTTGGTAGGTATTAACCTACTTAGAGAGGGTCTTGATTTGCCCGAAGTCTCACTGGTGGCGATTTTAGATGCTGACAAAGAGGGGTTTTTACGCTCTACTACTTCACTCATTCAGACCTCTGGACGAGCTGCTAGAAACTCAAACGGTAAAGTACTGATGTATGCAAATAGAATCACCAATTCTATGAAAGAGACCATTGAGACCACAGCAAAACGACGTGAGAAGCAGATGGAGTACAACAAAAAGCATGGTATTACGCCTAAAACCACACTAAGAGAACTTGACACAGACCTAAAAGTAGATGATGCAGGAGAGCTTTACAACAAACAAGACAAATATGACCGAATGGCAAAAGGCGACAGACAAAAGATGGTCAAAGAGTTAAAGGCAAAAATGTTGGTGGCTGCTAAGAATTTGGAGTTTGAAGAGGCTGCAAGGTTGAGAGATGAGATTGCTAAGGTTAAAAAACTGTAGGGTGCGTTTTCCAACGCACCACAAAACCAAATACGCAAACCATGATACCTCGCCGAAAGGCTTTTGAACCCTTTCGGGAAATCTTCTTTATATTCCAATTTTAATTAACGGTGCGTTAGAAAACGCACCCTACAAGGTCAACATGCTATAATACGAAAAATTAAATCCCTATACTTATGTAAGGCAAAAAATGAGCATAAACCTAACCTCCCCTGACCTCTATTTTAACCGTGAACTCTCATGGTTAAAGTTTAACAGCAGAGTTCTTGCACAAGCTAAAAATGCTTCACTTCCACCTCTTGAACGTATGAAGTTCCTTGCTATTTATGGAACCAACCTTGATGAGTTTTATATGATACGTGTGGCAGGACTTAAAGCACTCTATAAAGCCCGTGTCCAAGAGACAGCCATAGACAAAATGACACCTGCTGAACAACTTAAAGAGATTCATAAAGTTATTCATAAAGAGCAAAAAACAGTAGAATCCTCTTATCATGACATTCTAAATGTGTTAAAAAAAGAGTCTGTTTATATTGAAACTTTTGATGAACTAACACCTAAAAATAAAGAGATTATTGAAAATATTTTTTTTGAACAGATTTACCCCGTTATTATGCCCATTGCCATTGATGCTACACACCCTTTTCCTCACCTAAACAACTTAAGCTTTGCCTTGGCACTAAAACTTAAAAATGCAAAGGGAAAGACCAAACATGGTCTTATACGGATTCCTAGAATTTTACCACGATTTTTACAAGTGGGACACTGCTATGTTCCTATAGAGTCCGTAGTAGACCATTTTTCAGGAGAACTTTTTCATGGGCTAGAGAAAGTAGCATCTACTGCATTTAGAGTTACACGAAATGCTGACCTTGAGATAGAAGAGGAGGAGGCTGATGACTTTATTGAGATAATGGAAGAAGGACTTCAAGCAAGAAACAGAGGAATGTTGGTAAGGCTAGAACTCAAAGAGAATACAGATAAATCTTTAGTGAAATTTTTAACCACCCATCTTAAACTTAACCCTCTTGACATCTATGACTATGGTATTCCACTGAACCTTGGTACACTTTGGCAAATAGTAGGTGAAGCATCATTGGCTCATTTAAGCCTACCCTCATACCCACCCAAAACACTACCACCCTTTGATGAAAATTCAGATATATTTGAAGCCATAGAGAAGCAAGATGTGCTACTCTACCACCCTTATGAGAGTTTTGACCCTGTTGTACGATTTATTCAAGAGGCATCCGAAGACCCAAATACCCTCTCTATGAGAATGACGCTCTACCGTGTAGGAAAAAACTCACCCATTGTTAAAGCCCTTATAAAAGCAGCACAATCAGGGAAACAGGTAACTGTTCTTTTGGAGCTTAAAGCACGTTTTGATGAAGAGAACAACCTACACTGGGCAAAAGCACTAGAAGAGGCTGGTGCTCATGTAATTTATGGGATTAAAGGTTTAAAAGTTCATGCAAAAATTACACAGATAACCAAGCGAAAAGGGAAAAAACTTCAAGCCTATCTACACTTGGGTACAGGAAACTATAACCCTGCTACTTCTCGCATCTATACCGACATGAGTTACTTTACTACTAAACAAGCCTACAATACAGATGCTACTAAATTTTTTCACTTTATTACAGGCTTTTCAGACAATACCTCTTTAAAGACACTAACCCTAGCACCCAAAAACATTAAACCTAAACTTCTTAAGATGATAGAGCATGAGGCATCTTTTAAAGAGAAAGGGCATATTATCTTAAAAGCCAACTCTCTGGTAGATGCAACCATTACACAAGCTCTTTACAAAGCATCTATAGCAGGATGTAAAATAGATTTAATTATCCGTGGTATTTGTACGTTAAAACCAGGGGTTGAAGGAATCAGTGAGAACATCTCTGTCTATTCTATTATAGGAAAATACCTTGAGCATCCAAGAATTTACTACTTTAAACATGATGAGAATGAGTGTTATATCTCTTCTGCTGACTTAATGCCTAGAAACCTTATCCGTCGTATTGAGATACTTACCCCTATAACGGAACCAACTCTTGTACAAAAAATCAAACAGATTCTATCACTACAACTTCAAGACAACCAACTGCGTTGGAAGCTAAAAAGTTCAGGCGAATACAAAAGAGTTAAACCAAAGGACAAGCAAATAATTAATAACCATATGATTTTAGAAAGATACATTACCAAAATGCATGAAAAGAGTAAAAAAGAGACACCTGAATATGTAGAAAAATTAGCAAAAAAAGTACTAAAGGATTAAAATGATACTAAAATACAAAGAGTGGACACCAATACTAAAAAAAGGTGCATGGGTAGCAGAAGGCTCAACGGTTATAGGACGAACAGAGATGGGTGAAGACTCTGCTGTATGGTTTGGCTGTGTGGTTCGAGGTGATGTACATCACATTAAAATAGGTGATAGAGCTAACATTCAAGACCTCTCCATGGTTCATGTAACTCATCATAAAAAAGAAGATATGTCCGATGGAAACCCAACCATTATAGGTAATGATGTAACCGTAGGTCATAGAGTTATGTTGCACGGTTGTACCATAGAAGATGCCTGTCTTATAGGGATGTCAGCTACTATTTTAGATGGTGCTGTTATAGGGAAAGAGTCTATCGTGGGTGCTAGTTCTTTGGTGACTAAGAATAAAGTCTTTCCACCACGAAGCCTTATTATGGGAAGTCCTGCAAAGAGAGTAAGAGAATTAACTGATGATGAAGTTAAAGAGTTATATGCTTCTGCTGCTCGTTATGTGGAGTTTAAAAATACCTATCTGTAGGTTTGACCATGTCAAACGTCAAAATTAAATAAGCATAAATAATTGCTTGGAACAATCATAAAATATGAACCGAAATTTGACGTTTGGCACGGCACAAACCTACGAAAAAATAAATAAAGGAATCCAATGCCAACAACCATAAAAAGAAGTCTACAGGATATTTTTAGTCCAACTGTTCTAAAATTTATTTTAAAAATAGGTTTAGGAAGCATCGCTATTTGGGTGGCTATTTTATGGTATTTTTGGAACTCATTTGAAGGTTTTGTGACATCATACCTAACATGGATACCATGGGAATGGGCTCAAAACACCATAGCCTATGTTGCTGCTCCACTTGTCGGTTATACACTTATTATTGTCACCATTGCCATACTCACTTCTCTCTATAGTGAAGGGTTACTTATAGAGTTGGCAAAAAAACACTACCCAGAAAAGAAAGCGATTGCCTCTCCAAGTATAGCAGGTTCAATCAGTTCAACACTACAATCAACACTGGTTTTTGCTGTTTTATTTATTGTTCTCTCTCCTACCTTTCTTATTCCTGTGGTAGGACAGGTAATTATGCTCTATGTTTGGTCTATTTTACTTAAAGCTCCTACAGTACATGATGTCGGTGGACTCTTTATTACCGATAAAAAAGTCCTCAAAGAGAAAAAGAAAAAGTCAAATATTATTGCCATGACAGCCTCACTATTTAACTATATTCCTTTTTTAAATATTTTTGCACCTATTTTTGCTCAAATAATGTTTTTGCATCATATTTTGGGTAAAAAATAATTTTACTTTACAACCACTACAGAGACATTGAGTCCTGCTGTATCTAAAATATCGACATTAATATTACCCTTAATATTTTCTCCCACCTTATAATAGTAGTTTGACTTAGGTGAAACTTGACCCATAGTAGTATGAATAATAGGAGCAGGATTATAATTAAAAAAGTTAATAGACCCTAAATCGTACTGAATATTATTAAAACTACTAGAGATATAATCACCAGCATTATATAACTCTCCACTATCTACAGAGATATCATCTCTTTTACTGAGTAAAACTGCCACACCCCAGTCATGAATAAGGTCATCAAATGTTTTAGATTTACCATTAGCATCTTTATGAATAGCATCCATAAGTGCTTCTTCATTTATAAATTCACTATGAACAATATCATGTAAAAGTTTGGCTCCACCATAATTACGCATTAAGTAAGCTCCAAAAGAAGACACTGTTGAATAGTTTTCTAAAGTATTGTCCCAAGATTTAGGACTTAATGTATTGTTTTTATTAAAAAGAGGATACCTACCATTATGATTGTTTTTATTACCAGTATCACCTCTAGTTGATACTACATTTCTAGGTCCATCTACACCCATCTTTACAGCAACTAAATCTTCAGTTGACTCAGACAACATCTCATTTATCCAAGTATCTGTTCCCTGAATACCTTGTTTTACATTTTTTTGATAAAAATAGATCATATGTTGAAACTCATGTGCCAATGTTGAGAAAACCTGTTGAGGCCAAAAATCATTTTCATCCCAGCTACTTGTTGTTGAATTGGCATACATAACAGAGTCTATATAAAACATAATACGTTCATTTGAACCACTATAGAGATTGTTGTTAAAGTTATCTTTGGAGTAAAAATAACCTATAACTCCTCCACTGGCTTTGTTGTCTTGTGAAATATCTGTTAAAAGTATACTTATATGGTTTGATTCATCAATTAATGATGAAGAAGTTGGTACACCCCACTCTTCGCCAAAAACATTTGTTACCCAGTCGTAAATATCATTATCATAGCCACTTTTTAAAAACTTATTTGCTAAAGTAGCAATCATGTTATCGTTAACACATTTAACTTTTTTACAATTTTCTCCATAAGCATCATCTTCTACCCAAATGGTTAAACTTTTAGCTCCAAATTGTGTTTGAACATTTGAAATAACTTTTCTAGCTGTTGCATTTACTTCTCTGTTTTTGGAAGTAGCATCCATATAAAATACTTTTTTCTCACCTTGAGTATCAGAAACAGTTTTATATGTTTTTCTTAGGTTTACATCTTCTTTTTTATCATTTTTAAAATCAAATAATTGGTTATTGAAATCTTGTATAAAACTTAATTCTTGTTTATCTTGATGGTTGAGAGTCTTTAGTTTAAACTCTTTTTTATTGGTATTAACAGTTTCTACTCTTTTATTGTTATGTGTAACTGTTGCAGCGTGAGCAACTGAATTTGGATTTGAAAAAAGAACATAAACATCTTTCGCTTCATCGCCTAAGTTAAGTTGTAAATTTTTGTCTCCATCTAACTTTAAAACTTTATAATTATCTGATGATGCATCCATTACTGCATCAATGGAGACACCAGCAACAGCTGTTTGGGTAGCGTCTAAATTTGATTTACTAGTTGATGAATCTGATGCAACACTTCCACAACCTATAAACATCCATAAAGAAATTGATAACGTTACCATTATTCTACTATTTAATTTCATACTATACCTTATATTTGTAATTAATAATATAATATAATATTTTTTATTAAGTTTAATTTAATAATTATACTTTATTTAAAAAGTATTAATAATTTAGTTTAAATTGTCTCATTACTATTCAATTTTTCCTAAAAAAATCTCACATAAAGAATAACTAACAACTTTTCATCACAAATTTATGTTAAAATTAAAACAAATAAAGGATATCTATGAAAACTATTAAGACATTAACACTCATCCCTCTGATGATATTAACTACAGCATGTGTGCAAAGGACACCTAAACAAGAACAGACTGTTACCTGGACTCCCCCTCCTATAACCAACCCTAGTCCAGTTATAACTTATCCTGATACAGGTACACCAAGTATTCCTACTACCATCGAGGTACCCTATGAACAACCAAGAAGTAGATACCTTCAAGGCTCTTACAGTAACAACTATAAACTCAAAAACTTTATTACCATGATGGCGAGAAAGCACCATTATGATAAATATAAATTGAATGCTATTTTTTCAACTGTTCAACGAGACCCTCAAGCATTAGAAAAGATTGGTGCATTTAGAACTTCTAAACCAACACAATCAAAAGCTGTTTTACCTGGCTCATGGGACAAATACCGTAGTAACTTTTTAACAGAGAGTCGTATAAATAAAGGGGTTCAATTTTGGAAAGAGAATCTAAATTACCTCAATGAGGCTTCTCGTAGATATGGAGTAGCACCAGAATATATTATTGGAATTATCGGAGTTGAAACCAACTTTGGAGGATACACAGGGAAACACTCTATTCTTGATGCTCTAACTTCTATAGCATTAGAGTTTCCAAAACGTGAGAAGTTTTTTACTTCAGAATTGGAAAATTATCTACTAATGATAAGAGATGAAAAAATTCCTCCACAAAAAATTAAAGGTTCTTACGCAGGTGCCTTTGGACTCTCTCAGTTTATGCCAAGTTCCTTTAGAGAGTATGCTGTAGATTTAGATGGTGATGGTCATATTAACCTATTTACTAAAGCAGATGCCATAGGAAGTGTTGCCAACTATTTTAAAGGAAGAGGAAAATGGAATAGTAGCATTCCAGTTGCCATGAAAACATACTACAATAAAAGAAGATTTTATGGACTACCAACAGGCTTTAAAACAAGATATACTCAAAGTCACCTTCGCTCTTTAGGTATGAGACCCAGTTCTAACTTTTATGGCTATAAAGGCAAAGTTTCCCTTATTAAACTTAGTAGATATAGTAAAGATGAACTCTGGTGGGGAACAGAGAATTTTCATGCTATTGCAAGGTACAACCCAAAAGACCACTATGCAATGGCTGTTCATCAGTTAGCACAAGCTGTTAGAAAAGCTTATTATAGACGACGATAATTTTCGTAGGGTGTAGTCCCCGACTACACCATCAAATAACATTAGGCATAAATGTTTTAGACGTTGAATTTATGCCATTTCCCATAACACGGTGTAGTCAGGGGACTACACCCTACACATTCTCCAAAACACATTCAAGTGTATACTTTAAATCTTCATCTAAGTCCAAAGATTTCATCATCCATTTTATGTAACCAGCATCTGAACGAGCTATGTCTTCTATGGCTTCACCTTTGTACTTTCCAAATTTAAAGTTTTTCATCATAACGGGTGTACGGGTTAACTCTTCTAGTTTTACCATAGGGTTAACGTTAGCATACTGTTCTTTAACTTTAGCCACCAATTTAGATAAAAGTAACTTCATCACCAAAACATCACCAATCGCATCATGTGCTTTAATGGTAATATTATGTTTTGATGCTTCTGCTTGTTCATCTTTGTACAACTCAAGAGCGTATCTAAAGTATTGTAAACGATGATAATCAGAGTCAGGATAAAGATGTTTAGAACAACGAAGCGTATCTATAAGTTTCATAGAGTTTTCAAAACCCTCTTTTTTTAACATACCCAAATCAAATTGAATATTATGAGCGATTAAGTAATTGTCCTCATTATTTAATTCAATTAAGTCATTCCAAAACTTGGTAGATTTAAAAGGTGCTTTACCCTCTATCACATCAGGTGTAATGTTATGTACTTCCATCGCCTCAACTTTGATAGGTACATCAGAAGAACAAAGCTCATCATAAACTTCTACTGCTCCCTTGGCATCCACTATCATTGCACCTACTTGAATGATTCTATCATCCTCTTGGTTTCCTGTGGTCTCAGTATCAAATAAAACATATTTAGTCATTTTCTATATCCTCTTCTTTTTTCATCTACTTCAACAAGTAAAATAAAAATAATTAAAGAAATTATAGCGAATAAAATAAAAAGAAGTAATATTTGGGGGATTAAAATTGTAAAATCAAGAGGGAAGAACTCCCCCTTTAAAGGAGTACGAGAAATAGACTCGAAATAAGAAAGATTATTTTCTTCTAAGCTCTTTAATTCTTGCTTTTTTACCTTTAAGTGCTCTAAGGTAAAATAGTTTAGCACGTCTAACTCTACCACGTCTTAGTACTTCAATTTGTTCAATACTATCAGAATAGATAGGGAAAATTCTTTCAACACCAACTGAGTTAGCACCAATACGTCTAACCATCATTGTTCTACCAGTTCCTTGACCTCTAAGTGCTATACAAACACCTTCAAAAGCCTGAACTCTTGTTTTTTCACCCTCTTTAATAGTAACGTGAACTCTTAATGTATCACCAGCTCTAAAATCTGGAACCGATTTGTTCTCTAGTTGTGCTTGTTCAAAACTCTCAATATACTTATTTCTCATAGTTTACCTTTAATAAAATTCATTGCCCTCTTAGAGCTGTTTATGCATATCTGGTCTAAAGTACTTTGTTTTGCACCTCGCCATAGCATTTTTTAAGTCCGAGATTTTACCGTGATTTCCCTTTAATAACTCTGAGGGAACAGTAATTTCATTATAAATTTTAGGTTTTGAAAAGGATGGTGCTTCCAAAACTGATGATTCAAAGCTTTCTACGGTTAAAGAATCAGAATTTCCAAGTACTCCATCTACATTTCTAGCTATGGCATCAGACATCACCATAGAAGGTAATTCACCCCCTGTTAAGATAAAATCACCTATAGAAAAAAGCTCATCTGCCATCTCTTCTATAAAACGTTCATCTAAGCCCTCATAACGCCCCGATACAAAAACCAAATGCTCTTTCTTTGCCAAACGTTTTGCATCATTTTGTCTAAAAGGTTTAGCAACAGGTGTAGCAACAATAACATAAGCATTAGGAGAAACATTTTTAATAGCCTTAATACTATCAAAAAGGGGTTGAGGAGTCATTAACATACCTGCCCCACCACCTATCATCGGTTGGTCTACTTTATTATGTTTGTTGGTTGTGTAGTCACGTGGGTTTGTAAAGTCTATAGAGATAAAACCATCTTCAATAGCACGTTTTAAAATAGAGTCAGAGAAGTAACCTTTTATGATGTTTGGGAAAAGGGTTAAGAATGTAAATTTCATAAAGAGTTAGGAAGCTTCCAATATTTCTTTAGCATCTTTTGTAAAAACAGTTTTTGCTTCCACATCTGTATTAATCAAATATCTATCTATATAAGGAACTAAAAAAGTAGCAGAAAACCCTTCTTCTATCAATGCTTTATCTGTCTCAATAAACATATAATTCACCTCAGCCAAACGTTGCATTTCAGAAATTCTACCTAAAACAACATCATTTTCACTTACAACACAACCCTCAATCTCAAACCAAAAATGTTCACCATCTTTAAGTTCACATCGCTCTTTGGTCTCTTCCATAGTAGCATATATTTTAGTATTCGTTAACTTCTTTGCAAAGTCAATACCCTCATAACCTCTAAAAGATATAATACCACGAGTCAAATTGACCTCTTTAACCTCCAACACGCCTGAGCTTGTTTGAAAAGAGTAACCTGCTTTGAATTGTTCGGGAAAGTCTGTATGAAGATGGAGTTTAAGGTCTCCATAAAGTCCATGGGTTTTACCCACTTGTGCTATGAAGAAACGACTATTTTTTTGTTCCTGCATAGACTTGTTATTGTTTGACATGGTCAAACCGACTTTTTTGATTCTACATTAACACGGTAATTGGTTCCACCTTTGGCTTTACAACCAGAAATTACCGTCTTAATAGAGTTAATCATTCGTCCCTCTTTACCAATAAGCTTACCAACATCTTCAGAATTGGCTA
>JALVXD010000167.1 GCA_027038295.1 Campylobacteraceae bacterium
TCCATAATTTAAATAGCTTAAAAATACTCCATGAATTTTCCAAAACTTGCGTATATCATCTGGGAACTCTTCCCAACCGTTCTCTTTTAAATTCTTATTGGTAGGGCTGTTCTCTTCTGGTTCACCACCAATAAGATAGCGTGGCTCTCCATCTTCGTTATCTCCAAAGTAGTAAATAGTAAACCAATAATTTCTCTTTAAGACTTCATTGTAAACTTGAACAAAACAAATCTCTTGAACCAAGGTAGCCATAGTAGTAAACAGAGGAAGTTCTTCTTTTATGCTTTCAAAGTTTGCAACAACAAACTCTTCTGTACTTAAGCCCTCATACTTTTTCCAAGGGTTGTCTTCGGAGATTTCTGTTAAATTGTTTGAATTTAAAAGATTTACAAAAAAGTTCTCATACATATTATCATGTACTATCTCTTCATAGTAAAAGTCAATATAATCTAAAAACTCCGAATTTAAATCTTTTGCTAAAACAGAAACCTTCTCTAAAATGCTATTCTCTTTAAGGTACTCTACAATTTGGGTGGGCAAGGTATCTAATGCCTCTCTAGGACAAAATAAGTTAGGAATGGTCTCTTTCCAAGCATATTCACTTGAGTAAAAATAGATATCATTTCCTTCGCTGTCTTTTCCAAACAGATACATGACTTGCCAGCGTGGATTGTTCTCTTTTTCACCATTTACAACTCTATGGTATTTTATAAGAACAATATCTAAACAGCTTTTACTAAAATCATAATAGGGATATTTTTTCATCTCTCTATTCGCAACAGGGTTATCCTCTTTAAACTTTGCAAAGGTCTCATGTATAAAATCTTCAATATCTTCTGATGGTTTTTTACCATATCGGAAATCTTCATCTACCGTACTCAATGAATGAATTGACTCTATTGCATAAACATCATCAACACGACGAAAAGAGGCTTCATTTTTAAGTCTCTTTTTCTCATTTTCAAGATTATAATTTTCTATATGTTTTAGTACTTTTGATTGGTTCATTTGCTTGTTCCTCATATAAACTTTCTAAAATTTATTGCTTAAAAATAGTTTCATTATTTAAAAGAGCATCTCTCAAATCATCTGTTTCTATATCTATTTCATCTTCATCAATTTCAAGAAATCTATCTTTTAATAAATTTTGAGCATCACCAAATCCTCTTTCGTTTATATAATCTATAAATGTATTCACCCTATCTTTAGAGATTCCTAAATCTATCGTTGATGCACGATTAAACACAAATTTTCCCTCTGTATTATTTATATTCACGGGTTCATCATCCATAGCTCCCTCAATAACTAATACATCATCAAAATATGCTGTATCTTGAACATAACAGATTGATGAATCAATAAAAATACTTTTTGCTTTTAGATTTTTTAAAATAAAAAGGATACGAGAATCAAGCTCACATACCCCATCAACAATTAAATTTCCTGTTATTAAAAAGTTGCTATCTTCATGAAGCGTATTAAACTCTTCTGAGGTCATAGATAAATCACCATCATAGACCCACCAAGCATGTTCAGTTAATTGATAATAATCATCAAAAATAGTAGAAATATCAAAAGAGGACTCTTCGAGTATCTCTAAAATCTTTTCAAGTGCTACCTCTTTAAATCCAAATTTTTTATGTAATTTTCTAATTTGTACACTATAATCAAAAGAGTTATAGACCTTTGTAAATAAAAAATTATTTATTCGTATTTTAGAATTAATCATCATAGGATTATCAATCTGAAATCCAAGAGAAGATATAACATCATCTTCCATAACTCTGTTTTGCATGGTAATTGACAAAGTTCCTATTGGCGAATAGTAAAAATTATCCGTAATTTCAATGCTATCTTCTAATTTATAAATATTCGCACTATCTATCGCTTCTTCTTTTAATCTAGTTGCATAGTCATCAAAAAAGTCTTTCTCTTTTGCAAAAAAGTTCATACATTGTTTGGTTAAAGCTTCATCATACTTATCTGCTGTCATCTCCTTATCATCAACCAATATTACATACTCTTCAAAAGGTAAAATAAGTTTTTTACACTTCTCAATAGATTGACTAGAAACTGCATCTATAAACTCTTTTACAAATTGTTCTTTTATATCACTCAATTTTTATTCCTTTTCTTTCTACTAATAGATTTTCAATCCAAATCATCTCGTTCTAACTCTTGTAACTGATATGCTACCCCAATATCTGCCCCAAAACCGTAGGGTCTTGTATTTTGTCATCTTGGGCTAACATCTTCATCTTAGAGATAATCTCTGCTGATTTTGGGTCGTCGTCTATGAATGGGAGGAAGAGTCGTCCACGA
>JALVXD010000168.1 GCA_027038295.1 Campylobacteraceae bacterium
CGTATGAGCAAGAGGCTTTTTTAGAAGAGCTTTGTTCTTTGTCTTATAGTGATGTGGTTGTCAATGAGATTTTTGTTCCTCACTTTAAAGATTCAAAATCATGTATGCAACTTAAACCTGATATATCTTTGGATTATAAGAGTTTGGAACTTGGAGTTAGTCTCAAAAAATCGTGTTGAGATTAGAACCATGGGTGGGGTTGATTATCATCTAAAAAGTGACCAAATATTAAAAGAGTTAGCTGACTATAAAGCTGTTTTTGAAGAGACACTTAGAAGAGATAGGGAACTCTTTAAACTGCTTAAAAAAGAGCATTTAGAGATGGTTAAAAATGCTTCTGATGAAGAGAAGATAGGGTTTATGAAGTTGTTTTTTGGTTAAGGGATTTTTACTCGTTACCAAACTCCAGTTTGGTAACGCCTATTGGAAAAACAACAATAAAATAGAGCTATTGTAATTCCAATATTAAAAATAAAGTATATAGGAAACAAAAATGAGACCAAACCGAATATTCAGAAAAGAGTTCTTCATAACCCTTTTCATAAAACAAAACAAGTGGCACAGGTACAGCGTGTTGGTTCATACCTTGATGGTTGCTTACTATGCCATAAAAGCAAAACACTACAAGATGATAACAGCAGGACTGTTACATGACATTGGTAAGCCTGTCTTGGCTTACCAAGGAGAAAATGACCGATTGACAGGGCAGTACAGTTTTACGAACCATGAAGAAATAGGGTATCAGATGATTAAAAAGGTACCGTTTATTAGTGACTATACAAAAAATTTGGTTCGTTACCACTTTCTGATTAGAGGGATGGACATAGCACAGCGTAAAGGTTACGAGGGGAGATACAGACGAATGAAACGAATTTATGACAGCTTAGATGATAGCTTTGTTGAAGATTTGAAACTTTTTTTAGAGTTTGATGATTTGGCGAAGGTGTAGGGTGCGATTGCTCAATGCCAATGAGTTAAGGAATTAATCCAAAAATATAGCGAGGCTAAAGCAGTCGATTCCCTATATGCAATCTGTATTTTCGGAATCGGCGTGTTTACACCCGAATTATAAATTGGATATGAAATGATATGGATAAACTATGAAAAACATAAACGAATTAAAACAACAAATACAAAAAGGAAAAAAGTTCAAATACCTTTTCTTTTGGGGTCATAGACAAAAATCAGAACAGAACGTAGATAAAAGTTGCTTCTCTCAATGGTTTCCTAAAGGGTTTACCTTAGATGAGGTCTATTATGCAACGGCTGAACACTACATGATGGTAGAAAAAGCCAGACTGTTTGATACCTCAATGGTAGAGAAGATACTAAAAGCCAAATCAACCAAAGAGGTTAAGGCTTTAGGGCGAGAGGTCAAAAACTTTGACGACAAAATATGGGAAGAAGCCTCATCTGACATAGTGGTCAAAGGAAACATGGCTAAGTTTTCCCAAAACGAAGCACTCAAAGAGTTTTTGCTCTCTACTTCAAACAGAGTCATCGTAGAAGCCAGTCCTTACGACAAGGTTTGGGGCATTGGTATGTTAGCAGACGATGAAAAAGCAACACAACCTTTAAAGTGGAGAGGCTTAAATAAATTGGGCTTTGCTTTGATGGTGGTTAGGGATGAGATTTTAAAAGAGAAACTTTAATGTGGTTAAGAAAATCTTAAAGGTCACAAATTGTGACCTTAAAGAAAATATGACAATTTGAGGTCACAGTTTGTGACCTCAAGATTATAAAATATAAAAAGAAAAAAAATGAACAACAAATTAAAAACAACAAGCAAATTTTTAAGCTTGATACTAAGACACCAACCTGAAAAAATTGGTCTAAAACTAGACAGTAACGGTTGGGCAGATATAAATGAACTCATGGAAAAGAGTACAAAAGTAAAGCTTACACAAGAGCTAATAGAAGAGGTTGTCGCTAAAGACAACAAGCAAAGATTTATCATAAAAGATGGCAAAATACGAGCTAACCAAGGACACTCTATTAACATTGATTTAGCACTAGAAGCTGTGAATCCACCCGATATTTTGTACCATGGAACGTCAACACGATTTTTAGAGTCCATAATGAAAGAGGGCTTGACCAAACAGTCACGTCAACATGTTCATCTCTCTAAAGATATAGAGACAGCAACCATGGTTGGAAAGCGTCATGGTAAAGTGGTTATTTTAGAGGTAGATGCGAAGAAGATGTTTGAAGAGGGGTATGCGTTTTATCTTTCTGAAAATGGAGTTTGGTTGACCGATAGAGTGGGGGTTGAGTTTTTGAGGGAGAAGCTTTAATTCATAAAAGATTATAATTAGAAAAAAGGAACAAAAAATGTTAAATAATACGATTTCCTTATCAGAGTTAGTTGATGCTTTAGAGATGCAATCAAATGAAATTACCTATTATGTTAATAAACATGACAATAGTTTAGTTTTTGTAATGGATGATGTGTATTGTGATGAAGAGGATAATAAAAAACTATTAGAAACTATAAAAAATAACTTTAGGAACTATATATCTTTACCTTTAGTAGATGAGTATGAAATAATGGAAGATTTTTGTGATGAACAAACAAAAGAGATTCAAAATATTTTAAATAAAATTTTAAATGGGAAAAGTCCATTTCGTAAATTTAAAGATAAAGTTTTTGAGCTTGATATAAGAGATGAATGGTTTGAGTTTCAAAAAGAGAAATTAGAGAAAGTAGCGATAGATTGGTGTGAAATGAATAATATATCTATTGAGAAATAATATGTGGCTAAAAAAACTACTAGGCTTCGACGAATCAAAAGAAGCAATACACAAAAACATAACCCTAAAAGACGGCAAACTAAAATCATTAGTAAACGGTAAAGAGTACCATTACGGAAAACTAGAAACCCCATCACTAAAAGAGCTTAGAGGTCGAGTTAAAAATAGCAATGCCAAAAAAGGCAAACTAAAACTCCAAGCTATTTCAGCTGATGTAAAAAACTTGCACTTAAATAAAGAGAATGAAAACGCTCTTTTTCAAGTTGCCTCACAGTTCAACCTTTTGGAGATGGTCGGAGCGAATGTAACACCTGAAGAGGGAATAGAGATATATGAAGATGACCATACCCAAGGACCAATTTGTGCTATTTGTGCAGGGGCAGGGACGCTTTACCGAAACTACTTTGTGGAGTTAGATGAGCAAGTAGGGCAGAGTGAAACAAAACAGATAGATTGTTTGGAAGACATTGGTAAGGTATTGGGCAATGAGAATAATTCTCTTTGGGAGATGCGAAATGGATATGCTTTGTTAAAAGAGGATGGACTTTATGCTATTAATCAGAAGTTAGATGGCATGAATGAAGATGAGGTTGATAAGCTTCGAGAAAAGTTACGAATAGGGCTAATGTGGGAGACACAAGTGACATTAAATGAATGCAAACATCGTGTCTCACAAGCTTACTGTTCGGCTCTTCCTATCTCTTATGTGGGATTTACTCCTGAAATTTGGAAGCCTTTTGCCTCTTTGATGTTAGAAGCGAGTTATGAAGCGACCATCTGTGCAGGGATTTTAAATGGAGATGATAGAGTCTACCTAACCTTAGTAGGTGGTGGTGTTTTTGGTAATGATTTGGAGTGGATATGTTCGGCAATTGAGAGGGCTGTTTTGAAATATTCAGATTATGAGTTGGATGTGAAGATTGTGAATTATGGGGTGGTTTCGGATGAGGTTTTAAGGTTGGTAGATATGTAGGGTGTAGTCCCCGACTACACCGTCAAAACCAAAATAACATAAATTAAGAATATCAATCATTTTTAACACGGTGTAGACGGAGTCTACACCCTACAGATATTATAAAATAAAAGGAATAAAAATGCTAGGAGCAATAGCAGGAGAAATCATAGGTTCGTACTATGAATTTCATAAGATAAAAACAAAAGAGTTTGAGTTGTTTCATCCCAAGAGTAAATTTACAGACGATACAACACTAAGCATGGCGATAGCCAAGTCTATTTTGGATGATGAACCTTATCTTGATAATATCATAGATTTTGGTCTGCGTTATTTTGAGGTGGGTTATGGTGGGTCATTTAAAAAGTGGCTTAAGGGGGATGAACATTTGCCTTACAACTCATGGGGTAATGGTTCGGCTATGAGGGTTTCACCCATAGCTTGGGCATATGAGAGTGAAGAGAAAGTTTTAGAAGAAGCTAGAAAATCTGCTGAGATTACCCATAATCACCCAGAGGGAATAAAAGGAGCTGAGGCTACGGCATTGGCTATTTTTATGGCTAGAAAAGGGGCAAGTAAAGAGGAGATAAGAGAGCGTATTTCAAAAGATTTTGAGTATGATTTAAGTAGAACAGTTGATGAGATACGACCTAACTATAAATTTGAGGTGTCGTGTCAAAAGTCGGTGCCTGAGTCGATTATCTGTTTTTTAGATTCGGACTCTTTTGAAGATTGTATTCGTAATTGTATCTCACTGGGTGGAGATGCAGACACTATGGGAGCCATAGCAGGTGGAATAGCCGAGGCTTATTATGGAGTTCCTAAAGAGATAGAAGAGAAGATAAATGGGTATTTATCTGAGGAGTTTGTGGGAGTATTGGAAAGATTTAGGGTAAAATACCATTAAAACTCTAGTTTTAACTATATATAACATGCCTTTTGACAAAGACTTCTTGCATAAAAGTAAACTAAGACAATAGAGTCTTTATTTTAAGGAATAAAATGAGAAAGAAAAAACACGCTAATCCACATGTAAATTTCCCTGAGTCAGCTTTTCTTCCCACAACCAGAGCAGAGATGGATGCCCTTGGATGGAAACAATGTGATGTTATACTTGTGAGTGGTGATGCTTATATAGATTCTCCTTTTATAGGTGTTGCTATGGTAGGACGTATGCTTGAACGTTTGGGTTATAAAGTAGGGATGATTGGACAACCAGATATAAAGTCTGATAAAGACATTAAACGTTTGGGTGAGCCAAAACTTTACTGGGGTGTGAGTGGTGGTTCTGTAGACTCCATGGTTTCAAACTACACAGCCACAAAGAAGTTTAGAAACTCTGATGATTATACTCCTGGTGGAAAAAACAACAAGCGTCCTGACCGTGCATTAAGCGTTTACTGTAACCTTATACGCCAACATTTTAAAAATACTGTACCTTTAGTACTTGGGGGTATAGAGGCATCTTTACGTCGTGTGAGCCATTATGATTACTGGTCAAACAAACTTAAAAAACCCATACTCTTTGACTCTAAAGCTGATATACTCATTTATGGTATGGGTGAGATAGCCATAGAAGAATTAACCCGTGCCATAGCTGAAGGGAGAGACTACCGTGACATACGAGGAGTGTGTTACATCTCTAAAGAGCCAAACCATGAATACATACAACTTCCTTCTCATGCCGACTGCTTAGAAAATAAAGAGAAGTACATAGACCTTTTTGATGACTTTTATGACCATAATGACCCTATCTCTGCACGTGGACTATGTCAGCCCGTTGACACACGTTTTCTGATACAAAACCCACCTTGTGACTATTTAAATGAAGATGAAATGGATGCAAACTCTAACTTACCATTTACTCGTGAGTTACACCCTTACTATGCAAAAGATGGAAAAGTAAAGTGTTTAGAGACGATTAAGTTTTCCATTATGACGCATCATGGGTGTTGGGGAGAGTGTAATTTCTGTGCTATTGGTGTACACCAAGGACGTACCATACGAACGCGTTCTGAGAAAAATATTTTAGCTGAAGCCAAAGATTTTAACCAGTATAAAGACTATAAAGGAATTATATCTGATGTCGGTGGACCTACTGCAAACATGTATGGTTATGAGTGCAATAAAAAACTAAAACTTGGTACCTGTGACCACCAGCGTTGTGTTGATGCCTCACATCTTTGTAGCGTAATGAAACCTGACCACAGTCGTAACATTAACCTTCTTCGTCAAGTACGAAAAGTAGAGGGGGTACGTAAAGCGTTTGTGGCTTCTGGGGTACGTTATGACCTTATAACAGAAGACAAAAAACATGGCTACTCATACCTACGAGAAATGGTACAACACCATATATCTGGGCAGATGAAAGTAGCACCTGAACATACTGAACAACATGTCTTAGAGCTTATGGGAAAACCAGGTAAGCAAACCCTTGTGGACTTTAAAAAACTCTATGACAAACTGAACAAAGAGATGGGTAAAAAACAATTTCTTACCTATTACCTTATCGCAGCCCACCCTGGATGTACAGAAAAAGACATGCATTCACTCAAAGACTTCACCACAAATGAACTCCAAATGAACCCAGAACAAGCCCAAGTTTTTACACCTACGCCTAGTACTTACTCGGCTGTGATGTACTATACTGAGATGGATCCAAAAACTCGAAAAAAGATTTTTGTTGAGAAAGATACAAAACGTAAAGAGAAACAAAAAGCTATTGTTGTAAGTAAAGAGAGCAAGTTTAGTAGTGGGTTTGCAAGTTAATGCAACTAAACCTATTAGTCCTAAGATGTAAAAATATAGAAACAAGTAAAAACTTTTACGAAAAACATAGAACAGAGTCGTTTAGGATTTACTGTAGAGAAGAACGTCTTAGAAAAAATGAAAAATGATATAGTCTCGGAATATGAGTTTGATGGTCAAAGAGTTGTGGTAGTTGTTGACCCTGATGGTCGTAAAATAGAACTCATATAAGAGAAATTTTTATTATCGAAATCTCTTAAAAACCCGTTCAAAATCTAAACCAACATTACAAGTAGTCTCTTCAAAGTCGTAGCTCTCTTGTAAAAAATCACCCTCTTTGTCATATTTTGAGTCTTTAAGTTTGTAGACTTTGGCTCTTAAGTCATTGGGGTAGACTAAGATATAGTAGTTGACTTTTTCTTTTTCATAAATCTCAAATTTGTACTTTTCATCTCTTTTGGCTGTCGATTTTGAGATGATTTCAACAACAATTTCAGGTGCTTTGGTAAGGTAACTCTCATTGGTCTCACCACAAGTAAGAACAATATCAGGTTTTAAAATGGTATCATCACTTACTTTATAGTCAATCTCACCTAAAACTTCACACTGAGTACACTCTTCAAGTTGATTTTGAAGTTCTGTAATAATCATAGTTGCCAAACTTTGATTAAGGCGAATTTATTAATTAGCTCTAGTATGCTATGATTTTCTATCAGATAGGAGAAATAAATGAAATACTACCTAATAATAGACCTAGAAGCAACCTGTTGCAAAGAGCGAACTATAACCCGAGATAAGATGGAAATCATAGAGATAGGGGCTGTTATGGTTGATGCTAAAACTTTAAAGGTAGTTGATGAGTATGAACGATTTATTAAGCCTATACTAAACCCTACACTTACAACCTTTTGTAAAACTTTAACAACCATAACTCAAGAAGATGTTGACAGTGCTATGGGTTATGAAGAGGCACTAGAAGATTTTAAAAAGTGGTTTAGTCAATATGATGACTTTCTCTTTTGTTCATGGGGCAACTACGACAAGAGCCAATTTTTACAAGATTGTAAGCTACATGGAGTTGAATACCCTTTTTCTAATGAACATCTAAATATTAAAAAAGAGTTTGCCAAAGTACAAGGCATTAAACCTTGTGGTTTAGATACGGCTTTAGCTCATGTAAATTTAGAGTTGGTAGGTACGCACCACCGAGGGATTGATGATGCTCGTAATATGGGTCGGTTGATGCCGTTTATAGTAAAGTAAAAAGGAGATAAAATATGAGTATAAATCAAGACAACATAACAAAAGCATGGTTCTTTGCTTCACGAGTACACAAAGAGCAATTTTACCCTGGGGAGAAACTGCCCTACATAACCCATATAGGGAATGTAATGATGGAAGTTATGGCTGTGAGTTCACGGCTTGAAAACCCTGAACTAGCAATAATGTGTGCAATACTACATGACACTATAGAAGACACTTCTACAACTTATGAAGATATTGAAAAAGAGTTTGGAAAAGCTGTAGCAGATGGGGTAATGGCTTTGACTAAAAATGAGACTTTAGCAACCAAAAGAGAGCAGATGTTGGACTCTTTGGCACGAATAAAGATGCAACCTAAAGAGGTGTGGGTAGTAAAAATGGCTGATAGGGTTGCGAATTTGGGTGAACCACCACACTATTGGAAGGCTGAGAAAGTGAAAGCTTATAGAGATGAAGCCAAAATAATTTTAGAGTATTTGCTTGAAGCAAATGAGCTTCTAGCCATTCGACTTCAAGAAAAAATAGATAACTATACTAAGTATATCTAGTCTCTATTTCTTATGCTTTCTTGTAGGTTTACAAGCTTTTAAGTCAGCTATGTTTAGGGCATTTTCTATACATGTTTTACGTTGGTTCATTTTAGAAATATGATTTGTAATTCTGTTGACTACTTTTGTTTTCTTTTCTTCAAAGGTCATGCCTTTTTTGAGCTTAAATGGCTTGTTTTGGTGCTTTTGTACTCTACAAGTTTGCATTCCTTCTAATGAAGTGGCATTTTGCATACACATCTTACGTTTAGATGCATTCACTAGTCGTTGAGTAATTTTAGAAATTTTTTGATCTTTTTTTTGATTAAAGTTCGTAGTATTGTCTGCAAATGTAGCAGTTGATAAACTTAGTAGTAAAATAGTTGTTGTGAAAATCTTCATGATTGTAGTCCTAATAATTAGATGTTGGTATGTTATAATTTTACTGTGTGTGATTTGTGTTTATAAATATAAGGAAAAATTTAGTGAAGAGAGACCATGCAAGTAACCCAACCAAGTATTGACTATATCTCTTATGAAGATGTGACCTCTAACTCTACTTTAGAAACCGTTGTCTACCCCAATATGTTTAAAAACTACTACTGGTCTGATGACTTTTCGGCAAAGAACTATGTCGCATTGGCAAAGGCTGGGTTTATCTCGGTGACCGAAGAGTATAGAGGTCAAGAGTTTTTGATTCCAGAGATACAGTACAAGTATGCCCTTTTAGATTTTGAAGATTTGCATATAAGTAAAAAAGTACAAAAAATGCTCAATCAAAAAACGTTTACTTTAGAGTTTAGTAATGAGTTAGATGAGGTTTTTGAAGCGATAAATGCTTTACATAAAAGCTCTTGGCTAACGCCTAAATATCTAAATATGCTAAAAGAGACACAAGAACTAGAGAGCAGTTTTAAAGTGCAGTCGATTGAGCTAAGAGAAGATGGTAAATTGGTAGCAGGTGAGATAGGTTACGTAATAGGCAAAACCTATACGAGTCTAAGTGGTTTTTCAAATAGAGAAAAACGTTACAGAAACTATGGAACAGTTCAGTTAGTACTTTTGGCAAAGTACCTTGAAGAGAACGGTTTTGACTTTTGGAATTTGGGGCATCCATATATGGACTATAAGTTGGCATTGGGTGCTAAGATTTATGAGCGTGAAGATTTTTTGAAGCGTTGGAAAGCGTCAACAGTAAAGGAGAATATAAAATGATAATCTACATACACGGTTTTGGAAGTGCAGGTCAAGGTGGCAAGGCGAATCTGTTTCGTGAGTACTTTAAAAGTAAGGGGCAACCTTTCATAGCTCCATCACTCTCTTACGTGCCTGAACTTGCCATAAGTACACTCGAAGAGCTAATAAATTCTTACGATGATGTACAGTTGATAGGCTCTTCTTTGGGTGGGTATTACGCTATCTATTTGGCAGAAAAGTATGGACTAAAAGCTGTGCTGATTAATCCTGCTGTTCAGTCATCTAAGACACTGAAAAGAGCTGTAAATTTACAAGGAAAAGCACCTAACTATTATGATGGAAGCAGTTTTGAGTGGAATGAAAATCACTTAGAGATGTTAAAAGCTTACAGTGTAGAGCGTGTTGAGTCTGACAGCTACCTTCTACTACTTCAAAAGGGTGATGATGTGTTGGACTATAGAGAAGCAATGGAAAAAATTCCTAATGCCCAGTTGGTTTTAGAAGAGGGTGGAACTCACCATTTTGAGGGGATTGAGAGGTATTTTGAGAGGGTTGAGGGGTTTTTAACCCACCATTAATTTAAACCTGCATGAAATAATATTTCGTCGAAAGGGTTAAAATCTTTGGTATACTGAAGTAATTGGAAAAGGTAGAGTAGAAGTAATGA
>JALVXD010000169.1 GCA_027038295.1 Campylobacteraceae bacterium
TTGAGTGTTTGGGCAACAACCCCTGCCATTTCATTAAAGACTCCAACTACTGTAAAAAGTACCACATAGATGGGGTTCACCCCTGATATAAACGCAAAGGGTAAAAAAAGAGCCACATCGGCAATGACATCGCTCATTTCATTAAACATCGCACCCCGTTTGGTTTTCATATTATGCTCTTTGGCTAAAAGTCCATCTATGGCATTGAGTGCCATACGCACAAACATAAAAATAGGAACAAATAGAAAAATCCCCTTGACTCCATGAGTTAGAGCAATCATTGCCCCCATCCAAATGGAGAGAAGCATAGCAAACATAGTTACTTGGTTTGGAGTCACCCCCTTATTGGCTAAAAGCCGAACTATTGGTCTTAAAAGAGCTTGAAATTTTGGTTTTAAATCGTATATGGTCATTTTCGTTCCTAGTATAAAGTATTAAATATAAAATTTATTTTAGCATTTAAAACTAAATCTAAAAGTGTTTAACTTTATATTACACATATAAAAACTTTTACTAATAATTTTTCCATTCATATTCTCTATTTTAACCATAAGATGGATATATTAATAATATTATATTTGTTAGGAGTATCTGACCATGCCATTTAAAAACTTATTAGAGATAGACATTAGAGCTTTTTTCTTTAACTCTGAAACTGACTACCTCCCTTATTACAAGAATTTTTCATTTACAGTAAATAACGATACTAAGCTAGTAGATGTTCTTAAACTGATTAAAGAGAAAAATTCTGATTTTTCATACCCTGATGAAGACCTGCTTTTTAGAGTAAACCAACTCATCGTTACAGGAGAAGAAAAAGTATCTGATATTGTTAAAGAGCTAGGCAGTGAACTTACTATTGACCCTGCTTTAGCCTACCGTTCTGACAATGGATTAATACTTAACAACAGTGACTTTTTACATCAATATAGAACCCTATTTTCAGGACACAATACAAGTAAAGAAGATTTGGAGTACTACTTAACACTCTACCCTGTTCACTATGCTTCTGAAACTTTTAACTATAACCATGAGTATATTGGTGATGCTATTTTACTTTTGGCTCATAAGATGATTATAGAAGATGGCTCAGAATATAAAGATGAAATTTTAGCAACCATTAACGATGAATTTAATGGTATAAGATGTTGTGAATATGAAAATAATATCTTTCAAGGTGAAGACCATGGTGCCAAAATTAATGAATTAAAAGCCATGCTAAATCTTAAAGAGCGTGAATCAATTACAGATAAAATATCAGAATTAACTTTAGTAAAAAAGAATCATGATTTGGACGATACTTTAGAAGGCAC
Source organism: Campylobacteraceae bacterium (assembly GCA_027038295.1). Classification (GTDB taxonomy): domain Bacteria; phylum Campylobacterota; class Campylobacteria; order Campylobacterales; family Sulfurovaceae; genus UBA1140. Next base: position 1,314 of record JALVXD010000169.1, read on the forward strand.
AAATATTGCTCTATATCTAGGAGATAAAAACTCAAATAAAATTAAAGAGAAGGTAAAAAAAGAAGCGAAAGCCAACAATATAAACTTTATTGACTTTTCTATGTCTACTAAAAAAGCTGGACAAAGTCTTCTCGGTTCATATAATGAATTAGCCTATAAAAAATCAGGAAAAATTTTACTTGATGCCCTTGATAATGGGGCTGATACCCTAATATGTTCTAAGGATACCGATGTTAATTTCTTTCAGTCTGTTATCTCTAACTGTGAACGTGAACATGGACGTGATATAGAGTTGAAAATCATCTCTTTAACTACATTCCGTACACATATAAACAAAGTTACCCAAGAGGCATAACTTAAAAATAAAATTACATATTTTTTTATATTGATATTCTAACCTTTTTTTCCTATAATAATTTTTTTAAACTAATTATAGGAAAGTAACAAATTATGTTCAAAAAACTATTTAAAAAATTCTCTTCAAGTTTCCAGCTACAAAGCTATAAATCTGGTGAGTTATACAGTATGCCTAATAAAGGTAAATTTGGTATTTTTAAAGTATTGAAGGTTGATAAAAAAGGTGTACATGTTCGTGTCTACTCAAACTTATATTCAAAAATTCCCTCTAAAATTAATAGTAGTGAACTTTTTATAGACAAACAAGATAAATCAAGTACCAACCATACCCCACTGACATTTTCTAGTATCAAATTATGGAATCCATCATTTTTGCAGAGAATAAAAGTTGAAAAAGATGAATTGAAAGATTACTTTTCTTGGAAATACAATACCCCTTACTATGTATAAAAAGTAAGAGGCATTGAAATTTAATATCCTACAGGGTCAACACGTCCCTTATGACAACGACTCTTAGGTCTCTCTCCTTTTTTTAGAAGTCCTTCTAAGTCATCTGCACCATTACCTATGTGAAACCATAACTCAGTTATAAGACCTCTGTTACAGTTCATCGTTACATGCTCTCCAGCACCTTTTCCAAATGCTTTATCTACTACTTGACGAACCTCTTTTAATCGAATTGTTTTACCAATATTTAATTTAAAGTATTTCTGTACAGCTGACTCATTAACTTGTGTTAAAAGTATCATTGCATCATTATAGTACTCGTTGGCTGTTGTACCATAACACGTTCCATGTTTTACCCACTCATGCTTGTGTAAGTTTGAGCTATAACCTGGCATAAATTTAGAGAGTTTGGTACGTACTGTTTCATTTAAATCCAACTTATTGAGTTTGTTCCATTGTTTATTTTTATCTTTACCAATCTCTCTTTTACCCACATTACAGTATTGATTATTTCGAGGTTGAGGCCAAAGACCATGAAGAACAAAATGTGTTGCTCCAAAATCTTTTATATCCATAGATTTACACTCTTTTTTATATTGATGTGTTTGACAAAAAGCATTTTGCCAAGAGAGTGCCAAAAGATTTTGTTTTGAAGTAGATTTTGATAAAGATTCTGTTTTTTTCTTACCTATGCTTGAACTTTTTACAGTCTCTGATAAAGTAGCTGTTGTTTGATTAGCAACTTTTTTTGGCTCTTTAACAGCTGTACTACTATCATTAAAACAAGACTCATCTACCCAACGTTGAGCAACTCTTTCCCCTTCTATAAGGGTTAAGAGTTGCCCTTTGTTCTTCTGTAAAATTCTATATTTATGCCCGACTTTTAGCTCAATATTATTGGTATTTGAGCTATGTTTCATGTTATTAAATGCAGGACACTCTTTAGTGGCTTCCTTATAAACATGTGGCTTTTTTGCCATAAGCACTAAAGGTAGTGTTAAAATAAGTGTTGACGTAAGTAGTTTTTTCATTGTTTTCCTTATATTTTTTATATGTTATTGTATATGAAAAAATATGAAAACATCATAAAAAAGATGACTTAGTTAGAATTTAATACTCTACTTTTAAGCCCTATATCTTTAATTGCTTTTTTAACAGCATCCTCTTTATCTAATGGATGAAGAAGAAAATAATAACTGTCAGAACCATCTGACAAATAACTGATTTGAACCTTATACTTATTTAATTTTTCTTGATACGCCAAAAGCATCTCTTCTAACTTACTGTTTGATAAAAGAGGAAATTCTATTTCTCTAGCCATTTTAGGCAATGATGCTCTTAATTTATTATTAAACTCTTCTATATTTAAAGGTGAATTTATAGTAAATATAAAATTTGTATTTTGATTATCTGTATAGTTTATTATTTCATAAAAATAGTCCAAAACAAAAGACTCTGTATCAAACTCATTTGTCTCTTTACTATATCCACCTACATATCGACCATCTGCTCTTTGAGTAGATATATCTCTAATCTCTCTTTCTAAATCCTCTTTATCACTATTATGATATAATAAATTAAGTAGGGATATATATCCTTCTTTAACTCTCTTACCAAATGTTGCTTGAGAGATTTGAATGGAAGGTGATTGAAAATAGCTTTTAATTTTATGACGTAATAGATATAGACCAACACTGAACAGTAATAGAATAATAGAGATATACTCAAATAGATGCTCTGTCATTTTCTTCCTTCTTAAAATAAGATAATTTACCTATTTTAAATTATTATATATTGTGATATAATACTATATTTTACTTTAAATACCAATTATATTTAATAAGGAGTTATTAATGATATTTAATACATTAGAGTTTATTGAAAAATTAAATGTAGAAGAGCGTTTAAACCATTTAGGAAAAGAAACAAAATCCCCTACTAAAAAAGTGTTTTACCGTTCAAATATGATGCTAAATCCTCTAAAACTTAAACATCTAAACTGTATAGATAATTTAGATGCCGATATGATTACGCTTAATTTAGAAGATGCCATTGCTCCTTCTCGTAAAAAGGAAGCTCTTTATAATATTGCCCTATTTCTTTCTCATCTGAAAACGTCTAAAAGCTTTATTATTGTGCGTACCAATCCTTTAGATGAGGGAGGACGAGAAGAGATAAGTTTTTTAAATAGCTTCTCTTTTGATGCTGTTCGAGTGGCAAAAATCAAAACAAAAAAAGAGATTTTAGAAATTGATAAATTACTTAACAGTGAAAAAGAGATACATATCTCACTAGAGACAAAAGAGGCTTTTCAAAACTTGGCTACCTTTGGAGGGATAAAAAGATTTACAACAGCAAATATAGGCATACTTGACCTCTTAACTTCACTGGGACTACCACAATCACTTGTGACTCATGATAATCCAACCATTCATTATATTCTGAGTAAATTTTTAGTTGATGCAAAAACAGCTGGAGTAACCCCTATCTCTTTTATGTTTCAAGAGTATAATAATGTCGAAGATTTTAGAAAATGGTGTGAGCTAGAGAAAAAAATGGGCTTTACCACCAAAGCATGTATGGGTCCTCTTCAAGTAAAAATAGCCAATGAAGTTTTTTCCATAAAAAATGAAGCCATAGTAAGAGCAAACCATATAAAACGTGTTTTTGAAGAGTCTGCTAAAAATGGTGAAAATGGGTTTATGGATATGAAGTATGGTTTTATAGACGAACCAATTTATAGAGATGCTCTGTTAGTATTGGGGATTTAACACTATTTAATAGCTCACTAATCAAATTTTAGATAAAATAATCACAATTTTAATACTAGGTTATAACTATAATGCTAAAGATGATATTTGGTTCTAAAAATGATAGAATCGTAAAAGGCTACTTAAAAAGAGCTTTACAAATTAATAAACTAGAAGAACAGTACGAAAAACTTTCAGATGATGAATTAAAAGCTGCATTTAATGCACTAAAAGCTTCTGTTCACTCCCAAGAAAAATCACTAGATGATGTTTTAGATGACTCATTTGCCATTACTAGAGAAGCGAGTAGACGTGTCCTCAATATGCGTCACTTCGATGTTCAGCTTGTAGGGGGTATGGTTCTTCATGACAACTCTATTGCAGAGATGAAAACAGGTGAAGGTAAAACATTGGTAGCAACACTCGCTGTTGCACTTAATGCCATGATGGGTAAAGGGGTACATATCGTCACCGTAAATGACTACCTTGCCAAAAGGGATGCCGATGAGATGGGGCAACTCTACAACTTTTTAGGATACTCGGTTGGTTGTTTAACCGATGAGATATATGATGAAGTAACAAAAAAAGCTCAATATGATTGTGACATCACCTATGGAACAAACAATGAGTATGGATTTGACTACCTACGTGACAACATGAAAACAAAAGCAGAAGAGAAGGTTCAGCGTGAACACTTCTACGCTATTATTGATGAAGTTGATTCTATTTTAATTGATGAAGCTAGAACACCACTTATTATCTCTGGACCTGTTCAACGTGATGAGTATCACTATGAGAAAGCCAATGAGATAGCTTTACAGATGATAAAAGGTGAGAAGAGAGAGACCAAAGCAGGAGAACCAGAAGAGACTACGGGTGATTTTTATGTAGATGAAAAAAACCGTCAAGTCATCATGACAGAAGATGGTCTACAAAAAGCACAGGACTTGTTTGAGGTAGATAACCTTTATAGTCTTGAAAATGCTTCACTCTCTCATCACTTAGACCAAGCGATGAAAGCTCAATACATTTTTGTAAAAGACATCGACTATGTTTCACAAAATGGTGAAATTGTTATCGTTGATGAGTTTACAGGTCGGTTAAGTGAAGGTCGTCGCTTCTCTGAAGGTCTACACCAAGCCATAGAAGCTAAAGAGAGTGTTGAGGTAAAAGATGAATCACAAACATTAGCAGAGATTACCTACCAAAACTACTTTAGACTTTACGAAAAACTGGCTGGTATGACAGGAACTGCACAAACAGAGGCTACAGAGTTTGCAGAAATTTATAACCTAGAAGTTCTATCTATTCCAACAAACTTACCTCTTCTTAGAGATGATAAAAATGACCTTATCTATAACACTGAAAAAGAAAAATTAGATGCTGTTGCTAAAAAAGTTCAAGAGCTTCATGAAAAAGGACAACCAGTACTGATTGGTACAGCCTCTATTGAGAAATCTGAACTGGTTCATGAAAGACTTAAATCTGCCAAGATACCACACAACACACTGAATGCCAAAAACCACGCCAGTGAAGCAGAGATTATTATGGAAGCTGGTAAAAAAGGTGCTGTTACCGTTGCAACCAACATGGCAGGACGTGGGGTTGACATTAAACTTACCGATGAGATTAAAGAGCTTGGTGGTCTCTATATTTTAGGAACAGAGAGACATGAAAGTAGACGTATTGACAACCAACTTCGTGGTCGTTCAGGTCGTCAAGGTGACCCAGGTGTTTCTCAGTTTTACCTAAGTCTCGATGACAACCTCTTAAGAATTTTTGGTGGTGAAAAAATCAGAAACATTATGAACAAGTTGGGTGTTGAAGAGGGCGAGTATATTGATTCTAAAATCGTAACACGTTCAGTAGAGAAAGCTCAAACAAAAGTTGAAAACATGCACTATGAGTCAAGAAAGCATATCTTAGAGTATGATGATATTGCAAATGAGCAGCGTAAAGTTATCTACAACTTTAGAAACCAGCTACTTGATGAGAACTATGATATTGACTCAAAAATTAAAGAAAATAGAATAGAATATATTGACAATATGCTCTCTAATGCAGATATATATAATGGAGCGTCAGAAGAAGACTTCAATATAGAAAAGCTTGAAAATCAACTCAAAGAAGAGTTAAACATTCAACTTGAAGGTGAAGTTTTTAAAGACAAAGATTATGATGCTATAAAAGAGTTGGTTTCAGATATTTTAACACAAACCTATGAAGAAAAAATGGCACCATTAACTCCAGAACAGAGAAGCGAAGTACAACGTATCTTATACCTACAAGTTCTTGACCCTCAATGGCGTAACCACCTCTATGAAATGGATGTTATGAAGACTGGTATTGGGCTAAGAGGCTACAACCAAAAAGACCCTTTAACAGAGTATAAAAAAGACTCATATAACCTATTTATGAATCTCATAGAACGTATTAAATTTGAAGCTGTAAAAGTACTTCAAGTGGTTCAATTTAACTTTGAAGACCCAGCTGTAGAAGAGGCAAAAATGGAAGCAATGAGACAACAACTCGAAGATGAAATTGCTCAAGCACAGACCAATGAAGATGAAATGGTAGAAGCAGAATTTGAAGAAGCTACGGTACAAAATCTTGAGAAAAAACCAAAAAGAAATGAGCCTTGTCCTTGTGGTTCAGGAGAAAAATATAAAAACTGTTGTGGAAAAAGTGGACCTAAAAAAGGACTACTTGCATAATGGCAACAACTATAAACTCTACGTTTGTAAATAAGATAATAAAACATTATCTTAAAAGAGATAAAGAAAATCCTTTTATCTTTATCTCTACCATTATGGCTGCTTTAGGTATTGCTGTTGGTATTGCTGCACTCATGATTGGTACAGGCATGATGAACGGTACTGAAAATGAATTTAAAAAACGTCTTTTTCAAATGGACTACCCTTTAACCCTTATTCCCCTTGGACAAAACATAGCTACAGATGAACTTACCTCTAAGCTTTCAAATCAGTTTCCTACTCTGAAATTTAGCCCTTACTATAGAACACAAATTATTACAAAAAGTGGTTCTACCATAAAAGGCTCAATGCTCTATGGAGTTGATTTTAAAAAAGAAAAAGAGCTTAATAAAATTTTTCAAAAAGCCTATAATCATTCTATTGGCACACAAAGTAAGTTTAAAGTTGTTGCTGGTAAAAAACTTTTAGAAGAGATGCTTGTAAAAAAAGGAGAAAAGCTTACACTCTACTTTTCAGAAATGCAAGCCATTGGCTTTGGAAGTATGCCACTTCAAAAACGTTTTACTGTTGATGCTACCTATAGCTCTGGTATTCCAACTTATGATGATTTTATCATGTATACCACACATGAAGCATTTCATAAAATATTAAAACGCAAAGTATCCGTTTATGATGGTATTCATATTTTCTCTAACAATGCCATGGAAGATGCCAATAAAATCAATGCTTTTCTAAAGAAAGAGGGCTATGCAGATAAAATACGAATTATTGGTTGGTGGGAGCAACATGCTGACTTCTTTGCAGCCATGGAGATGGAGAAAAAAGCACTCTTTCTAGGTCTACTACTTATTATTATTGTTGCTTCACTTAACATTGTCTCCTCTTTACTAATGACGGTTATGAGTAGAAGACCAGAGATTGCACTTATGCGAACTCTAGGAGCTACTAATGCTGAGATTAAAAGTATTTTCTTTAAACTTGGTGCTGTTATTGGTTTGGGAGGAATTATAGGAGGAACACTTTTAGGATTCTTCTCTATCTGGGTATTAACCACTTTTAACATCATTACCGTATCAGCAGATGTTTATGGTTATTCCAAACTACCTATTGATTTAACCGTAAAAGATTTCTTCTCTATTATTATAGGGGCTATCATAATAGTACTTGCATCATCAAGATATCCAGCTAAAAAAGCTGCCTCTACTGACCCTTTAATCGTATTAAGAAATGAATAAAATTTACGTGTAATCTGTTGTACTATTTTATCTACAACAGATTAATAGAGTTTTTCAAAATCTTTTGCTTCTATCTTATTTAAATGCTTCTCAAATATATTTAAATAGGCGATTAACTCTTCTGAGATTGATTCAAGCTGTGTTAATTTTTCATCTGCTAACAATTTTTCTTTCTCTGAAACTTTTTTACGTTGATTAAAAAGTTTTTGAAAAAATGATTGATCACTTGTATCAAAATATATTTTAAATATTTTCATATATGTTGCATGCAACTCTTTATGCTTAGACTCTAACTTTTTAACCGAACTTATACTAAATATAGCCAACAATACCTGTCCATCACTATAGAACCAGTGACCAAAATTACAAGCTGTTGATTCGACAGGAATCTCATCTTCGGTTATCGTACCCCCTTCAACCAACGTTCTTGCTCTATCAACCCATTTTACATGAGCCAATCTCGCTGCACGTATATTCTCTAATACTTTCTCTTTTTTCATTAAAATACCCTTTTATAAAAATTTCTAAATTAAACATTTAAAAATTATATATAGTTTACGTTAAAGCTTTTTGAATAATCCTAATAGATAAATAATTGCATCTTCTTTATTAACAAGAGTACCTTCTATCTGTTCTTTATAAACACTATCTAATAAAATTTTATATTTTTTAGAAGGTTCTATTCCTAGTGCTATTAAATCACGCCCTTTAAGTAAAGGAGTTGGTGGCACGTTATAAACATCAAGCTCTTCTGCTTTTTTAAGTAGCCAATCTCCAGCTTTATAAACACCACTTAAAGACTCTTTTGTAGTACGTCCTAAAAAATCTGCTCGTGCCACAGTGACCAACTCTTCTATATTTACTTTAGTTGAAAGTCTCCGTATGGTGCTATTTTTAGCTTTACCTCGGTAATAAATAGAGGGAGCTAAATGGTGTTCAACCAAAGGAAGTAGTGACTTTATAAAATCATGCTCATCCGTTAACCGATAAAGAAACTTCTTCGTAGGCTCTAACCCTGCTAACTCATGACCTATGGCAGAGATTTTTTCAGGAGTTATCTGTGTATGTGTGGCTTTTCCAAGGTCATGACAAAGTATGGCAAACATCATTTTTAAATCATGTTTTTCATCTCCTCTTTTTAAACCAACCATTTTATCTACACACATCAAAGTATGAACCCAAACATCCCCCTCAGGGTGCCAAATAGAAGATTGAGGTACATCTACAATAGCTTCTAGCTCTGGATAATATTTCAATATAC
>JALVXD010000170.1 GCA_027038295.1 Campylobacteraceae bacterium
CATACTTGTGCAAAACATCATCAAAAAGCTCTTTTGTGGTACGTTTTCCAAGTTTATTTCCTATGGCATTATCTTTAAAGATGGGCGTACCTGTAAAACCTATCATCTGATTGTTGGTAAAAAAGTTGGTAATGGCTAAGTGTGTCTCTCCAAACTGAGAGCGATGACACTCATCAAATATAAAAACAATATGCTCATCTTTCACGGCTTCCATCTCTGATAAATATCGCTTTTTACTTATGGCTGTGTTTAGTTTTTGTATGGTGGTAACTATAAGCTTAGTATCGTCTCCAAACTGCCTTACTAAGGCTTTTGTATTGTCTGTGCCATCAACTGAACCATCAGAAAAGCTATTAAACTCTTTAGTAGTCTGAAAGTCCAAATCCTTTCTGTCAACCACAAAGACAACCTTGTGTACCTTTGGTAGTTTCATAAGTATCTGCGAAGCTTTAAATGAGGTAAGCGTTTTCCCTGAACCTGTGGTGTGCCAAATGTAGCCGTTTTTGTTGCTGTTGTTGACTCGGTCGATTATCGCTTCAACGGCATGAAATTGATAGGGTCTTAGCACCATAAGTATCTTTGGTACTTCGGCTAAGACGATGTATTTACATATCATCTTTGCGACATGGCATCGCTCTAAAAAGACATCGGTAAAGGCTTCAAGGTTTGTAATGTTATGGTTCTCTTCATCTGCCCAGTAAAAGGTCTGTTTAAAGGTCTGCTTTTTGTTGTTGGCATAATATTTGGTATTGACCCCATTGCTAATGACAAAGAGTTGCACATAGTTAAAAAGAGCCGAGTTCGACCCATAAGAGTGACGCTGATAACGGTTAATCTGATTAAACGCCTCTTTTAGCTCCAAGCCACGCCGTTTAAGTTCTATCTGAACAAGTGGCAGACCGTTAATAAGTAGCGTTACATCATATCGGTTCTTGTAAACACCCTCCACCGTCACTTGGCTTGTGACTTGAAACTCATTTTGACACCAGTGTTCGGAGTTTAGAAACTCTATGTATTTGGTCGTGCCATCGTCACAAGTTAGCGAAAATCTGTCTCTTAAGCGTTTGGCTTTTTCAAAAACAGAGCCTTTGTTTAGGTAGTTCAACACGCGTTTAAACTCTTGGTCACTTAGAGTTGTGTTGTTGTGGATTTCTAGTTGGGTTTTTAGGTTTGATTCTAGGGCTTTGTCGTCTTTTATTGTTACGGGAGTGTATTTTAGTTGTATGAGTTGTTCTATTAGATTTTGCTCTAGTGTGGCTTCGCTTTGTGTTCCCATTTTATTCCCCAAAATGTTATTTTGGTTATTATAGCATAATCGTTAAAATTAAATTAATCCTACCAATATATTGGAAATGGCTCTAATCGTCAAAATCAAATCATGCATACCAATATATCGGAAACGGCGTAGGGTGTTGTCCCCGACAACACCGTCAAATGGAAATATATCTATATTTCACAATTTATTTTTTTTATTATGCCTATTTGGTTTTGACGGTGTTTTCAGGGGAAAACACCCTACGCGTTGCCAAATACCTACACAAACATCTGTTGCAACAACCCCTTCTTAAAACCTTTACTCTCTTCTATTTGTCTGTTGACTTGTTCTATTTTTTTGTCTATGGACGATAGGAAGTTTGCTATTTTTGTTTGTTCTTCAATCTGAGGTATTTTAATTATAATATTTTCTAAATATTTAAAATATAAATTTGAAACATTCCCTCCCTCAACAACTTTTGCAAATTCATATTTTAACATTGCATTTATATAATAAGTCATAAACAAACCATTTTCTTTAGTATTATAAACAGAAATCATTTCACCTATTGCTACACCTGCAATAGGTAAATAGCTACAATTTGCAAAATCTAAAGGGTCTTCACCAACACGAGGAATTAGAATTTCTCCTCCTTTACTAAATTTTAAATTTTTTTTATCTATCGTAGTATATGAGTGAATCTTATCAATATATTCACCATATTTATTATAAAGTTCTCCATATCTAACACATGGTATTGTAGCTGTTTCACTCAATGAATGTTTAGGAGCACTTTTACCATAATAAAAATATCCAAAATCTTTTAAACGAGCTATTCGTAATTCTGAATCATCATATTGAGAAAAAATCTTCTGCATTACCCCTTTTTTATAAGCCACTAAAAGCTTCTTTTTTTTTGTTAGTTGCTCTATTTTTTGGTCTATTGATGTTAGGAAGTTTGCTATTTTTTGTTGTTCGGGTTTTTGGGGTAAAGGGATAATCATTTTAGAAATCATATCCATACGAACCGAATCAACTGAATTTTTTGCACTTA
>JALVXD010000171.1 GCA_027038295.1 Campylobacteraceae bacterium
TTGGCTGGTCTTGTGTAGCTTTGGGTGTTGTGCGAAGCAAGATGAGAAAAATCGACACCGACTAAACATGTAGAGTCATAGTTCTAGCTATTTTAGGACTGGGGTTCAATTCCCCACGCCTCCACCATATAACAATCTAACTACCTCTAACCTCATCTATCAAACCTTTTCAAAAGCCTAAGTTTAACTGTTCTGTTAGTCTAATACAATATAATATGATATAAACACATCTAAAAATTTTAGTGGGTGCGTTGGTGGGTAGTAAATAGAAAACCCACTAAGCCTTTAAAAATACCCACTATGAAAGGTATATCATGGCGAGAGTAGCTAAGCCACTTACAGATAAAAGAATACAAAATGCAAAACCAAAAGAGAAGAAATATAAATTAAGTGATGGTCAAGGGTTATTTTTACAAATTAACCCTAACGGCTCTAAACTTTGGAGATTACAATATTATTTCGGTGGAAAGCGTAAAGAATACGCTATTGGAACGCTTAAAGATAATACACTTAAACAAGCTAGAGAGAAAAGGGGAGAGCTTAGAAAGTTAGTTGATGAGGGTATAGACATTAACGAGAAAAAAAAGAGAGATAACCAACTTAAAGAAGAAGAGGCTAAACAAAAGGAGAATACTTTTTATAATATTTCTCAAAAATGGTTAAAAGATTATACAGAGAGAAAAAACTTATCAGAAAATTATAGTATTCGTTTAGGTCGAGCATTAACAAACTATGTTTATCCTTTTATTGAAAGTATGCCTATTGATGAAGTCACACGAAAAGACATTATTAAAGTTCTTGAAGATATAAAAGAAAAAAAGGGATTACACGAAACAGCAAGTAGGGTTTATACTCAACTCAATAGTATTTTTATGTATGCCGTTACTTATGAGTATGTTCCCACAAACATAGTTAGAGATATTGATAAGAGTATTGTGATTGGTGCAAGAAAGAAAAAACATTATCCTACATTTACCAAAGAGCAAGATATAAAAGGTTTACTTCTCTCTATTGAAGATTATAACGGCGACTACTCAACACAGATGGCTTTAAAAATATTACCTTATGTATTTTTGAGAAGTTTTAATATTCGTCATGCTGAATGGTCAGAGATAGATTTTAAAAATAAATTGTGGACTATTCCTGCTTCAAAGATGAAAACTAAAATTGAGTTTGTTCTACCTTTACCACCACAAGTTATAGAGCTAATGGAAGAGTTAAACCAAAACAGATTAAGCAATAAATATCTTTTTCCAAGTTCACGAGATACAGACAGACCAATAAGTGATAATACCTTGATAAGTGCTATTAGAAGAATGGGTTATAGTAAAGATGAGTTTGTACCTCATGGATTTAGGTCAATGTTCTCCACGATTGTTAATAAAAAAGGGAATAATGAGGGCGACCATTATACAAAAGATGTAGTTGAGGCATTATTGGCTCATGTAGAGGTTAATAAAGTTAGAGGGGCTTATAATCGTAGTGATAACAGAGGGATTTTAGAGCCAATGAGAGAGTTAATAAGTTGGTATGCTGATTATTTAGATGAGGTTAAGAATGGGTAATTGTGAAGATGAGAAAAAAGAGGGGGCTAAAAATGGAAATGCCTAAAAGAGATGACCCACAGTATATAGAAATTGAAAATTTTAAAGATTATGAGCTAACTAATTGTATTGCGTATGAGATGGCTATAAGAAATCCAGAGTTTATTAAATTTAGGAAAGAATGTATAGAAGAGCAAATAAGCCTTAGTCTTCGACTTGTGACTAAATATTATATGAATAGTGGTCAAATAGAAAATTTATTACAGAATATACATGAAATAACAACATATAATTTCCAAGAATTAAAAGAGTATACAGAAAGAAAAAATATAGAGTCTTTTGAAAAGTTTGGTATATCCCCTTTTTCAGTTGAAGATAGAGGACATACTAATGAACCAATTAGGTCTATGGTGATGGGTGGAGAACCCCAAGTAATGGGTGAGCAGTATATAGAAAATAATACGTATTTACGGAATGAACTTGATATTAAATTTTCACGACCAAAAGTAGAGTTTAGAAACATGAAAACTGCCTATGTAAAATTAAATTTGGCATTACCACAAGAAGAGTTATCTAGTTATATTGAAGAGATTAAAAAAGAATACATTAGTAATCCAACAATTATTAAAACGGTACATGATATTTTTACTGATGAAGAACCAAAGCTTAATTCTAATCTTTCAATGGAAGAAAAGAAAATTATTATGGCAAATCGTTTTTATACTTATGATTATATTACACAAAAACAAAAAGAACTAGAAGAAAGTAATAATCGTTATAGGGAAGAGTATGAAGACAAGATAGAACAGATAAATAATAACGATTTTTATAGCTTTAAAGATAAGCAAGAAAATATCAAAGTGGAAAAGGAAAAGCTTCGTAAGACTCTTTTTTCAACAGCATATACAAATATTTCAAAAGATGATGATATTTGTAGTGAACTGCAACAAAATTATAAAACAATTCAAAGATATTATTCCGAAATAAAACCTTATATTTATGATATGAAATATAAAGAACTTATCACTGGTCTTCAACTTTAAAACTACTCTTTATAAAAATTCTCATTTTTTTCCAATATTAGTGAGAATTCGTAATTAGTCATTTTCCTATAATTTGATTGTTAACACATTAGACGGCTTAAAACCAAACAAGAGCAGTCTAATCACTAAATCATGATTTAGTAATTTCTATAATAGGAGTTATTAAAATGCAAGACAAATTACACAGAGTGGGTTCAGCTTCTGAATATTTAGCTATGGGAAAAAGTACAATTTGGTATCTATCTAAAAAGGGCTTATTGCACCCAATTAAATTAAGTGACCGTGTGACCGTATGGAAACAATCAGACTTAGACGCTTTTATAGCTAGTAGAATTGATGAGGTGGCAAAATGAAAAAGCCACCATTTATAGCACACTATTTAGTATTAATTGACCTTATCAATAAAGTAGATGTTAGACTCAAAGCAGATTTTATTTATTATTATACTAGCAGAATTGAAAATATTAAGAGTGAACTAAAAAATAAGTATGGATTAGTGTTTGTAGAAAATGCAAGAATATACACTAAATATTCATGGTATAAACCTTATATTTTAGTTGATACTAAAGAGAATATGAAACGAGCTAAAGAGTTATTAAAGGGGTTCGAGCCTCCTTTAATTTAACTTCTATTGATTTGTAAAAATATTGTACCCAAATAGCCATAAGAGAAAACTATAAAAAATCTCTAAAATATTGGTTTAAGGTTCAAAAAAACACCCCTTACAATAGAGTCTAAGGTAATCTAAGACTTTAAGGGGTAAAGCTACTTAAAAAAGCTCTACAAGCCTATATAACTTGGTACTTTAAAAGGTGTTGACTATTTAGACTTAAGAATAGAGTTTCTTAATGTAGAGTTCTTTTTTTTTGCTCTATGCTCTACAAGTTTTAGGGTATTTTGTCCGTAACATTTAAACTAAATTTACTAAGGTAATAACATGGAAATACTAGAAGAACTAGAAAACTTTATATCCGAGTTTAATCAAAATAATAATGTAGATTTTGCTATAGACTCAATAAGGGTAGAGTTCTCAAAACAGCATAAGAAAAAAGAGTTAAATGAACTGGGTAAATGGAAAAAGTTACAAAAGAATTCCAATATCTTGTTTAAACTCAAAAAACGTTTACTTCATGATGAGATTACAACAGCGTATCAATTGGAGAAACACAACATCTATTATTATAATATGCAAGACGCACCAAAATACAGAAAGGCAATTATGGTTATATTTGGATTAAAGCAGTACGACAAAGAACCACCACCTAGAGCATTAGTTAGCAAAATATTATCTATCCTCAAAGATGTAACTAATCTTGATATTTGTCTTGATGTTCCATACCAACCAAATTTACAAAAGCTTAAAAGAAATTATATCTTAGACCAATACACAACACCCAAAGGAGTTAAGACCCAAACACACTACATTAACAACCCTCAAATAATGGGTATAGAGAAAATAACCATCTACAATAAAGGCTTTAAAAACTCTCTCAATCGTATTTTATGGAGATTTGAAGCTAAGATACTGATACACAATATAAAAGCCTTGTATATGCCATTAAATGAATTTAAGGAGTTAATCTATCATGGAAAATAAACCAATGAGCAAAGAAGAAGTTTATCAGAAGATAAAAGAGATATTAGCTAAAGATAAAAGGTTTCTTGGTGCAACTATGCAGATTAATTTTTTAGATAAGAAGTCAAAGAAAAAATAATGAGTAATTTCATACATAGTTTTCTATTTGGTGTGTTATTGAGTAGAACCTACACAGAAAAAACAAGAGAATAGTAAAAACAATCCCATTTAGAACCCTAGTTGTGTCTGCCAATATTGCTTATATTGCTGAAAGAAATAGTAGGGTAAAATAACTCAATCATTTCATGAATGAGGTGAAACTCCTTTTACCCTTGCCGAGTCTATACTTGGCATTAATTACAAATCCTTTCTAACTTCATATCCTAAACCTAATCTACAATTAAACAAAACACCCCTAAATCAAGCCCTAAACCTTTTCTTTGAGTTCTGTATCGTTTGGAGAGCTTAAAGGGCTTAGAATTGATTTATTAACCTTTAATCCATTTAATTGTATTATATTTAAAATAGACTACCAAAGGTTAAACTATGCAAACTTTACAGATTGAAGTATCAGAGGATAAGTTAGAACTCTTCTTAACCATTATTGGCAATTTGAAAGATGATATTGTAAAGAGTATCACATTACCAAATAAACCAAACGCTTTAAATATTGAAGCCATTGAAAAAGATAGTGAAGATTATAGAGAGATACAAGCAATAAAAGCACAAAATAACGCTAAATACAGTCTTTCAGATGTTAAAGCACAGTTAGGGTTATAATGACCGTTCTAATTGATGATAAGGCGTTTAAAGACCTCTCTAAAATCCACAAACAAGAAGTAAAAAAAATTCTCTCTAAAATTGAACTACTTGAAGATTATCCTGATGTAGCTAATATCAAAAAACTTACTAATTTTGAGCCACCTTATAGACTAAGAGTAGGTAATTATAGAGTTTTGTTTGATATTGAAGATGATGTTATCACCGTTTATAGAATTAAACACAGAAGTAAAAGCTATGAGTGATTTTAGAAAACATTTAAACGAAAAGTTAAAAGATGAAGAGTTTAAAAAAGAGTGGGATAAATTAGAACCCAAATATAAGACCATTAAGCAACTTATCAAAAAAAGATAAGTAGCTGATACTTCTCTTTATAAATCCTCTCTTCTTACACCTCATCAAGACTCATAATAAGCCATAAACCCCACAATAAAACTAATCCGACACTTTTTTAATCATCAAAGATTTTATTCCATCTTTTGATAAGATAATTTAAGTCTCTATTATTTTCTTTAATGTAGTTTTTTCGTTTAGGAGATAAAGCCCCATAATCTCCATATTCAACAGCCTTTAAATAATCAAGTATTTCTAATGTTCTAATGTTTACAGCTTGTTTAAAAGCTTCATCTATCGTAGGGTATTTTTTATAATAACTACAACTAGCACAATCAATAATATCATTAACGACAGGACAAAATTCACTAAAGCAATGGTAGGCAAATTCATAATCAAAATTATTAAAATCATCAGTTGCCAATCGTATATCACGAGGTGTAGGCTTTAATAGCTTTTCAATTCTTGGAGTAGCTATTATTAAAAAATCTTCCTTTGTATTATCTTCCATATCTTCTAATAATTCACGATATAACTCTTTTACACATTCAAAATTCATATAGGTATTGATATTAATGTACTCTTGAATCTCATCATTTTTCATATTTTTTACATTACTCATTTTATATTCCTTTTTTTGATTTATAATCATACTTTAAACGCTTTTAGAAAAGGATAAATCACTTCCGAAACTTTTTATATTTAAAAAAATACCTAAAAATACCTCTTAAATCCTCTTTTTCTAATCCGACAGTTTCTTTATAAAAAATAAACCTAATTTAAAACCTTTTGAAAATAGCTTAAAAGTATTATATTATGGTGCTTTAGTAAAGATTGAAACTCATGTTAAAATATACCCTTTTTTAGTGGGTTACTTAGTTGTAGCTTTTTGAGCCTACTAAAAAGAGGTAAAGAATTAGCATATTTATAATCCCTTTACTCTTAAAGAATAATCTCTAAAAGAAAGATGGACTAATATTATATTTGATAAGTGGGGTTAGTGAGTAGGAGCAGAAAGAAAGGTTTATTTAACTGTAATTGTTTGACCGTTCATCATTTCATAAAATTCTTGTTTAAATGTTATGTGTCTATCTACTTCTTTTTTTAGCTGATTTCTTTCTATGTATAAATTTAACCATGACTCTACCCAATCACTAACTTTTGCATTTGGTTTTGACCAACCGTTGCAAGTTCGATAACTTATCCCTGCTAATTTAGCAAATTCTTTAATTGTTAAATCATTTTCTTTTAATATTTTTTTAAATTCTTCATATTCCATAAAAACCCTTTATTTTTTTATTTAATTGTACCCAAATGAGGGGTTTAATGCCCTTAAAATTACTATTATAGCGTATTCTCAACTACCTCTAAATAATAGAATTATAGTATTTTATATTCTGTAAAATAGTTTTTATTTAAAAAAATAATACTGTATTGCAGTATTTTAAGTATTATTAAAGCGTATTTATAGCTATAATTACAAAACCCAAATAAACCAAAAGGATAAAAATGACTACCAATCAATCCCAATCACACTTAAAAAGATGGCTAACCATTGAAGATGTAGAGCGTGAATATGGCTTTAGCAACAACACACAAAAGAGAATGAGAAGATTAAAACAAATCCCATTTTCTAAAGTTGGTAAAAAAGTACGTTATGACCGTTTAGAGCTTGATAAGTGGTTAGAAGAAAATAGAGCAGTATAAAGGAGCAAATCATGAAACAAGAACATTTAGAATTAGTACAACTAGACCACTTTGTATATGAAGTTTATCCACTTACAAAAGGTAATAAAACCAAACTTTGTAAACTCATTGATAGAGAGATAGGAACAGAATATGAAGTCAATGAAGATGACCGTGAATATGATGTTGTTATCTTTGATTTAGAAGAAAAAAGAGAACGAGAACTTATTAAAAATTTTGTTCAGAAAATAAATGAAAGTAGATAAGTAAACAATGAAATATCAAGCCATAGAGAGGATTAAATGACTAAGTCAATGAATAATAACTACCCATACAATGTTATTAACTATCCCTCTAATGTTGCAGATATTGAAAGCTCAAAAGGTGGCTTTATCTTCAATCAGTTAGGTATAGACAACATAGAGCTAATAGCAAAGTATGAAGTATTTAAAAAGATGGCTGATAAGTTAGGCTTAACCATTGAGCCAATGCCTACCCCAAAGACAGAAGAGACAGACCCAAAGAAAAATATTTTGAAAAGGATAGCGTACGAGATGAAACAAGATAAACAAACAAGGCTTTTAACTGATAAGTTTCAACCTATTGTTGAGGTTCTTAAATTGCCAAAGGTTGGTAAGTCTAAGGCTATGTATATCACAGTCATTAGAAACATTCCCACCCTCTTTGATGTAGCAACCCATCATAAAAAGGCAAAAGATAGCTATTGTTTAATCCTCTTTGCAGGACTTCACCAACCATCAAAAAAGATTAGTAGTGAAGCTATGAAGATAATAAGCAAGATTATCAAGCGTAAAGCCTTTACTCTTCATAGTGTAGATTTAGCCATAGACACCACAGACCACAGAAGCATAACCCACAATAGAAAGGGAGCTTTTAAAGATAATCTCATGCCATACTCTAAGCAAGGGGTTATCTCTAAAGGTTCAAGCCTTTATATCAATGATTTAGAACACCCTAGTATTAGCCGTGTTCTCTATTACGATAAGTATTTAAAACAACTCAATCAACAGAAAAAGGAGATTATAAACAATGACTTAAGAGCATGGAAAAGATTAGAGGTTACATTAACCTTTGACGTAACGAAAAGAGAGAATAAGGGCTTTATATACTACATAAATGATTTAAATTTTTTAGATGATTTGTATGAGGTTCAAGAGGTGGCACGGTTGGCAAAGGTAGGCAGTTATTCAAATGATTACCTCACTTATCAACTTAACAGCCTACTAGATAATAGGTTCATGAATAATCATGAGAGCAGAGAGCAGTTTAACAGCGTTGAGAGTTTAGAGAGATTTAAACAATCTGATTTTAGACGGTATGTTTTACCAATGTAAAGGAGTTTAGAGAGATGAAAAACGTATCAGAGGAACAGCTTAAAAAGTGGATAGAGCTAATTAACGATAACAATAAACCGTGTTATCAGCGTTTAGGCTATTTACAAAGAGAGTTAGAGAGACTATTAGCAATTTAGGAGATAGCAAAATGTACATATTTATACAAGGTGAAAACACCAAAGTAAAAAGAAAGTTAGGAATAGTAGAAAATACTTTGATTGTTACAGAACCAACTAAGAGAGTAAAAGATAAAGAGTTTGTCTTTTTTAAAAAAGAAGATGGGCGTACAGGCTTTAAGAGATACAAAAAGGTTAAACACTTAGAGTGTGAAGTTTATGCAATAGTTGATATTTGTGGGCATAACACAAAGAAGATTTTAAAAAAACTTAATAAGTAACCTATGAAGTGCTAAGGGCAGGACTACCAATCTTAACCCCCTAGCTTATCCACATTAAAAAAATGTTTGAAAGGACATAAGAATGATAACGAAAAAATCTAAAAAAATAAATGGTAAATGTTTAATTTTTTACCCCCTGAATTAAAGAGAAAATCATAGATGACGCTTACGAGAAATAGTAGGGTACATCTTTGAGGGTTTAGGGTGCGTGGGACTACCGAAAAATAGGAAGCCCACGTTAATCGTACCCTTTTCTTTTCCACCGTGCAACTTAAAGAAAATCATAGTGTAAAAACAAGTTAAAAACAAAGGCAAAAAACAATGGCAAATGAAGTAACAAAAAAAGAGCAACAATCAACATTAGGTTTAGTAAAATTTGACGAGTTAACCAAAGATAAAAAGAGCAAACAACAGGAGGAATTAGGCTTAACTTTAACAGATAGAGCATTAATACATCAAGGAGTATTAAACCTTTACAATGAGTTTGTAAGAGCTAAAAATGATAAGATGGCAACAGTCGTAACCTATAACGTTTGGCTTGATATTGTAGACTCTTTTAAAGATAAGATACCTCAAAACATTCAACACGCATGGAGAAATAAAGCTAAGAGAAGAGCTACAACTTTTTTAAATCAATCAGATGATTTAATTTTAGCGTTCAAAGATTTAAAAGTTACCTCTTTAGAAAATGCAAGTATTGTTACTCAACGCATGATATTAACAGATATTGCAACAAAGGCAATGTTTAAGTTAACAGGAATTGGGGGTAATTGGACTCCATCTAAAACCCCTATTACCTACTTAGCGTATATAAAGCCTTTCTCTTTTGAAGAGCTTGGAATGAATCATAAAATGAAAGTGTCTGAAATGAACAATGTTCAATTAAAGCACTTCTTAACCCCTAACAAATAGTAGGGGGTGATTTATGCCTGATACTATCAAAGATAAAGAAGATGTTCAAGAAACAGTTAAATCAAAAGATGATGTTTTAAAAATTGTAGATGGAACAACAGAGAGTAAGGCTAGAGACTTTTTAGGAGTCTCACGGCGAAATATAACAGGTGTTTTAGACCAATCTCACCGAATAAGATTTTTAACCCTATCTTCAAGAGTTATGAAACCCATATCTATTTTAAATTCAGCTTTAGGGCTTACAATCTCAATTCTTTTAATTGTTGAAAAGCCCTTTTGGTCGCCTACTTTTTGGGTATCTATTCTTATAGGGGTTATTGTTGGTGTATTCTTTGAGCTATGGAGTACAAACAGTGAACACTCATTTGTAGAGGATGAACTAGCCGTAAATGATACCGACAAAGGAATAAATAAAACTATCCTGATAGCTATT
>JALVXD010000172.1 GCA_027038295.1 Campylobacteraceae bacterium
TTGAAGAGTATAAGAGGGTTAAAAGCTCTTTCTTTTCAGATGACTCTCCAAAATTTCTCAATAAAGATGATATTAAAAATATCACCTATAATCCAATAGGAGCTCAAAGTTATGGAGTAGATGAACCTGCAACCTTTAAAGTTCAAGCGTTTTCATTGCAACATGGCATTACAGCAGGAATTAAACATCTAAGTACAGAGGCAACTTTCCACTCTCCTATGGTGGGTCTGTTTAATCTATTTAATCTTATGGCAGCTATTGGCTCTTGTGTAATGTTAACAGGACGTAATGTTGCAGAGGTTTGTGAAGTGGTAGAAAACTTTGCAGGTGTGGCAGGTCGTATGGAAGTGGTTTCACGTAAGCCACTGGTAATCGTAGATTTTGCTCATACCGATGACGGGATGATTCAAGTGTTAGACAGTATGAAAGATGCAGATGTTTCTGTAGTATTTGGAGCAGGTGGAGACAGAGACAAAGGAAAACGACCACGCATGGGAGCCGTAGCAGCCAAGTTTGCACAGAAAGTTTATGTCACATCAGATAATCCTCGTTCAGAAGAGCCTGAAGATATTATAAAAGATATCCTCTCAGGAATAAAAGACCAAACTCATACTCGTGCTATGGTCGATAGAGCTTTTGCCATTCAGGAAGCACTAAAAGAGTTAAAAGAGAATGAAGTGCTTATGATACTTGGAAAAGGTGATGAGACCACAATGGAAATCAAAGGTGAAAAGATTCACTTTGATGACCGTGAGATAGTTCGAGCTTTATTAGCAGAAAATATTAAATAATAGTATAAATAATTTCTGTCTTATTCTTTTTCGTTTGAATCTCATCTATAGATAGGTTTTCTATAGGGAGTTTCATAAAATCTTCTAAGTTATCAATTTGAGCCTTAGCAATTTCACGTAGTACAATTCCACGATAGGCTTTTGCCCAATGGCTTACCACTTTTCCCTCTTTTATAAATTTTAGAGTAGTGTATTTTTTTGTGGGCTTATAAAATTTGTCATAAAATCCAGCTCTTAAATCTAAAATGTCTTCATTCTTCAGATACTCTTCCATTAAATGAGTCTGTTCTTTATAAAGTTTTTCAGGTTTTAACTCTCCTATAGCTTCACCTTGTTTTAGACGATACTCTGGAATCCTATCATCAGCACGTAAAAACCCAAAAAGATTAGAGCATAGTATGACATTAGTATCTATGTAATGTTGCTCATTAGGAGTTAATGCATTATAAGAGAGATAGTCAAATGCAACACCAGTATATCTCTCTATTGCTTTCATCGTAAGCTCATGTACTATATCTGTAGTATGGTAAGAAACATCAGCTTCTTTTTTAAGACCAAACATTTTTGAGAGAGTATCAAAATTATTTTGTTGAATAATATTTATATATTGATGTAGAAGTTTTTGTCGTGTAGCTGTAAGTTCTGGAAAGAGTAGAGTATTTAAATAGAAGTTATCACAGCCACCATTTATTTTTGTTTCACTTGGTGCAAGAAGAATTTTCATGAAAAACCTTGTTTTTAAAGAATTATAGCGAATATCAAAGAATTTTTATTTTTTTTATAAAAATCCTTGACATGCTTTTTATTTTTGTCTATAATGCGACTCCATTTAAAGAATGACTTTAAATGAATGGTGCTGATGTAGCTCAGTTGGCTAGAGCAGCTGATTTGTAATCAGCAGGTCGGGGGTTCGAGTCCCTTCATCAGCTCCATTAAAATTTTATCAGTGTTTGACCAGAAATATAAAAATATGGTGAGTTACTCAAGTGGCCAACGAGGGCGGATTGTAAATCCGCTGACTACGTCTTCGAAGGTTCGAATCCTTCACTCACCACCATTTATATATTTGATATAGATGCGGGAATAGCTCAGTGGCTAGAGCCCCTGCCTTCCAAGCAGGATGTCGCGAGTTCGAATCTCGTTTCCCGCTCCATAGTATCAAAGTAATCTGGAAGCTGGTGTGAAAATTTTATTACTACTTTCACATTAACCAATCAAAATCATACACTTATTAAATTTTATAAATATTATTATGCCCATATGGCTCAGGGGTAGAGCACTTCCTTGGTAAGGAAGAGGTCGTGAGTTCAAGTCTCACTATGGGCCCCACCATGATTATGGACAAAAGTATTATCATTTAAAAGGTTATCTTCAGCAGGTAGCTCATACGACTAGTCGTATTTTTACAAACTGATAATAGTTTTGTCCATATTGTTGGTAATTAAAGCAATATTGAGTTATGTCTGATATAATGTCAGCAAATTTTTTAACAATTAACTTAGGAGAAACAGATGGCTAAAGAAAAATTCGAACGAACAAAACCCCATGTTAACATTGGTACAATTGGTCACGTTGACCACGGTAAAACTACATTAACAGCTGCAATCACAATGTGTTTAGGGCTTAAAAATGGTCAAGCAACAATGGATTATGATCAAATTGATAATGCTCCAGAAGAAAGAGAAAGAGGAATTACTATTGCTACTTCTCACGTAGAGTATGAAACTGAAACAAGACATTATGCTCACGTAGATTGTCCAGGTCACGCTGATTACGTTAAAAACATGATTACTGGTGCTGCTCAAATGGATGGTGCTATTCTTGTTATCGCTGCTACTGATGGACCTATGGCACAAACTAGAGAGCATATTCTTCTTTCTAAGCAAGTTGGTGTACCTTACATTGTAATTTTCTTGAATAAAGAAGATCAACTTGATGATGAAGACAAAGAAGAGATGTTAGAACTTGTAGACATGGAAGTAAGAGAACTTCTTTCAGAATATGATTTTCCAGGTGATGATACTCCAATCGTTGCTGGTTCAGCATTCCAAGCACTTGAAGAAGCAAAAGCTGGAAAAGCTGGTGAATGGTCAGAAAAAATTTATAAACTTATGGATGAAGTAGATGCTTATATTCCTGAGCCAAAAAGAGAAACTGATAAAGATTTCTTAATGCCAATTGAAGATATTTTTACTATTCAAGGTCGTGGTACTGTTGTAACTGGTAAAATTGATAGAGGTCAAGTTTGTGTTGGAGATGCAGTTGAAATTGTTGGTATTAAAGATAACCAATCAACAACTGTAACTGGTGTTGAGATGTTCCGTAAAGAAATGGATTGTGGTCAAGCTGGTGATAACTGTGGTGTTCTTATTAGAGGTATTGAAAAAGACGCAGTTGAAAGAGGTATGGTTCTTTGTAAGCCAGGTTCAATTACTCCTCACTCTAAATTTACAGCTGAAGTGTATATTCTTAAAAAAGAAGAGGGTGGTAGACACACTCCATTCTTTAACAACTATAGACCACAGTTTTATGTAAGAACAACAGATGTTACTGGTTCAATTACACTTGCAGAAGGTGTTGAAATGGTTATGCCTGGTGACAACGTTACTATTACTGTTGAGCTTATCAACCCAGTTGCTCTTGAGCAAGGTACTAAGTTTGCTATCCGTGAAGGTGGTAGAACTGTTGGTGCTGGTGTTGTTGCTGAAATTATCGAGTAGTAGTCATGAGAGAAACAATTCACTTAGGTTGTGAGAAGTGTACTAGACGTAACTATCACACCACTAAGAATAAAAGAAACACTGCTGAAAAACTTGCTTTAAAAAAGTATTGTAAGTGGTGTAAGTGTCATACTACACATAAAGAGATGAAGCTGTAACAAGTTCATTTACTCTATTTTAATATCATTGGGTACACTCAATGATATTTATTCTTAGGCCAATAGCTCAGTTGGTAGAGCACTGGTCTCCAAAACCAGGTGCCGGGGGTTCGAGTCCCTCTTGGCCTGCCATACAAATATATGGTAAATATAAAAGGTAAATACAATGGAAAAATTAACAACATATTTTACACACGTTAAAGAAGAGATTCAAAAAGTTATATTTCCGACAAAAGTACAAATAAGACAAGCGTTTTTTGCTGTTTTTATCGTCGTGACCGTTATATCTATTTTTTTAGCACTTGTTGACTTACTTATGTCATCTATTGTAACAGCAGTAGTTGGTTAAGATGGCATTTCAATGGTATGCAATTCAGGTTTATTCAGGATCTGAACAAGCAGTTAAAAAAGGTATAGAGCTTTTAGCTATAGAAAATGGTATTGAAGATCAAATAGATTCAATTATTGTTCCTATAGAAGAAGTTATAGAGGTTAAGAATGGAGATAAGAAGATTACAGAACGTGTTCTTTATTCAGGCTATGTGTTTGCATCAGTAGATTTGGACACAAGTCTTTGGCACAAAATTCAATCACTCCCTCGTGTTTCTCGTTTTATTGGAGAAGGTAAAACAGCTACACCATTGAGTGATGCAGATATTAAAGTTATTTTAGAAAAAATGGAAAAGAAATCTGCTCCACGTCCTAAAGTTGACTTTGAAAATGGGGAGATGGTTCGTATTATTGATGGTCCATTTTCTAACTTTACAGGAATGGTTGAAGAGTATGACCTTGATCATGGGAAATTAAAGTTGAATGTTTCTATTTTTGGTAGAAATACACCAGTAGAAATTTTATATACGCAAGTAGAGAAAATTCTATAAATATGTAGGGGCAGAGCAATGTCTCTGCCTTTTTCTTATTGTTATGAAATATTGTGTAAAAGTTTAAATAATAAAAATATTTTATTTTTATTATTCAAGTTTTTATTTTTAAAATAAACGACTATTTAATCTAAGGAGATAACGATGGCAAAAAAAGTAACTGAAAAGTTCAAAATGATGATTCCTGCTGGATCAGCTAACCCATCACCACCAGTAGGACCAGCACTTGGTCAACGTGGTGTTAACATTATGGAATTCTGTAAGGCATTCAATGAAAAGACTAAAGACAAAATGGGTTTTAAAATTCCTGTTGTAGTTACAGTATATGCTGATAGATCTTTTACATTTGAAACAAAGCAACCACCTGCATCTGAACTTATTTTAAAAGCTGCAAACCTTAAAAAAGGTACAGATAATCCTATTCTTAATAAAGTTGGAACACTTACATCAGCTCAAATTAATGAGATTGTTGAGAAGAAAATTGCTGACTTAAATACAGATGATAAAGAGATGGCAGCTAAGATTATTGCTGGAACTTGTAGAAGTATGGGTGTAGAGATAGCTGGATAATTTCAGTTTTGATACCACTAAGCATCTATTTGCAAAAGTGGGAGATTATAGATAATATATATCGTGGAGAGATAAATGGCAAAGAAAGTAAATAAAAAAAGAGCAGCACTCTTAGAGAAAATAGAAGTAGAGAAGAATTATGCTGTTGAAGAAGCAACATCACTTCTTACAGAATTGAAATCAGCTAAGTTTGATGAGACCGTTGAGATTGCGTTGAACTTAAATGTTGACCCAAGACATGCAGATCAAATGCTTAGAGGTTCAGTAGTACTTCCAAATGGTACAGGTAAAGTTGTGAGAGTAGCAGTGTTTGCAAAGGATGATAAGGCTGATGAAGCTAAAGCAGCAGGGGCTGACTTGGTTGGTTCTGATGATTTAATTGATGCAATTAAAGAGGGTAACATTGATTTTGATACTGTAATTGCAACTCCTAATATGATGGGAACACTTGGTAAAGTAGCTAGGATTTTAGGACCAAAAGGTTTAATGCCTAACCCTAAAACTGGTACAGTAACAATGGATATTACTAAGGCTGTTACAGAAGCTAAAGGTGGAAAAGTTAACTTTAGAACAGACAAAAAAGGTAATATTCATGCTGGAATTGGAAAAGTAAGTTTTGGTGCTGAGAAAATTTTAGAAAATTTAGAAACTTTTGTTCAGACCATTAACAAGGTTAAACCAGCATCTGCTAAAGGTAGATACATTACAAATGCTGCTATCTCTTTAACTATGAGTCCAGCAATAACACTTGATGCAAGTGAGCTTATGGATATGAAAGCAAAAGCTTAAGTCTAAAGCTTAGGGCAAAAAAGGGAAAGAGGGTATACAATAGGGGTCAGGTTTAAACCTGACCCCTATTGTATACCCTCTTTTTAACACCCTTTCTTGTCTTTTCCTTTATGCTTGGCATAAACTAATCTAGATTGAAGATAATAGGGGCGAAAGCTTAATATAAAGCTTTGAAAAAAGCTTGTTACTTCAATAGGGGTCAGGTTTAAACCTGACCCCTATTGAAGTACCCTTTTAGAGATCGAAAGGAGAACAAATGACTAGAACTGAAAAAGAAGCTATTGTTAATGAACTCTCAACTGCTTTTGCTGATCAGGGTGCTGTAATCGTATGTGATTATAAAGGTATGACTGTTGAAGCATTAGAAGGTGTTCGTAACATGGCAAGAGAAAATGATGTTAATGTTAGGGTAGTTAAAAATACACTTGCAACTATTGCACTTAAAAATGCAAACTGTGAAGAGTTAGAACTACTTGACAACAATGTTTTTATTTGGGGTGAAGATCAAATTGCTACTTGTAAAGTGGCTGATAAATCTGCTGAAGCAAATAAAGATAATTTCTCAATCAAGTCTGGAGTAATTGAGTCTAAAGTTGCAGATATCGCTACGATTAATGCTATGGCTAAACTTCCAGGTAGAGATGAACTTCTTGGTATGCTACTTAATGTTTGGAATGCACCAGTGCAGAACTTTACAATAGGTATGAGTGCACTTGCTACTAAACTAGAAGAAGAAGCGTAGTTTTATCTATTTAAATAGATATTAATTTGAATCTAATGATATTAAAATCATTAAAAAATATAATTTTAAGGAATTAAAAATGGCAACAACTAAAGAAGACGTTTTAGAATTTATTTCAAACATGTCAGTATTAGAGCTTTCTGAGCTTGTAAAAGAATTTGAAGAGAAATTTGGTGTATCTGCACAAGCTACAGTAGTAGCTGGTGGTGGAGCAGTAGCAGAAGCTGCTGAAGAACAAACAGAATTTGACGTAGTACTTACAGATGCAGGTGCTAAAAAAATCAATGCTATTAAAGTTGTAAGAGCTATCACAGGTCTTGGACTTAAAGAAGCTAAAGCAGCAGTTGAAGAAGCTCCTACAACTCTTAAAGAAGCTGTATCTAAAGAAGAAGCTGAAGAGTTCAAAAAACAAATTGAAGAAGCTGGTGCTTCTTGTGAGCTTAAATAAGTTTTATTTAAGTCACACATTTCAAATGAGTTCTGCTCATTTGAAATACTAAAATATTTCGACCCTTTCTTCTACTGCATTAGTAACAGTAGATTATAACTCTTGTGCTGCATTAGTAACAGTACAAAATCAAAAAACCATTATCAATTATAATTTTTTTTAGATGTAGTGATGAGCTATTGCGCAATAGTTTCTTTGTATATCTATACATTTATTAACATAAACATACTAATAAGGTTCGCCCATGTTAAACTCTTTACATTCTGGAAATAGACTAAGAGTCGATTTCTCTAAGACTCCACGACAGATTCCTGTCCCTAACTTACTTCAACTTCAACAAAAATCATATGATGATTTCTTAATGATAGATTCTAAAAACAGAACTGAATCAACCATTGAAAAAGTATTTCGTTCAGTTTTCCCACTAAATGACCATCAAAATAGACTAACTTTAGAGTATAAAGGCTCAGATATTGTTCAGCCAAAATATACTATTCGTGAGTGTATGGAACGTGGTTTAACGTATTCTGTATCATTGAAAATGAATATAGCTTTAACCATTTGGAACAGAGATGAGAAAACTGGTGAAAAGCTTGATCCTAAAGAGATTAAAGAACAAGCCGTTTACGTAAGAGACATTCCTCTTATGACCAATAGAACTTCATTTATTATTAATGGTGTTGAGAGAGTTGTTGTAAACCAACTACACCGTTCTCCAGGTGTTATTTTTAAAGAAGAAGAGGCAACAACAGTTGCTGCTAAACTTATTTATTCTGCTCAAATTATTCCTGATCGTGGTTCATGGTTATATTTTGAGTATGATGCAAAAGATATTTTATATGCAAGAATTAACAAAAGAAGAAAAATCCCTGTAACAATTTTATTTAGAGCATTAGACTACTCTAAAGAAGATATTATGAAACTTTTCTATGCATCAAAAGAGATTTTTGTTAAGGACAATAGATTTGTAACCAAGTTTTCAGTTGAAGAGTTTTCTGGTCGTGCTCCTTATGAGATTCGTGATTTAGACGGAAATATTGTTGTTGCTGCAGCAAAACGTTTAACTAAGAAAAAAGCTCAAAAACTACTGGATGATGGTTTGGAATGGATTGAGTATCCATTAGAAGTATTGGTTGAGAGACACTTGTCTTCGGCTATTATTGACCAAGAGAGTGGAGAAGTTATCTATGATGTTGTAACACAGATGGATGAGTTAAAGCTTAAAAAAATTATTGATGCTGATATTGATTCTTTTCATATTGCAGATGACCTTGCTGAAGGTGCAGATGACTCTATTATCAAATCATTTATTGCTGACCAAGATTCTCTTAGATTGCTTAAGCAAACCGAAGAGATAGAAGATGAAAATGCATTGGCAGTTATTCGTATTTATAAAGTTATGAGACCAGGTGAGCCTGTAACTCCAGAAGCTGCTAAAAACTTTTTAAGACAACTTTTCTTTGACCCTGAACGTTATGACTTAACCAAAGTTGGTCGTATGAAAATGAACCATAAATTAGGGCTTAATGTACCTGAGTATGTAACGGTTATGACTGCTGAAGATATTATTCATACGGTTAAGTATCTCTCTAAAGTTAAAAATGGTTCAGGTCACATAGATGATAGAGATCACTTGGGTAACAGAAGAATTAGAGCCATTGGTGAGCTTCTTGGTAATGAGTTGTATAATGGTCTTACAAAAATGCAAAAATCTATTAGAGACAAAATGACAACACTTTCAGGGACACTTGATGAGTTAATGCCTCATGACTTGGTAAACTCTAAAATGATTACGAACACCATTTTGGAGTTCTTCTCGTCAGGTCAGTTGTCTCAGTTTATGGATCAAACCAACCCACTTTCAGAGGTAACACATAAAAGAAGACTTTCAGCACTGGGTGAGGGTGGTCTTGTTAAAGAGAGAGCTGGTTTTGAAGTTCGGGATGTTCACCCAACACACTATGGTCGTATCTGTCCTATTGAAACTCCTGAGGGGCAAAATATTGGTCTTATTAACACACTTGCTACCTATGCAAAAGTTAATGACCTTGGATTTATTGAAGCTCCATACAATAAAGTTGTTGATGGTGTAATTTCTGATGAGATTGTCTATTTAACAGCGACACAAGAAGAAGATTTAGTTATTGCTCCAGCTTCAACTAAAATTGTAGATAGAACCATTGTTGATGAATTGATTGAAACACGATGTAATGGAGAGATCCTACTTAATGAGACTAAAAAAGTTTCACTTATTGATATCTCACCACTGATGGTTTCAGGTTCTGCTGCTGCACTGATTCCTTTCTTAGAACACGATGATGCAAACCGTGCCTTGATGGGGTCAAACATGCAACGTCAAGCCGTGCCTCTTCTTAAAACAGATGCACCTGTAGTTGGTACAGGTATGGAAGCAATTATGAGTCGTGATGCGTGGGAATCTGTTAAAGCAGAGCGTCCAGGTAGAGTAGAAAAAGTTGATTCTAAAAATATTTATATTTTAGGTGAAGATGAAGGAGGTGTATATATAGACCATTATCCAATGGAGAAAAATATGCGAACCAACCAAAATACTACCTTTACACAGTCTCCAACTGCAAAGCTTGGTGATGTGGTTGAAGCTGGTCAAGTTATTGCAGATGGTCCAAACATGGATATGGGGGAACTTGCCATTGGTAAAAATATGCGTGTTGCCTTTATGCCTTGGTATGGATACAACTACGAAGATGCTATTATTATCTCTGAAAAGATTTTGCGAGAAGATACATTTACTTCTGTTCATACCTATATGAAAGAGATTGAAGCAAGAGAGCTTAAGCATGGTACAGAAGAGATTACTAGAGATATTCAAAATATTCGTGAAGATGAGTTAACGCATCTTGATGAGTCTGGGATTGTTAAAGTTGGAACAACCGTTAAACCAGGCATGATTTTGGTGGGTAAGGTTTCTCCTAAGGGTGAAATTAAGCCAACTCCAGAAGAGCGTCTACTTAGAGCTATTTTTGGAGACAAAGCAGGTCATGTTGTTAACAAATCTCTATATTGTCCAGCATCTATGGAAGGTGTTGTTGTTGATGTTAAAGTTTTCATCAAAAAAGGTCAAGATAAAGATGCACGAGCTGTTCAATCTTATGAAGAAGAGAAAGAAGTTCTTGATGGTGAACATCATGATAAACTCCTTATGATTGACAGAGAAGAGTCTTTAAGAATTGCCGCTTTACTCTCTAAGTCTTCATTGGTATCCGATGTTACAGTTGCAGAGGTTGATTATAAAGCTGGTGATTCTATTGCTGAAGATGTTATTTTGGAAGTAAACCGTTTTGCATTAAGATCAGTAGTTCAGTCTTATGATGACTCTATTCAGTCTGAGTATAATGGAATTAAAAACTACTTCCAAAGACAGAAGAAAAAGCTTAAAGATGCACATGAAGCAAAATTGACTATTTTAGAAAAAGATGACATTTTACCAAATGGTGTGACCAAACTGGTAAAAGTTTATATTGCTACCAAACGTAAGTTAAAAGTTGGTGATAAAATGGCTGGTCGTCACGGAAACAAAGGTATTGTTTCTAATATTGTTCGAGAGATTGATATGCCTTATACAAAAGAGGGTAAAACAGTTGATATTATCTTGAACCCACTAGGGGTTCCTTCTCGTATGAACATCGGGCAAATTTTGGAAGTTCACTTAGGTATGATTGCCAAAGAGCTTGGTGAACAAATTCAAGGTATGTTTGATGAGCATAAAGAGACCATGATTAGCGACCTTAGAGCTAAAATGGCAGAAATTGCAGATGTAGCAAAACTTATGAATGCAAAAGAGACATTAGCAAAACTTACAGATGATGAGTTATTAGTTTATGCTAGAGACTGGGCAAATGGTGTGAAATTTGGAGCGTCTGTATTTGAAGGTACAAATCAAGAAGAGTTTGATAAACTGTTTGAACTTGCTAAGATGGATGCTGATGGTAAAACAGAACTTTATGATGGTAAGACTGGTGAAAAAATGATTGAGCGTGTTAACGTAGGTTACATGTATATGTTGAAACTTCACCACCTTGTTGATGAAAAAGTTCATGCACGTTCAACTGGACCTTACTCACTTGTAACACAACAGCCAGTTGGTGGTAAAGCACTCTTTGGTGGACAAAGATTTGGGGAGATGGAAGTATGGGCTTTAGAGGCTTATGGTGCTTCACATATTCTTAAAGAGATGTTAACCATTAAGTCAGATGATGTCGATGGTCGTACAAGAGCTTATAGAGCGATTACAAGAGGTGAATCTGTACCAGAGTCAGGTGTACCAGAGACCATGTTCGTACTGACTAAAGAGCTTCAAGCACTTGGGTTAGATGTAGATTTATTTGAGAAGAAAAAAGAAGAAATTCAAACAATTAAGGGAGATGCATAATGAGTGATTTTTTAGATGGTTTAACCCCTATTGATTTACGAAAAGAAGAGAGACCACGAGATATTATGGCAATGCAACTTAAAGTTGCTAGTCCAGAAAAAGTATTGTCATGGTCTTATGGTGAAGTAAAGAAACCTGAAACCATTAATTACCGTACTTTAAAACCTGAGAGAGATGGACTTTTCTGTGCAAAAACATTTGGTCCAGTACGTGACTATGAGTGTCTTTGTGGTAAATACAAAAAGATGCGTTACAAAGGTGTTGTTTGTGAAAAATG
Source organism: Campylobacteraceae bacterium (assembly GCA_027038295.1). Taxonomy (GTDB): domain Bacteria; phylum Campylobacterota; class Campylobacteria; order Campylobacterales; family Sulfurovaceae; genus UBA1140. The sequence continues at coordinate 11,785 of JALVXD010000172.1, forward strand.
TGGTGTTGAAGTAACAACGTCTAAAGTAAGAAGAAACAGAATGGGACACATTGATTTGGTAGCTCCTGTTGCACACATTTGGTATGTTTCATCATTGCCATCAAGAATCGGTACGCTTCTTGGTGTTAAAATGAAAGACCTTGAGCGTGTACTTTACTATGAAGCTTATATTGTAAAAGACCCAGGTGAAGCATGTTATGATTCAGAGGGTGCAACACCATTGGCTAAGTATGATGTCCTTAATGAAGAGCAATATCAGTCAATCTCAACGCGTTTTGAAGATGTAGGACTCGATGCAAGAATGGGTGGTGAAATAGTACAAGAACTTCTAGCTGACCTTGACCTTGTGGATATGTTTTCACAACTTAAAGAAGATATTTTAGCAACCAAATCAGAGGCTAAAAAGAAGACCATTGTTAAGAGACTTAAAGTTATTGAGTCATTTTTAAATTCTGGAAATAGACCAGAGTGGATGATGCTTACTATTTTACCAGTTATGCCACCAGACCTTAGACCACTTGTAAGTCTTGATGGTGGTAAGTTTGCTGTTTCAGACGTTAATGACCTCTATAGAAGAGTTATTAACCGAAACCAAAGACTTAAAAGACTTGTAGAACTTGATGCACCTGAAATTATTGTTAGAAATGAAAAAAGAATGCTTCAAGAGTCTGTGGATGCACTTTTTGATAATGGTAGAAGAGGAAATTCAGTTAAGGGTGCTAACAAAAGACCACTTAAGTCACTTTCAGAAGTAATTAAAGGTAAACAAGGACGTTTTAGACAAAACTTACTTGGTAAACGTGTTGATTTCTCTGGGCGTTCAGTAATTGTTGTTGGACCTAACCTTAAAATGGATGAGTGTGGTTTGCCTAAAATTATGGCACTGGAACTCTTTAAACCACATGTAATGGCAAAACTTGAAGATCGTGGATATGCTACGACTTTGAAACAAGCGAAAAAGATGATTGATACCAAGCAGACAGAAGTTTGGGAGTGTTTAGAAGATGTGGTTGAGAACTATCCTATTTTACTTAACCGTGCACCAACACTGCATAAGCTTTCTATTCAAGCATTCCACCCAAAACTGATTGATGGTAAAGCGATTCAGTTACACCCTCTGGTTTGTGCTGCATTTAATGCCGACTTTGATGGTGATCAGATGGCTGTTCATATACCTCTTTCAGATGAAGCGATTGCAGAAGCGAAGATTTTGATGTTGGCTTCTATGAACATTTTGCTTCCAGCTTCTGGTAAAGCAATTGCCGTTCCTTCTCAAGATATGATTTTAGGTCTTTATTACTTAACCTTGGAAAAAGATGATGTTGTTGGACAACATAAACTTTTTGCAAATGTTGATGAGATTATTATTGCAAATGAGCAGGGTGGACTGGATTTAAATGCTAAAATTAGAACAGTTATTAATGGTAAAATTGTCAATACAACAGCTGGTAGAATTATCTTAAAAGATATTATTCCAGACTATGTACCTGCAAATTATTGGAACAAAATATTAAAGAAAAAAGATATTGGTGCATTGGTTGATTATATCTATGCACAAAGTGGTATCTCTCATACTTCTACGTTCTTGGATGATTTAAAAGATATGGGTTTCAAATATGCAACCAAAGCAGGTGTATCTATCTCTATTGATGATATTAAAGTTCCAGAAGAAAAATATTCAATTGTTGACACTGCAAAAGCAGAAGTGATTGAGATTCAAAAGCAGTTTGGTAAAGGTCTCTTAACAGAACAAGAGCGTTACAATAAAATTATTGATATTTGGACAGATACCAACAATGAAGTGGCATCAGAACTTATGTCACTAATTAAAATTGATAAAGATGGTTTTAACTCGGTTCATATGATGGCAGATTCTGGTGCTAGGGGTTCGGCTGCACAGATTAGACAGCTTTCAGGAATGAGGGGTCTAATGGCGAAGTCAGATGGGTCTATTATTGAAACACCTATTACTTCTAACTTCCGTGAAGGTCTAAACGTATTGGAGTACTTTATTTCAACTCACGGAGCTAGAAAAGGTCTTGCCGATACAGCGATGAAGACAGCTAGTGCAGGTTACCTGACTAGAAAACTGATTGATGTTGCTCAAAATGTTAAAGTTATTATGCATGATTGTGGAACACATGAGGGTGTTGATGTTTCAGATATCTATGTAGGTAATGAGCTTATTGAACCACTCTCTGATAGAGTGTATGGGCGTGTTATTTCAGGGGATATTATTGACCCTATTACATCAGAAGTACTTTTAAGTGAAGGTACAATGATAGATGAACCTATGGCAAGATTGATTTCTGAAGCTGGTGTACGTTCTGTAAATATTAGAACATCTGTTACCTGTAAAGCTGATAAAGGTATTTGTGCTAAATGTTACGGTCTTAACATGGCTGAAAACAAGATTGTTAAACGTGGTGAAGCCGTTGGAGTTGTTGCTGCCCAATCTATTGGTGAGCCAGGAACCCAGCTTACTCTTCGTACCTTCCACACAGGTGGAACTGCTACAGCTGGTAAAGAGGAGCGTCAAGTTATTGCAAACAAAGAAGGGTTTATTCGTTACTATAACCTAAATGTTAATAAAAACTCAGAAGGGAAATTACTGGTTTCTAACCGTAGAAATGCAGGTATTCTTTTAGTTGAGCCTAAAGTTAAGTCTTTAACCAGAGGTAAATTAACCATTACTCAGTCACATGATGAGATTACTCTTGAAGTACAACAAGGTGCAAAAGTACAAAAGTATACTGTTAGAAAGAGTGAGGTAGCTAAGACCAATGAACTTGCTGGTGTTGGTGGAAAAGTGGATGGAAAACTTTTCTTACCTTATCAACATGGTGAGATTATTGAAGAGGGTGACTCTATTATTGAAGTTATTACTGAATCATGGGCTGTACCTTCTCGTATTCCTTTTGCATCTGAACTTAAAGTTGAGGATGGTGCTCCAGTTACTCAGGATATTCAATCTGATGCTAAAGGTACGGTTAAATTCTTCTTATTAAAGGGAGACTATTTAGAGAGACTTGAGAAGATTGAGAGAGGTAAAGCAATTACAGAAAAAGGTCTTTTTGCAGTAGTTGTTGATGAAAATAATCGTGAGGCTGCTAGGCATTATATTGCTAGGGGTTCTATTGTTTCTGTTGAAGACAATACGCTTATTGCTAAAGGTGATATTATCGCTAAAGCTGCAAGTTCTGAGCAAGTGGTTATTGCAGAGTGGGATCCATATTCAGAGCCAATAATTGCAGAAGCAAATGGTACTTTGAAATTTGAAGATGTTATTCCAGGGGTAACTGTTGTTGAACAGTTTGATGAGTTGACAGGAGAGAGTCATTTGACACTAAATGAATATATTCCTGCTACTTATAACCCAGCAATTGTATTGGCAACGGATGATGGTGAGATAATTACATACGCATTAGACCCTAAAACTTCTCTCTTTATACAAGATGGTCAAAAAGTAGGAATAGCAGACATATTGGCAAAAACACCAAAAGCTGCACAGAAGTCTAGTGATATTACCTCTGGTCTTCCAAGGGTATCTGAACTCTTTGAAGCACGTCGTCCAAAAGACCCTGCACTTATTTCCAAAATTTCTGGTTCTATCGCCTTTGGTAAGCCACTTAGAGGTAAAAAACGTATTATCATTACTCCTGAACATGGTACTCCTGTTGAGCAGTTTGTTGATAAACAAAGAACGGTTGTTGTTAGTGAAGGAGACTTTGTACACACAGGTGAGAAAATGACGGATGGTACGGTTTCGAGTCATGACATTTTAGCTGCACTTGGCGAAAAAGCTCTTTACGAATATATCGTTGAAGAGGTTCAAAAAGTTTATCGTCGTCAAGGGGTTAATATTTCTGACAAACACATTGAAATTATTGTTTCTCAAATGATGCGTCAAGTCAAAGTGGTTGATGGTGGTGACTCTAAGTTTATTGATGCTGACTTAATTTCTAAAAAGAAATTTATTGTAGAAAATTCAAAAGTAATAAAATTATTTGGAGAACCAGCTATTGCTGAGCCACTATTAATTGGTATTACGAGAGCTGCCGTTGGTGCTGACTCTATTATCTCTGCTGCGTCATTCCAAGATACGACTAAAGTATTGACGTCTGCGTCTATTGCAGGTACCGTTGATATGCTTGAAGATCTTAAAGAAAATGTTGTTATTGGTCGTCTTATCCCTGTGGGAACAGGTATGGTTGATATTGATAATGTTACACTTACACAGGTAGAAGAGGAAGAGTAATCTTTCTTCTGTAGGCTGTAATAAATTGCAGTCTACAGCTTATCTTTCTTCCTTAATTGACCCAAAGTCACATTACTATTAAATTCTCCCATACAAATCCTTAACAACTAAAGACTATTTCGGTATAATATGCACCATTTTCTATGTGTGGAAGCCCCGAAAATACGTTTAAACAGTGTATTTTCGGGACTTTCATGTCCAGATTTTAATTCAAATAAAGGAATTGTATTGCCTACAATTAATCAATTAGTTCGTAAAGAACGTAAAAAGCAAGTGAAAAAATCAAAATCACCTGCATTAGTAAACTGTCCTCAAAGAAGAGGTGTATGTACTAGAGTTTATACTACAACTCCAAAAAAACCTAACTCAGCTTTAAGAAAAGTTGCAAAAGTTAGATTGACAAGTGGATTTGAAGTTATTTCATACATTGGTGGAGAAGGTCATAACCTTCAAGAACACTCAATTGTACTTGTACGTGGTGGTAGAATCAAAGATTTACCTGGTGTTAAATACCATATCGTTCGTGGTGCATTGGATGCATCTGGTGTTAACGGTAGAAAAGTTGCTCGTTCTAAATACGGTACTAAAAGACCTAAATAGACAACGACTTTTAAACGTTAAAAAATAGTAGGTGTGACTATGTCATACAAAAAGTGTGAGCTTGAAAAGCTTAAAGCAGTTTTTATCAAATAATCTTTTATTTTAATAGATAACCTTAGGGGATAAAAATTGAGTAAATCAATAGTAGACGATTGAAGATATAAGGAAAATAATAAATATGAGAAGAAGAAAAGCTCCCGTAAGACCAGTATTGCCAGATCCAGTACATGGTTCTAAAGTTTTAACAAAGTTTGTAAATGCCGTAATGTTAGACGGTAAAAAAGTGACAGCAGAGAAGATTATGTATGCTGCATTAGAGAGAATTGAAGAGAAATCTGGTGAAAAAGGTATTGACGTATTCAACAAGGCAATGGAGAACGTTAGACCTATAATGGAAGTAAAAAGTAGACGTGTAGGTGGTGCAACATATCAGGTGCCTATCGAAGTTAGACCAGTAAGACAGCAAACACTTGCTATTAGATGGTTAATTGACTCTGCTAGAAAGAGAAATGAGAGAACAATGATAGAACGTCTTTCAAATGAGTTCATGGATGCTGCAACTGATAAAGGTTCTGCTTTTAAGAAAAAAGAAGATACGTATAGAATGGCAGAAGCGAACAAAGCATTTGCTCACTATAGATGGTAAGGGAATAAGTTATGGCAAGAACACATAAACTCGAAGACGTAAGAAACATTGGTATTGCAGCTCACATTGATGCTGGTAAAACAACAACTACTGAGAGAATCCTTTTCTATACAGGTGTTGAGCATAAAATTGGTGAAGTTCACGATGGTGCAGCAACAATGGACTGGATGGAGCAAGAGCAAGAGAGAGGTATTACCATTACTTCTGCTGCTACTACTTGTGAGTGGGACAAAAAGCAAATCAACATTATAGATACTCCTGGTCACGTTGACTTTACCATTGAAGTTGAGCGTTCTATGAGGGTACTTGATGGTGCTGTTTCAGTCTTCTGTGCTGTTGGTGGGGTTCAACCACAATCAGAAACAGTTTGGAGACAACGTAACCGTTATGGTGTACCATCAATTGTATTTGTAAACAAATATGATAGAACTGGTGCTGACTTTTACGAAGTTGAGAGACAAATTAAAGAGAGACTAAAAGGTAACCCTGTTCCTATTCAGCTTCCAATTGGTGCTGAAGAAAACTTTCAAGGGGTTATTGACCTTGTAAAAATGAAAGCAATCGTTTGGGATCAAGATGCTGCAATGGGCTCTAACTACCATGTTGAAGAGATTCCCGAAGATATGGTTGAAATTTCTGAAACTTACCGTGAAAAAATGATTGAAGAGATCTCTTCAGCAGATGGTAATGATGAACTTATGGAAAAATACATGGAAGGTGAAGAGCTTAGCGAAGATGAGATTGTAGCTGGTATTAAAGCTGCAACCATTGGTATGCACATTGTTCCAATGACGGTTGGTACAGCCTTTAAAAATAAAGGAGTTCAAACACTACTTGATGCAGTTGTTGCTTACCTTCCATCTCCAGTTGAATCAGCTGCCATTAAAGGTACGATGATGGATGATGAAGAAGTTGAAGTTGAAGTTCCATCTACAGATGATGGTGCATTTGCTTCTTTAGCATTTAAAATTATGACCGATCCATTTGTGGGTCAGTTGACATTTATTCGTGTTTACCGTGGTTCTTTACAGTCTGGTTCTTACGTACATAACTCAACTAAAGACAAAAAAGAGCGTATTGGTCGAATTATGAAAATGCATGCTATTAAAAGAGAAGAAGTTGATGAAATTTACGCAGGTGAAATCGGTGCTGTTGTTGGTCTTAAATCTACAACGACTGGTGACACACTATGTGATGCTTCAGACAAAGTAGTACTAGAGAGAATGGATTTCCCAGATCCAGTTATTTCTGTTGCTGTTGAGCCAAAAACAAAAGCTGACCAAGAAAAAATGGGTATTGCTCTTTCTAAATTGGCAGCAGAAGATCCTTCTTTCCGTGTTTCTACCGATGAAGAGTCTGGTCAAACTATTATTGCAGGGATGGGTGAACTTCACCTTGAAATTCTTGTAGATAGAATGAAAAGAGAGTTTTCTGTTGAAGCAGAAGTTGGAGCTCCACAAGTTTCATACCGTGAAACTATTAGAGAATCTGTTGACCAAGAGTACAAATATGCTAAACAATCTGGTGGACGTGGACAATTTGGTCATGTTTATCTTAAAATTGAGCCACAAGAAGCTGGTTTTGGTTACGAGTTTGTTGATGCTGTTAAAGGTGGGGTTGTTCCAAAAGAGTTTATCAAACCTGTAGATAAAGGTATTCAAGAAGCAATGGCTAGAGGTATTCAAGCTGGTTACCCTGTTGAAGATGTAAAAGTTACACTTTATGATGGTTCTTACCATGATGTCGATTCATCTGAAATGGCGTTTAAACTTGCTGCTTCTATGGGATTCAGAGAGGGTTGTAGAAAAGCGAACCCTGTTATTCTCGAACCAATGATGAAAGTTGAAGTTGAAACTCCAGAAGATTACATGGGAGACGTTATTGGTGACGTGTCTAAAAGACGTGGTATCGTTCGTGGAATGAGTGACAGAGCAGGAAACAAAATTGTTGATGCTTTTGTACCACTTTCTGAAATGTTCGGTTACTCAACAGACCTACGTTCAATGAGTCAAGGTCGTGCTACATACGCGATGGAATTTGATCACTATGCTGAAGTTCCACAAAATGTTGCAAAAGAGATTATTGAGAAGAGAAACTAAGGTTTTTCTTTTGTCTCTTTTTACTCTATTGGGTTTTTCCCAATAGAGTATCTTTTTCAACTTTTTATTTTCTTCTTTTTTATTTTTATTTCTTTTTTATTTCTTTTCTTTTCTTTTTTCTAAACTTTTTATCCCTTCTTCTTATTATTATTCATTTAGGCTTTATTCTAATTCTTAAATTTATATTAAAATATAATTATAATTATCTTAAATAAATAATAAATAAGATAGAATATAGTTTAAATTAAAATTAATTATTTATTTTAATGTAATATCTATATCAAGGAGAGAAAATGAAAAGAATTCGCAATATATTATTACTTCTTACGACAATGTTTGTAAATGTTTTTGCACAGGTAGACTATGCCAATGTCAAAATTTCTGATGCACAGCCTACCGTAAAAAAATCAAAATATAGTAATAGTTATTCTAAAACTACTGTTTCTAAAGTATCACTAGGAAGCTATGTTTGGTTTGACCATAATGGTAATGGGCTACAAGATTTAGGTGAGTTGGGTATTTATGGAGTTAACCTTAAACTTTATGATAATGCTGACTGTACAGGTACTGTTATAGCAACTACAAAAAGTTCAGATATTGGATATTACAAATTTTCTGATATTACACAAAGTACAGATAAGTACTGTATAGGAGTAGCGTACCCAAGTTATTGGACACATACTCTCCCTAACAGTGGTGATGATGCTTTGGACTCAGATGTCATTACTATGAGCAGTAGTATGGGAAAAATAGAAAACATTTCATTGATTAAAAATAATCTGAACTTAGATGTTGGTTTACAGCACAAAGATACAAATTGTCAGGTTCCAACACTAAAAACTGGAGCTACAGGAGAGTATAATTACAATAACTCATGGGCAAAAAGAGCCACACTTGATGTGGAGTTTGAAAATGTGGTTGCCAATGGATTTTGTCATGAGTATAGCAACAGTGGTCCAGAAGTAGGAGAAAAGTATACGGCTCATTTAAAAGATAGGTTAAATTTTTCTAATCTACAACGAGACCGACTTTCACGAACATTTAGATTTATGAGTGACCCTGAGATTATAGCATTGGTTGAAGAGAGTTTTAATCCTGAAGATAGACATTACTGGTTTAATGTTATGTCTAACGCATTTGTGTGGTACTACTCTGATTGGAAAAGTGATTTTTCTAAAATAGAAAACTATATAGATAATGGATGGTTATCAGATAAGCTGACCGATGCAGAGAAATCCTCTTTAAAGGATATATCGAGACTTATTATTAATAAAATAGAAGGTCTTAACGGAGAAGTTCAGTATGAACCGATGAAAGTTTACTACCTCTGGAATGAAGATAATGATAAGCATCAAGATTTAATTGTTCCCGAGACATCTTTAGTACCAAAGCAGAGTGAATGTAAAGCACCTATTGCTACAGCAGAACTAGGAGATTTTGTTTGGTTTGATGCCGATAGAAATGGTAAACAAGATAATGGTGAAGCTGGTTTAAAAGGTGTTAAAGTTGAACTGTACAGCAGTGATACCTTGGTTAAGAGTACAACGACAGATGCAAATGGTACCTATCTTTTTTCTACTTTAGAAGCTGGAGAGTACAGCTTGAAATTTTTTGCTAAAAATGGTTGGAGTATTACTAGTAAAAATGCAGAGGGTGTATCTGCTTCGTTAAATTCTGATGCTGATAAGAGTACAGGCAAAACAGAAGCGTTAACACTGAATGATGGAGAGAAGAACCATGATATTGATGCAGGTATGTATATTACTCCTAAACCAGCTATTAAAATAACTAAAGAGACCAATGGTGGTAAGGTAGATAATATTGTTGAGGGTGATGTAGTTACTTGGACTTATGTTATTACTAACAGTGGAAATGAACCTCTCTCTAGTCTTGTCATTACTGACAACAAAGAGGGTACGGTTTCGGATTGTAAGGGTGAAGGTTCATTAGAAGCATTGAACCCTACAAAAAGTATCACTTGTACTAAAGTGGGAACAGCTATTTTAGGTGCATATGAAAACTCTGTGACCGTTGTAGCTTCTGCTGACAGTGTAGAGGTTCAAGACAGTGCAAAGAGTTCATATGTGGGTAAAGATGCTCCTATTTTAACAGGTTCTATTGGTGACTATGTTTGGTTAGACTTTAACCATAATGGTATCCAAGATACAGATGAGCCAGTAGTCAATGCGATAACTGTTAAACTTTTTAATAAAGAGAATAAAGAGATAGCTGTTACTAAAACAGATGCTTCTGGAAAGTATCAATTTTTAGATGTTGTAGCAGGTGAGTATTATGTGCAGTTTTCACTTCCAAGTGCTTACTCTACAACCATTCAAGATAGAGGTGATGATACCTTAGATTCAGATGTAAATGCAGATGGAAAGACAGCACTGTTTACTTTAGGTGCTGGTGAGAATATAGATAGTATAGATATGGGTCTCTACCCAATGTTGGTTGAGTTAGGAAATCGTGTTTGGTATGATGCCAATAAAAATGGTATTCAAGATGCTGATGAAAAAGAGAATATAGCCAATGTTACAGTGAAGTTATATAAAGAGGGTGGTGAGTTTGTTAAAGAGACAAAAACACGTGCTTCTGGTCTTTATGATTTTAAAGATTTAATTGCTGGAAACTACTATGTTGTTTTTGATATTCCTGAAAACTATAAGGTAAGTCCTAATAATGTAGGAAACAATGAGAGTGATGACTCTGATGCAAACCCTACAACAGGTAAAACAGATGTAGTGACATTGGTAGCTGGAATTAATAATAGAACGGTAGACATGGGTCTCTATCAAGAAGCTGCAAAAGTTGGTGATAGAGTTTGGTACGATGCCAACAAAAATGGTATTCAAGATGATGGAGAAGAGGGCGTAGGTGATGTTACCGTTAAGCTCTATCGTGTAGGTGAAGCTGATGCTGTAGCCGTTACTAAAACATCTGCAACAGGTATTTACCTTTTTGATAATGTATCTCCTGCTGACTATTATATTGTATTTACTGCACCTGCTGGTTATACTATTACAGAAGTAAATAAGGGTGATGAGAGTAAAGATTCAGATGCTGACGCTACTGGTAAAACAGAAAACTTTACACTACTTACGGGAACACAAAACTCTACTATAGATATGGGGGTTTACCAAAATGTAGTAAGTCTTGGAGACAAAGTTTGGCTCGATACCAACCATGATGGAATACAAGATGTAGGTGAAACAGGTGTAAGAGACATCAACGTAACCATTCATAGTGAGACCAATGATTTTTCTAAGTCGGTTTTAACGGATGAAAATGGTAATTACTTGTTTACACACTTGTCTGCTGGTGAATATTCTGTAGAGTTTAAAGATATACCTTATGGACATCTTATTACTCAAAAAGATGTAAATGGTAACAAGAGTGACCTGAATGATTCTGATGTATATGTCAATGAAGATAAGAAGCTAGTAACAGAGGCAACACTTTTAACTCCTGGTGAAAATGATTTATCATGGGATATGGGAATCTATAAAACAGTTTGTCTTCCAGGAAAAGCAGTTCTTGGAAACTTGGTTTGGGAAGACTTTAACAAAAATGGTATTCAAGACATAGGTGAGCGAGGGGTGGCAAATGTAAAAGCAACACTCTTTAACAACGATACCGATGAAAAAGTAGCTGAGGTTGTTACTGATGAAAATGGTCTTTATGAGTTTGCACACCTTGACCCAGCGTTTAACTACTATGTTCAGTTTACTCTACCTGCTGGTTATGTGGTAAGTCCACAAGACCAAGATGATGATATGATAGATTCAGATGCAGATGCAACGGGTAAAACAGATGTAATTACTTTAGAAGCTGACCAGATTAACTCTACTGTTGATATGGGTATTCATCATGAGGGTTCTACCATTGGTGATAGAGTTTGGTACGATGAGAAAAATGGTGTAAGTAACGGTATTCAAGATGCAAGTGAAAATGGTGTTCAAGCTGTAAAAGTTACACTCTATAGTGCCAATGGTGATGAGGTTCAGACCACTCAAACCAATGCAAGTGGAGAGTACCACTTTACCAATGTTCCAAAAGGAAATTACACCATCGGTTTTTCTGAATTGCCAAATGGTTATGTCTTTACAGAGGAGAACCAAGGTGCCAATAGTGAGCTTGACTCTAACGTAAATGCGAATGGAAGAACAGATGTTATCGTTGTTGATGGTATTGCCAATGTAGGGGCTATTGATGCAGGTATCAAAACACTCTCTCCTGTAGATTCTCGTCCAGATATAAAAAGAGGTACATCGGGAGAAAGTACAGTTATTGATATTTTAGCAAATGATGGAGATGGTACTTATGACCTTGACCCTTCAACGGTAAAAATTACAAACATACCTGATGGTGCAACACTGAGTGAAGATGGTAGAACTTTAACCGTACCAACTGAGGGTGTATGGAGTGTAAATCCTTCAACTGGAGCCATTACGTTTACACCTAATGATGGTTTTGTAGGAGACCCTACACCTATTAGTTATACGGTATCTGATACACAAGGAAATGAGACGGGTGCTGATGTTGAAGTAAACTATCCACCTTTAGCACAAGATGACCATGTAAATGGTGAAGTTGGAAAGCAGATTGTTATCTATGTCCTTGATAACGACAGTAATACTTCAACACCACTTGATAAAACAACTGTAAGAATCATTGACCCTGAAAATGGTAATGAAGTAGAGACTTTAACCGTAGTTGGAGAAGGAACATGGAGTACCAATGAAGATGGTTCTATTACCTTTACTCCTGAAGATGGCTTTAAAAATAATCCAACTCCAATAGAGTATATCGTACAAGAGCAGTCAGGAGATGTGAGTAATAGAGCAACTGTTACTATTGTTTACCCTGATGCAGTTGATGATGTGATTATTGTACCAGTAGGGCATACAGGTGACATTACGGTTAATGTACTTGAAAATGATAGTAACAATACAGAAGCTTCTAGCGTCTCTTTAGGATGTACAGAAGCAAATGTAAAAAGTTTAACGGTAGCAGGTGAAGGTGTGTGGAGCGTTACCGATATTGGAAGAGTTCTCTTTACTCCTAAGGCAGAATTTATTAATGAGCCTACAGATGTTAACTATACAGTTGGATTGGTTTCAGGTGAGCGTTCTAACTGTGCAACCATAGATGTACGTTTGGAGTTGTTGGCTAGAGATGACAGCTCACTTATGAATGTAGGTGGCTCAACATGTATTCATGTTCTAAACAATGACTATGGTTCTCTTAATCCAGAGTCTGTAAAACTTATTTTACCAGAGAAGATACCAGCTGGAAGTAGAGTGAGTGAAGATGGAAAAACTTTAACTGTACGTGGTGAGGGTGTATGGTCTGCAAGTAGTGAAGGTATGGTTTGTTTTAGAGCTGAAGACGGCTTTACGACAACGCCAACACCAATTAACTATAGTGTAGAGAATCGTAATGCTTTAGTTAGCAATATTGCAACCATTACTTTAACTCAAGGTGGTGATGCAACCGTTGTCGCTACCAATAACAGTGCTCAGGCAAATAATGGTGAGCCTATAGTTATAGATGTGTTGAGTGATGATAGAGGTGACATTAATGGTTCAAGCGTTTATATTTTAGATGTAGATGGTAATAGAGTTCAGAGTCGTGTGGTTACGGGGGAAGGAACTTGGCAAGTAAATACTGACCAAACAGTAACATTTACACCAGAAGCAGGTTATACGGGTACGCCTACTCCTATTGAGTATGTTATTCAAGACCGTCATGGTGTTATTAGTAATACGGCTACGATTACTATTAAAGGAGTATGTACCTGTGAAGCATATGAGAAGAGTATTCCTGTATTAAGTGATACAGCAGGAGTTTTAATGTTCTTGTTAACACTTTTACTAATGCTTTTCTTTTTTGAGAGAGAAGAAAATATGAGATATAGTTAGAAATACCAAGATTAATTGGTATTTTCAGCTTAAACAGTGTAAAATATAATTAAATAATATATAACAAAGGATTTAAAATGAAACAAGTAAAACTATCGTTAATTGCTCTTTTTGCAATGGGAAGTTTCGGATATGCAGGTGGGGATATTATGCCAGTAACTGAGTTTGAAACAGAAGATGTTACTCTTGCAGAAGAGGCTTATGTTGAACCTGCTGTAGAAGAGGAGTATGTTGCTCCTGTAGTAGAAGCTCCAGCTCCCGTAGCTGTTAAGCCAGTTCCAGTGGTTCCTGTTAAAAACATTAAGGCAAATGGATTTTATGCAGGTTTAGGTATTGCAGGAGCTCAGTATAAATCAAATTGTGATTCAGCTTGTCCAAAATCAGGTAAAGATAAAACAGTTGGTGTTATGGCAAGAGTAGGTTATGACTTCAATAAATATGTAGGTATTGAAGCAAGAGGTATTAGAACCAACTGGAAAGCCGATGGTGGAAAAGTAAAACATGCAGGTATTTTTGTTAAGCCTATGTACCCTGTAACAGATGCAACTAATGTATATGGATTGGTTGGTGTGGCAAAAACTAAAACTGATGGTCATCTTCAAAAGACAAATGCAGAAACATTGGCTCTTGGTGCTGGTGTAGAGGTTGACTTAAGTGCAGACAGAGCAAAAGAGGGTCGTTACAATAGAGCTTTTGATGGTCAAGGTGACCAAGAGAAAGGTTTGGGTGTATTCCTCGACTATGAAAGAATGGCAGTTAAATCAGGTGCTCCTGACTTAGATGCTGTTTCAGCTGGTGTTACTTACGACTTTTAATTTTATCTTCTTTTAGTCTTTTTTTCCCAAGCTTAGTGACCAAAGGGGTCACTAAGTTGAAGTAAAATTCTTCTTTTTTATACTCCCTTTTTCTTTTACTATTTAAAATTGTTTTTCTCTAAATATTGGTGTTGTTCTTTTTTATATATTTTATTTCATTGTTACTATTTTAAATTAAGTTCTATTTTATTTATACTAAAATAAATATATAAATTAGTAGAGGAAATTAATATGAATTTAAGAATAAGCTCTATACTTTCGATTTTATTACTTGGAAGTACGCTTCAAGCTGCAACACTGACACTTACGACAAAATATGGTGCAACAGGTGGATTAGCTGGTAACTTTAATAATGTTGGAGATCAGGTTAATGGACGAAATATTTGTCCAGCTGTCAATGATTATAATAATGGTACAGCAGGATGTGATATGTCAGGTGATGCTGGTTATAGTGATAATGGTACTGGAGATCCATCTGATGATAGTTATAGTGGGGATTTAATAGTTCGTACCAATGATAGTTTTGAAGCAGTTGCTAAATATAGTTGGCTTGGAAATGCTGGAGGAGATGAGGAGCAAGTAACAATTTCTGGAGTTTTACCAGCTGGTAAAGGATTTATTTGGGATGGTATTCCTGGTTCGTGTGATCAAACATTAAGTACACTTTCTGAAGATAAGAAAAATATTGACTGTGTTAGAAAAGATTTTGATACAAATGATGTTGGTTCCTATAGTGAACAGATGACTTTTTCTGTTAAAGTTGAAGGAGACGCAGTTAATGGGAGTATTCCTGGTGATATTACGTTCTCTATTAAAGAGCCTACTGGTACAGCAGGTACACTTACTGATGGTGTAGAAGATGGAAATAGTGCTAACCTTTTAAAGGTAACAGCTTCTCCACGTTGGAATATTGATAAACATGATGGTCCAGGATATTATACAACATCTTATGGAGTGAACGATGCAGATGGTAATCCTGGGTGGTATCTTTGGTACAATTTTACTATTGAAGTAGATGAGGTTCCTGGAGAAACTGATGACCCTATCAACCCTAGCTTAGGGAATGAAGCTCTTAAAGGTGGTACTAATGCAACAGTTACATTTACAGATGATTTAAGTAATATCTCTCCTAATGCTAAATTAGTTACGTGGGATACGAATGGTAATTTTTCACCAACATCTAATGCTTGTGATATGGATAACTATACTAATAGTGATGAGCCTTTTCCCTACTTAAATACGACTTATCCTGATAGAAGTATTCCTCTTGCTCGGGGTACAATGGGGGTTACTTGTACACAAACAGGTACTACTGTAGCCGTAGAGGTAACGGGTATTGATGGGACATTAACTAATGCACCTATTCGAAGTCAAAATGGAACTCTTTTACCTGTAAATCGTAATATTGCAGCTATTGGTGTACTGCGTGTATTTGTTCCTCTTTCTGATGTTGAAGCTGGAGAAGATGGGATAGTTGGTAATGATGATGATGGTACTTTGAGTGCAACAAACTGTTTAACTAATTTTAATCCAGTTGGTATATCAGATGGTACTAATTTTAATGGTTTAGGTGAGAGTGAAGCTGATAATTGTAGAAATATTACTCTATATGCTACGCGTGGTTCATGGAGTAAGTCTTATCGTAAGGGTTGGAGTGATCAATCTAATCAAATAAGCCAATGGGGAGGTGGCTCTTGGGCTTTACCTCCAACAGATGGATCAATAGTGAGGGCAGGTGATGCTACAGCTACTCCTGGCTCTGTTTGGGGTACTTACACTGTATATACTAATACAGGTGGAACCGATATAGAGAATCCTGCAATATGTGATGTTATAGATGTTGAAACCTATAAAATGGTATTGCTTGATGCAACTACAGATAATTCAGCTACTTTTGTAGATGATACAAAACATGCTGTAGATTTGAATTATGGTACCACAGAAACAGTTCCTAATATAAAAGTTGAATATGCAACAGGTTATGTAGGCACATGGCCACCAGCTCCAGATGCACCAGCAGGTTTAGCTGTTGCAAGAGAGTGTAATGCTACAGATATTACTTGGTATCCAGATCTTCTTTCTGCTGAGGCAAGTGGACAACCAGTATCAAAGGTAAGACTTTCAGCTCCAACTTTACCTGTCCAAAAACTTATGGCAATGCGTATTAAACATGAAGCTCGTTCAACTTATTTGACATCGGGTGATCCCATACCAAATAATAAACTTTTAGTAAACTATGCAACCTATAAAAGTGCTTTAACAGATAACAAATACGTTTCTATTAATTATCAGCCAAATGATGCAAGTATAAATCATATAGGTGGATGGTCTGGAGATAGACTGATCATGGAAAGAGCAAAAGTAAGAGTTTTAAAAGAGATGCTTCCTACAGCAGTAAGTCCTGGCTCTGAAGTAACGGTTAAGTTGACTCCAAGCTTTACAACAGATGGTTCAGGATCAGAAAGTAGTAATGTTCAAATTGTAGATGTTTTACCAAATGGATTAAGCTATAAAAATGGAACAACTATTGGTTCATATGGAACATCATTTACCCCTTATGGAGAGCCACAAGTTATTTCTCCTGCTACAGATGCTACCTGTAACACTTATGCAGCAGCTATTGTAGCAAAAGGACATCCATGTGCTACACTCAATGGTGGCACAGGAAAAGAGAGTATTTTAGTTTGGGATTTAGGTTCTCAAACAACGGGGACAGTTTATAGTGATTTAAATTTGACAGCTATTGTTACTGTTGATGCACCAGCTGGTGTTTTAGCAAACTATGTGCAGATTGAGTCTCCAGCTGATGATAGTGTAGCATCAAAACGAGTTGATAATGCAAATGTAAGCAATTCGGTACCTTCATCCCTACTTATTGTAAAAAGTGTTCAGACACCTCTACATGAAATTAATAAAGATGGACTCCTAAACTGGATGGAGTTTAGAGTTGGTTTGAGGAATGGAGCATCAACACCTTTAACCGAATTAGATATTATTGATGTTTTACCTTTTAATGGTGATGGTGTAGAGGGAAGCTTTACGTTTACTCCTCTTCCTGGTACAACTGTAGCTAGAAAAAGAGATGTGGCTACAAACTTTAATGGAGCTTTTCAATTTGATAGTATGTCATTTGATGAAAATGGTCAATGTAATGCACGTGGTATATCGTATTGGTTTACGAAACAAGCAGGACCATTAGATATTAGTCCATTACACGCTTCAAATACAAAAGCAGATGGAACACCTGAGACTATTTGGTGTGAAGGTACTACAGATGGACCAGATGCTGGATGTGGATTTACCGATGCAGAAGTCACAGCTGTACGTACAAGAGGTGTAAGTATGACAGCATCTGGAACATGTTTTGTAAATCTAAAGTTTGCGACAGATGATAATAATGATAATGATATCTACTCAAACACAGCTGCTTCAACAGCAATAGCTGAAGATGGAAGTAAGCTTGATGCTGTACTTTCAAATACAGTTTCAGCTAAAGTTTATGCGAGTAGTATTGGTGATAAAGTTTGGTATGATAGAGATGCTGATGGTATTCAAGATGAGGGAGAGACAGCTATTGGTGGTGTGACTGTTAAGTTATACAAAGATGATGGTACACTTTTATCAACAACTATAACTGCTGCTGATGGTACCTATGGGTTTAAAAACCTTCTAAATGGGGACTATATTATTGAGTTCATTAAACCAGTGGGATACTTGGTAACTACGAAAGGTAGTGGTGGAGATCAAACATTAGATTCTAATATTAATACTAATGGGAAAACTGATATCATTACTTTGGGTGAAGATGAAGAGAACCCTACTATAGATGCAGGTTTCTTTAGTCCAATAATCTCAGGAAATATCTTTTCTGATGGTAATGGTGATAATACCATTAATGGAACAAAAATTTCTACAGTAAGTGAAGAGCAACTTCATGCAACACTGTTGGCTGAAGATGGAACTGTATTAGCAACAAAACCTATTGCAGTAAGTGGTTCTTATGAATTTGATGGAGAAGATGGAGTGCTTGCTAATAAGAACTACTCTGTTGTTTTAAGTACTGTATCTGGAACTACAATACCAAAACTCCCAGATACTTGGAATAATGCAGATGGTGAGCATATTGGAACAGCTGTTGGAACAGATGGTCAAAATGCACAAGGTGAAGGTGATGGTAAAATAGTTGTTAATCTTCTTGAGGAAAATGTTCCTGAAGTAAACTTTGGAATTAATGAGAAACCAGTAGCACAAGACAAAACAGAGGCTCCACAACTGAACCCAGGAGCAGATGTAAAAGTCTCTGTGCCAGATTTAAATGTAACAGATAGAGAAGATGGAACACCAACAACGATAACCATCACAACACTTCCTACTAATGGAAAACTCTATTATAATGGAAACTTAGTAACAGTAAATGAGGCTATTGAAAATGCAGACCCAAGTAAATTTACCGTTGACCCAGACAATGGTGACCAAACTGTTATGTTTAACTATACAACAACTGATAAAGTTGGTGTAGTATCAGATGAAGCAACGGTTACTATGCCATTTAGAGGATTGAAAATTTCAGGAAATATCTTTGATGATGGAAGTGGTGATGATACTATTAATGGTACAAAAATTTCAAGTCCAGATAGTAAACAACTCTATGCAACTCTTTTAAATGGTGATGGTGCAGTATTGGCAACTAAAGCAATATCATCAGGAGCATATAGCTTTAATGGTGATGATGGGATTAAGCCAAATAGTAGTTACACCGTAGTGCTTAGTACAGAAGCAAATGCAACTGAGGCAAAACTTCCAACAGATTGGAACCATGCAGATGGTGAGCATATTGGTACAACTGAAGGAACAGATGGTGATGCAGATGGTTCCATTTCAGTTTCAGTAGAGGGTGTAGATGTTCCAGAAGTTAATTTTGGAATCAACAACAAGCCGACAGCTGTAGATAAAGCTGAGCCAACACAAGCAAACCCTGGAAAAGATAATCAGGTAGTTGTACCAACATTGAGCATAGCAGACAAAGAAGATGGTACACCAACAACCATAACCATAACAACAGTTCCTACTAATGGAAAATTATACTATGATGGTGATGAAGTAAATGCTGGAGATACATTAACTGATTTTGACCCAAGTAAATTTACGGTTGACCCAGATAATGGAGACCAAACTCTTGAGTTTAAATATACTGCAACAGATAGAGCTGGTGTGGTTTCAGATGAGGCTAAAGTGACTCTACCATTTACAGATATTGCTATCTCTGGAAAACTATTTGATGATGGAAATGCTAATGGGAATGTCGATGGAAATTTAACAGCAAAAGCTGATGATACACAACTCTATGTAACTCTAGTCGATACTAATGGTGATGCTGTAGCTTCTAAACCTTTAGGTGCAGATGGAACATATATCTTCTCAAATGTTGATGGTGTTACACCAAATACAAACTATACCATGGTTCTTTCTGATGAAGCAAATAGAACAACTCCAAAGCTTCCAGAAAACTGGAACAATGCAGATGGTGAAAATATTGGTCTTAATGGACTTGACAGAGATGCAAATGGTATTGTAACTGTTAATGTAGCTTCAACACATATTCCAGAGATTAACTTTGGTATCAATAAAAAGCCAGTAGCTGATGATAAAACAGAGCCAACACAGTTTAATCCAGGTTCAGATGTACAAGTAAGCGTTCCCACATTAACCGTTAGTGATAAAGAAGATGGAACTCCAGCTATTGTAACCATTAGAACACTGCCTACAAATGCAACACTCTATTATGATGGTGCAGAGGTAACAGTTGATATGGAGATAGCTGATTTAACGCTATTGACAGTTAACCCAGATGATGGTGACCAAACAGTACTGTTTACGTATACTTCAACTGATGTAACAGGTATGGTCTCTGACCTAGCAACGGTGACTATGCCATTTAAAGGGATTAAAATCGCAGGTAATATCTTTAATGATGGTAATGCTGATGGTACAGTAAATGGTACGCCAATAGCTTCACCAAATGGTACGCAGTTACATGCTACTCTTTTAGATGTTAATGGAACAGCGATTGCCACTACACCTATAGCAGAAGATGGAACATACAGCTTTGGAAATAAAGATGGTATTTTACCAAACCACTCATACTCTGTAGTACTTAGTACAACAGCTAATTCAAATGAAGCTTCTCTTCCAGTGAACTGGAACAATGCAGATGGTGAGCATATAGGTGCAAATACAGGTCTTGATGATGCTCCTGATGGAGTTATTAACGTAACTGTAGTAGAGACAGATGTGGTCGAAGTGAACTTTGGAATCAATAAAAAACCAGTTGCAGGTGATAATACAGGTGAATTACAACTTAACCCAGGAACAGATGTTCAGGTCAATGTAATTGATTTAAATGTTAGTGATAGTGAAGATACCACACCAAGTACTGTAACAATTAAAAGTGTACCAAGTAATGGAACACTATATTATAATGGTGTAGAGGTTACAGAGAATCAAGTGATTGAAAATTTTGATAATAGTAAATTAACACTTGACCCAAATAATGGTAGTTTAACAGTTTCATTTACTTATACAACTACAGATGGTAGTGGTGTAGAGTCAGACGTAGCAACTATTGCGATGCCATTTAAAGGTCTGAAAATTTCAGGAAATATCTTTAATGATGGTAACAATAATGGAACAGTCGATGGAGACTTAACATCAAAAGCTGATGAGGTAGCACTCTATGCTGTATTACTAGACAGTAATGGTAATTTTATGGCAAGAGAAGCTATAAAAGCAGCTGGTTCTTATGATTTTGATGGATTAGATGGAATTGTTCCAAACAGTACTTATAATGTTGTTCTAACTTCTGATGCAAATGGTACAACAGCAATGTTGCCAAACACATGGACTAATGCAGATGGTGAGCATATAGGAGCTGATGCTGGTTTAGATAGAGTAGCAGATGGGGAGATTGAAGTTGTAGTAACTACTAAAGATATTCCAGAGATTAACTTTGGGATTAACAAAAGACCAGTGGCAGATGATAAAACAGAACCAGAGCAATTAAATACAAGTAGAGATGCTCAGTATGTAGTACCTACGTTAACAGTGAGT
Organism: Campylobacteraceae bacterium; assembly: GCA_027038295.1. Taxonomy (GTDB): domain Bacteria; phylum Campylobacterota; class Campylobacteria; order Campylobacterales; family Sulfurovaceae; genus UBA1140. The sequence goes on from JALVXD010000172.1 coordinate 33,234, forward strand.
GATAATGAAGATGCTTCACCAGTGATAACCATTACAACACTACCTACAAATGGAACACTTTACTATGAGGGAACTCCTGTAGAGTTAAATGCAACCATTGCAGACCCAAGTAAGTTGACAATTGACCCAGATGATGGTGACCAAAATATTACCTTTACCTATACATCAACAGATGTAACAGGTGCAATTTCAGACCCTGCAACGGTAGTTATGCCATTTGTTGGTGTGAAAATTTCAGGATACATCTTTGCAGATGGTAACAACGATGAGACAGTTAATGGAACGCAGATAGCAACAGTAGATGGTGTTCAACTCTATGCAACACTTCTTAATGAGAATAATGAGACTTTAGCTACTGTAGCGATTGATAGTAATGGAAGTTACCTCTTTGAAAACAAAGATGGTGTCTACCCGAACAATAATTACCATGTGGTACTTAGTACAGAAGCCAATGCTACAACAGCAAAACTTCCAGAAAACTGGAACCATGCAGATGGTGAGCATATAGGTAGAGATAAAGGTTTAGATGATAGTGCTAATGGAGTGATAGATGTAAGTGTTGTAACAACAGATGTTCCAGAGGTTAACTTTGGTATCAATAAAAGACCAGTGGTTGAAGATGTTACCTCAGTAGTTCAAGCCAATCCAGGTGCAGATAAACAAATAAAAGTGATAGATTTAGGTATTATTGATAATGAAGATGGTTCACCAAAAACGGTAACTATTGTATCTTTACCAACAGATGGTACACTCTATTATGATGGTGTTGCAGTAGAAAAAGGACAAATTATTCCTAACTTTAATAATAAGTTATTAACAGTTGACCCTAAAAATGGTGCAACAAAGATAGAGTTTGATTATACTACAACTGATAATACAGGTTGGGAGTCAGAAAAAGCAAGAGCGACCATGCCATTTGCAGCTGTTGCTCCATCAGAAAACTTTACTGCAGAAGATGATGCACAACCTGCAAGTTTAGAAGGTCCAGTAACTACTATAAATGTACTGGACAATGATGCTTTAGGTGCAGGAAGCATTATTCATCTTCTTGATACAAATAATGGTACGATTTTATGGAATGATGGTACAGCTGTAGGTTCAGCAACCATTAATACACAAGATAGTGTTGTGGTTCCTGGTGAAGGAGTTTGGACAGTAAATGGTGATACAGTTGTGTTTACAGCAGAAGAAGGTTTCACAGGAATTCCAACACCAATCTACTATGTCGTAGAAGATAACCAAGGAAACCAAACCAATGCAGCACAAGTAGCAATTATAAGTAATTGTGTTTGTGATACTTATGAAAATTCTGTATCAGCATTGAATCCATGGTGGATGCTAGTCGGAATGTTCTTTATCTCAATTTTAGGAGCTCTCTTTGCAAGAAGAGAGTTTGAAGAACTTAAGTAAGAGCTTTTTATTGTGAAGCTTTTTTTAAAAAAAGCTTCAAAGATTTTTTAGATTTATAATTCATCTTATACTCAATATGCTCCAAGTACCAAAGGAGCTGTTTGGGTGTAATATCTCTTTTTTTTGCCTCTTTTTTTAAGATATATTGAGGTACTTTATGAGGCGTATGCATAAACTTTTTAGCCATTTTTTGAATAGACTCTCCATAACAGTTGTAACATAGTCTAGCAAATACAAAAGGTAAATTGGTCTCTTTGTGCCACTCTGTAGCCAAATCAATACCCTCTCCTCCATTTAAATAGTAGGTTAAAGCCTTATCTCCAATAATAACTTCTCCTTTTAAATTTAAAACTTCTGCTAAACGATTGGAAGTGGCTGATTCATTATCTACTTTATCCTCTCCCTCTATAACAAAAACTGAATAGACAGCTCTATTGGCAATAATACCTAAATCTGTGCAGTGATAGTTAGGAGACTCTATGCTGGAGATAAATGCTCCATTGATATGTCGTGACTTAAGAGCTTTGTTGATTTGACTAGGGACATTTTTTCTATAGTTAAGTGCCATTTTGGTACCTGAATGTTTAATGTAACGCTTCATAAAAACTTGAAAAGGTAAAAGATTGAGGTAGCTAATGGAACCAAATATCACACTTATACTCCTGAATGAAAAATTTAAGCATGATTATATCAAACAACTTTTATAATCGAAACAATTTTTAGAAAAAGGTATTAGAAATGGTTATAGTGGAATTTTTAGGTCCCATAGGTGAAGAGTCTTTAGAGTTAGAAGCTAAAACACTTCATGATGTAGCAGAGCAACTACAAAAAATAGATACCATCAGTGCATGGCTAGCTAAATGTGCTGTAGCTGTTAATGACCAGATGACAAGTGATTTATCTATGGAACTTAAGAGTGGTGATAGAGTCTCTATTTTACCTCCAGTATGTGGGGGCTAAGGTAGTGGAATTATATCAAGGTTCATTAGATGTAGAACAAATTTTTTCAAAGTGGTTACATGAAGAGGCAGCGTCCAACTATGGAGCATACATTCCTTTTGTAGGAACCATTCGAGCAGAAGATGGTATTGAAGCTTTGAGTTTTGATATTTATGAACCTGTGTTAGAGGCGTGGTTTAACTCTTGGGTTGAAAAGGCAGAGAAGTTGGGAGCCAAAGTAAAAATGGCACATGCTATTGGTGATGTTCCCGTGCATACATCATCTTATATATCAGCTGTTTTCTCACCAAAAAGAAGAGTGGCATTAGAACTTATAGATGAGTTTGTAGAAGATTTTAAAGCCAATGCTCCTATTTGGAAATATGATGTAAAAGATGGAAAAAGAATTTATGCAGAAGATAGAAGTACCCCTATGAGTGGTAGTGGGTTATTGGCGTAGGTTCGGTAGGACCGAACATTAAAATTAAATAGAATTAAAAAAAGGAAAAATAGAATGGCATTTATGCACTTCGATGAGTCTATAGATATAATTAAAAATATCGAGATAGAGAGTTATAAAACACATAAAAAATATTTAACAGATTGTTTGGGCTATGTTTTGGCAGAAGATATTATTGCTGACCATAACTCACCAGCTTTTCCCACATCAGCTATGGATGGTTATGCAGTAAAACATGAAGATTTAGCATTGGGAAGATTAAAAATTTCGAGTATTAACCCAGCAGGTTCTGACTTGGTAGATGAAGTTATTGGGGGGCAGTGCATTAAAACCTTTACAGGTTCACTTATGCCAAAAGGAGCCGACACTTTAATTCCTATAGAGAATGTAACAGTAGAAGGTGATGAAATTGTTATTAATGAAGAGGTTCCTTTTGGATTTTCAGTAAGAGCAATAGGTGAAAATTATGCCAATAGACAAAAACTTATAGAAGTAGGGACTAAAATAGACTTTGCAGATATAGGTGTTATGGCAAGTTTAAATGTTGTCTCTCCTTTGGTCTATGAAAAACCTAGAGTGGCTATCTTGTCAACAGGTTCAGAACTCCTTGAATTAGGAGAGAACCAAACTTCTGATGCACAAATTCGTAGTTCCAACAACTATATCTTAGAAGCAATAGTCAAAAAATATGATGGAGAACCTCTACAGTTAGGATGCATATCTGATAATAAAGAGAGTATTTTATCGGCTGTTAAAAAAGCATTATCTCAAAGCGATATAGTCGTAACTACAGGTGGTGTATCGGTAGGTGATTTTGATTTTGTAAAAGATGTTATTGTAGAACTTGGTTGTGAGGTACTCTTTAAAGGAGTACGTGTTAAACCTGGGCAACATATTATGGTAGCAAAAAAAGATGATAAGTTCATTGTGGCACTACCAGGGTTTGCGTACTCTTCTACAGTGACAGCATTGCTCTATATGGTGCCACTAATAGCTAAACTTCAAAAAGGTAAGTGCTCTCTACGTATAGTTGAAGCAACACTTCGTTCACCTTTTAATAAACGTATTAAGAAGGCAGAATTTACAGCGTGTAACTATAGTTTAGAAGAAGGGAGTTATTTTGTTGATTTTAATGGTAAGAAAGCTGGTTCTTCTGCTATTTTAACCAATATGTTGGGTTCAACTGCTCTTTTGGTTACTTCAGAAGAAGATACGCCTAACGTAATAGGTGATAAGGTTAAAATTCTTCTTATCGACTAATCTTAACAGTTTGCATATTGGTACGCACTTTTAAATAAAGTGCCAATTC
>JALVXD010000173.1 GCA_027038295.1 Campylobacteraceae bacterium
ATCGCTCAAACAAAAGCTCCAAAAGTACCCTATTTTGAAATACACCACCACTAAGTACCAAAGGCAAATCATAAGGCTCATAAACAGCTTCAACAATAGCTACTAGAGTATGAAAAAACTTGCTAATGGCTACTTCTTGGCTATTCTCTTTGACTATCTCTTCTATCATAGGTAAAATATCTACTACCCCATTCTCATAGCCAAAAGAGTAAACTCCCTCAACAGAGTCACTATACAACTCCTCTAACCTCATACCACTCTCACCCTCAAAGCTCATCACTTGACAAACATCTGTAAGAGAAGCCACAGCATCAAATAGCCGTCCAACCGAAGAGCTTAGAGGAGCATTGAGTCCTTTTTGCCACATAATATATTGAGTCTTTAGCTCTTGTTGAGTAAATGCTTTAGTGGTTGGTGTATTTAACTTAAAGACCTCATCACCATAACACTCAAAAAGCAGACTCAATGCCACACGTTTTGGCTCTTTTATAGCTTTTGCTCCTCCTAAAAGTTTGAAGTAGTTTAGGTGTGCTACTCTCTCATACACCTCATAGTCACAAACCATAAACTCCCCACCCCAAAGGTTGCCATCATCGCCATAACCTGTCCCATCAAAAGCAACACCAAAGACTTTACCTTGTATCTTTTTCTCTGCCATTACTCCTAAAATATGTGCATAATGGTGTTGAACTTTTTGAGTTAAGAGGGAAGAGTTAAGAGTTAAGAGTTGGTTTGCTACTTTTGTACTTTCGTAGTTTGGGTGTTTGTCGTACGCTATTACTTCTGGCTCAAACCCATAAATACGTTTTAGGCTCTCTATATTTTTCTTATAATACTCAACAGAGCTAATGCTATCTAAATCTCCAATATGAGGTGATAAAATAACTTGATTGTCAAACCCTATAGCAATGGTACTCTTTTGGTTTGCCCCCATTGCCAAGACCTTTTTGTTTAGTCTAAAAGGCAACTCTACCTTAACAGGAGCATAACCTCTAGCACGTCTTAACATAATGGTTTGCCCCTTTACTACCATTGCTACAGAGTCATCACAACCATTGACTATCTCTCTATTGTGGTCAAGTAGAAAGTCATAGACACTACTTAGTCTTTCAATACTCTCTCTATTGGTCGCTAGTGGTTCATCAGTTATATTTGCTGATGTTGCTACTAAAGGACGATTTAGTTTGGTTAAGAGGAGTAGATGTAGAGGTGTGTAAGGTAAAAATAGCCCAATACGTGAAAGGTTTGGAGCAACTTGAGAGTTAAGAGTTAAGAGTGAAGAGTTAAGAATTACTATTGGGCGTTCTTTTGATAGGAGGAGAGCTTCCTCTTTTTTTGAAATATCTGCTAACTCTCTAGCCATCTCTATATCTTTAACCATTACAGCAAAGGGTTTTGTAGGTCTCTGTTTTCTCTCTCGTAACTTTAAAACAGCCTCCTCATTAGTAGCATCACAAACTAAATGATACCCACCCACACCTTTTATGGCTAAAATTTTCCCTTGTTTTATAAGCTCAACAGCCCCATCAACAACCCCACGCCTATCAACTCTTAACTCTTCCTTCTTAACTCTTAACTCTAAACTCGCTCCACACTCCCAACACCCAATAGGTTGAGCATGATAGCGTCTATCCAATGGATTGGTATACTCCTCTTCACAAGCTTTACACATCTTAAAAAACTTCATAGAGGTATTGCCCCTATCATAAGGCAAATCATAGATAATTGAGTAGCGTACTCCACAATGGGTACAGGTAATAAAAGGGTAACCATAGCGACGATTGGAGGGGTCAAATAGCTCTTTTTCACAAGCTTTACAAATGCTTATGTCAGGAGGGATATTAACTGTTTTTTCTCCACTACTATCGGTTTGTATAATCTGAAAATCATTAAACTCTTTAGCTTCAATCTGCTCTATGCTAAGTCTATCTATAGAGGCTAAAGGAGGAAGTTCATTTTTGATGGCTTCTATAAACTCTTCAAGTTTATCTTTAGAGACATTTACTACTATTTCTACCCCTTGTGTTCCATTAAGAACTGTTCCTTTGAGGTTAAATCTTGTTGCTAGTTGGTAGATAAAAGGGCGAAAGCCTACGCCTTGGACTATGCCTTTTATGGTTAGTTTATGGGTTTGCATAATTTTTTAATTAAACTCTTTTTGGCAACCGTCAAAAAGTTGAGTATCTAACTCCTCTTCAAATTCTAAAATTTTATCAGAAGTTGAAGCTCTAGGAGGATGTTCAGGATTCATTCCAATACATAAATAAGCTTCTATCTTTTTATCTATATCAAACT
>JALVXD010000174.1 GCA_027038295.1 Campylobacteraceae bacterium
TACAAATAGGAGAGAAATTTAAATCATACACCCTTGATGAGATAGTTGAAAATCATTTTGATATTGCATCGGAGATTATGACCAAGATTAGACCTCTTGAACAGTTTAATAACTATTTAGAGCATGGTTTATCTTGAATCACTTATTGACTATCCTCAAAAGCTATTAGATGTTATTAATCTGACTATTGACTCTGATTTGTCTGCTATTTATAATATTGAGAGTTCAAAACTAGATAAACTCAAAAAAACAGTCTATATGCTTTGTGTAACTAAGCCTTATGATTTAAATGTAAAAAAACTAAGTTCAGCAGTAGAGACTTCATGGTCAACTCTCTCTAAGTATTTAGAAAGAATGGATGCAGGAAGCCTTATTCATGTAGTACGACAGGGACAAGGAATGAGAGCTGTCAATAAGCCAGACAAGCTTCTTCTTGATAATCCAAATCTTTTTACTGTACTTTGTGCAAATCCAAATATTGGTACTATTAGGGAGAGTTTCTTTGTATCTCAAGTAGGACTAAAACATCAAATTCACTATCATGATAAGGGGGATTTTATAGTGAATGATAAAAGAGTCTTTGAAGTTGCTGGAGCTTCAAAAAGTGATGAGCAGTTAGAGGGAAATCCTTTTGGCTATGTTGCTGCTGATGATATAGAGATAGGCTTTGACAATAAAATCCCTCTTTGGTTGTTTGGGTTTTTATATTGATACGTGACTGACTCCATCTTATTCATCTGCTGAAGTATCAATCACAATAACCTGAAAATCTTCGCTATCAAAAGGAGTAAACCCCTCACTCCATTTTGTCTTAAATTCACATAGAAGTTTTAGTTGTGATGGAGCATCCAAATTATTTTTAATCACTCGTAAAAAAATATTATCAGTACCATTGTTTTCAATTAAATGGTTAAAATCTTTAGTATAGAAAGAGGGGCAATATCCAACAAGTTCAATTGGATTATCGGTTCGTAATACTAGTGCATAACTATCTAACTGATTTTGAATATCTCTCATTAGATATAGTTTTCTATTTTCTCCTAATCCTTCTACTCTTTGATTGTATGATTTAGCTAGATGTCTAATACCTCTGCTAAAAAATTTAACACGGTAATAACCATTCTCATTAATAGGTAGTGGAAAAAGTTCAAATGAATCAGTAGCACGGACACCTCCTGTTAGAGCTAACTCTTCCATTGGGTGCATACTTTTGGTTTTAACATTGAGCCATTTTAAATAATCTTGATACTCTGGTCGGCTTTTTTGAAGTAGCCTATTTTTAAATAGAGGAAAAAGTTCTTTTGACTCATAGATTCTTTCCAAATTTTTCATTGACTCAAAAGGCCTAAAATCTTTCTCGTTCAAAGCCCCTTTTGTATATTGAAAAGAGTAATATTCATCTCTGAATTTTAATCTTCCAATAGGAATTCTTTGGTTATTATTTGGATTTTTCCAACTTAAAATTAGTTTATCTTCAATTCTATCTTTACGGTGTGTATCACTCATTTATTATCCTTTTTTTCTTTACCCAAAAATCCCCCTCAACTCATCTTTATCCATCTTCCCAAGCCAATTTTCACCAATACTAACACTAAGATTAGATAACTCCTGCTTCGCCTTTATCATCTTGTCTATCTTCTCTTCAAAACTATCTTTTGTAATAAAACGATAAACAGAAACATTTCGCTTTTGACCAATTCTAAAGGCTCTATCAGTAGCTTGGTTCTCCACAGCAGGGTTAAACCATAGGTCGTAGTGAATGACATGGTTTGCTTCTGTTAAGTTTAGTCCTACTCCACCTGCTTTGAGTGATAAGATAAAGATTTTATGTTTAGGGTCATTTTGGAAACTCTCTACTATCTCATTTCGCTTTTTCTTGCTCTGTGAACCTTTTAAGAAGAGTGGTGTGGTAAGTAGTACATCCTCTATCATCTTGACCAATATATCGCCCATTTCTGTATATTGGGTAAATATAAGTACCTTTTCATTTCGTTGCAGTATCGTCTCTAGTAGCGTTAATAGCTGTTGTGCTTTACCTGATAGTTTTGGGTCTATTGGACTTGTTTTATCAAAGTTTCTTGGGTGGTTACATATCTGTTTTAGGGAAACAATGAGTTTTAGCACCAATGCCCCTGTATTCTCTTCATCTTCCATCATTTTAAAGCTCTCATCTACCAAACTTTGATAGAGTCCTGCTTGTTCTTTGGTCATGGTAGAGTACTCATCTATAATGATTTTTTCAGGTAAATCAGGTGCAATATTTTTGTCTGTTTTAAGCCGTCGAAGCATAAAAGGAGCTGTGATTTTTTTTAGCTTCTCTATCTTGGCATGGTCTTTTTGTATCTCTATATCTTTGGCGTAGTTCTTTTGAAAATCTTTGAGGGTTTTAAGATACTTTGGCAGTGTAAAATCAAAAATACTCCACAATTCAGAAAGATTATTTTCAACAGGTGTACCACTTAGAGCAATTTTATATTTTGCCTTAATGGACTTAATCGCTTTGCTTGTCTCGGTATTGGGATTTTTGATTTTTTGGGCTTCATCAATAATGAGACAGTCAATTTTCTCTTTTTTTAGTTTGGCTAAATCTCGCCGTGCTATATCATAAGTAGTGATAAGTATATCAGACTCTTCAAGCTTTCGCTTTAGCCCATAATAGGAGAAAAACCCAAGCGATGGAGCAAACTTCTCTAGCTCATTTTCCCAGTTATTGATAAGCGAAGTTGGCACAATAATAACTACTCGCTTTTTAATAAACCCATTCTCTTTGAGATATAAAAGGGTGCTAATCGCCTGAATGGTCTTACCAAGCCCCATATCATCAGCCAAAATTGTACCAAAACCGTTAAGTAGATTATTAATGTTCCATGCAAAACCTCGCTCTTGATAGCTTCTTAACTCTGCATTGAGTGAAGTAGGAACAGGTATATCTTTAGGGTTAAACAGCTCATCAATAAACGCCTCTAGCTCTTTGGTTAAAAAGGCTTCGCCATTGAGTGTGGCTTGTAAAATCTCAAAACTATCCAGTGCTTTTTTTCGTTTTATCTGTGCAAATATATTTTTGGCTTCCTCGGGTGAAATGACCACAAAGTTATCTTTAAACTCAATAAGCTCTTTACCACTCTCAACCAATTTTTCAAACTCTTCGATTGAAATAGTCTGGTCGCCAATGGCTATCTGCCAATCATACTCTAACATGGATTTTAGGTCAAAGAATGATTGTAAATTTTTAGATTTGGAGCTAACTTTAAGTGATAATTTTGGTCTTAAAAGATTTTTTAGCTCTTTTGGTAAAATAATATCTATGCCTAAATTGGAGATAATAGTAGAAGTGTTTAGCAGAAAATCTTCTAGTTTATATTTGGAAAGTTCTACTACATCTTGCTCTAAAAGTTGACTTGTTTCAGGCAGATAGGTGTTTAAAAAAGAGATAAATTTTAAAATCTCCATCTTGTTGAGAACTCTTAAACTCTGATTTAAAAGATACTCTTTGGTTTTATGCTGAACTTTAATGGCTAAAAAATACTCATCTATTTTGTCAATGTAAATCTTATAACGATATTGGCTTTTGATAATGTCAAAAATAGAGAAGTAATTATAGATAGAGGTGGCAATATTCTCCTCTTCAAAACCTTTAACTCTGAACTCTTCGGTATGGAAAAAACTCCAAGAGACTTTAGGTGGATTATTTTTCTGTTTCTTGTGCCAAAAGTTCATATTGTTCACAAAATCACTAATAATCGCAGAGAGTATAGTTTCTGTTGAACTCAATTGATTCAGATACTTTTTCTTATATTTAACCATTTTAGGAGCAAATAGACTCAAACCATTAAGCTGTTTTTGCACCTCTGGAATGGAGTGAAGTAGTCTGTAGACAATGAAAAAACTCTTCTTGCCCTCCACCACAGCAGGGATAAAACTTTTTGACTCTATCATCAAGTAGGCAATACGAAAAAGATAGAAAAGAAAACGGTAACTTTCGCTTCCATTATCATCTTCAAACGAGATAAAAAGTTTAAATAGTTCAAGAGTAGAGATGGTCATGGTCTCTTTTCTAAACTTTGCATCAATATCAACAAAAAGTTTTTTAGAATCCAAAAATAGAGGATTGGTCACTCTGAATTGACTCTCATAAACATCATGATTAAAAATAAATTCAAAATCAGAATTTTGTAAAAGTCGTTCTATATCCTCAATCTCACGGCTCTGAATTGGAGAGATATTTTGAACCAATGCTTTAGGAACTTTTTTATAAAACTCCTCCATTACCTCTTTATAGTCAATCGAAGCAAAAGGAGGATTAGATGAGAGCATCGAGAGAATAAAGTTTGAATTGTCGCCCAGTTTAATAATCTCCAAAGGTTCACTACTTACCTCTTGCTCTTGATAAGGAGTTAAAGATAGGGGATACTCTATATTTATCTCATTCTCAATCCCATAATGTTTAATAAGGTCAAAGCCACGAAGCGAAAAGAGTGTAAAAGGATTTTTATCCATTTCACTTACGGCAATATAGTAAAGCCCTGCAATATGTTTACAAGCATATCTTCCATAAAAATCAGGACAAGAGCAACTCATTTTAAAATCTTTAAAGAGAGAGATATGAGCATCATAGAGGTGTCTCAAAAAAGTTTCAGGCAAATCTCCATTCATGATGGAGGCTAAAATGAGAGGATTTTCTTCTAAAATAGTTTTGATGGTTGCTATCTCATTTTTACTAAAAGGGGTAAAGTCCATGCTTGTAGCATAGTAGGGGCTATAGTTCCCCTCTACCTTTGCTCTAATGTGGCTATCTTTAACCGATACATCATAAACCCTACCTGTATTGGCATAAGTCCTACCTCGCCCCAGTCGTCCAGAATCTGTCTTTTGTTCCAAAACCTTTAAAAGCTCTGCACCCCAAATGGTTGTACCGTATTGTTTTCTTGCCATGAGTTTTCTTTATGCTGTTTTTTTGTGTTATTTTACTCTTTTGTCTCTTTAAAGAAGAAGGTACTAACTTGTTTGTGTTGGAGTAGGTTTTGAAATTTCAAGAACCCTCTTTCCAAATTCCCTAAGTTCCCCATTGGGTGAAACATAACGGTAGAGGGTAGGGCGAGTAATTCCAAGCTCAGAACATAGTTCAGCCACAGAGGTGTCACGGTTTTTCATGGAGGCTTGGGCTAATCTTACTTGAGCTTTAGTCAGTTGAAATTTTCGTCCACCTTTTCTACCTCTTGCTCGTGCTGCTTGAAGTCCTGCTATGGTTCGTTCACGGTTGAGTTCTCTCTCAAATTCAGAAAGAGCAGCAAAGATAGAGAAAACCATTCTTCCTGATGGGGTGGTGGTATCAATATTTACCCCTTGACCAGAGAGAACTTTAAAGCCAATTTTTCGTTGGCTTAAATCATCAACCGTAGAGATAAGATGTTTTAGGCTTCGTCCAAGTCTATCAAGTTTCCAAACCACTAAAATATCATCTGCTCTAAGGGCTTTTAGACAATGTTCAAGTCCAACTCTATCCTCTTTTGCTCCAGATGCTTTATCGGTATAGATATTCTCTTTTTTGACCCCTTCTTTTATGAGAGCATCTATTTGTAAATCTAAAACTTGGCTTCCATCTGATTTTGAGACTCTTGCGTAACCTATTAGCATTCTATAAACTCTACTCCATCTTTTGAGCCAATAAGTAGAAAACTTCTAAGCTTAGGAATGCTTTTGACCTTATCTAGCTCTTTATACTCCTCAACCTGTTTTAGTCCATCTTTTTTTATAGTTTCATAGTTATCTTTCTCTTTTTTCCATTTTAATTCAAACATATAGTTATTTGGAACTTTTTTATCTCTTCCTATGAGTAAAATATCAGGATATTTATTATCAAGTTCAGGTTGAGAGTCTATAAAATAGAAGTCTGCAAAACTCAAAAGTGCCAAGGTAATCACTTGAAAATGTTTCTCTGTAAATCCATAGTGGTCACGATTTGAAAGAGTTTTTATAGAGGTATTAAGTTGCTCTTTAAAAGGTTTCAAGTCTCCTCGTGCTAAATCTATAAGTGGTCGTCTACTATCAAAAGAGATAGCAAGATTGTTTCTCTGTTGAAGTTCTACAGCAAAGTAGTTAAAGTAGAGCATTTTAATAACATAGTTTGGAATGCAAAACTCCAATACCTCTCCAAAGTCTTCATTTTGAATAGTAATAAACCCCATAGAGTAGATAAGGGTAATAAAGTCATCCTCTTTAAAGGATTGATTTAAATCGTATCTGTCTTTTAGCATACCTGTTACAGTTCCATTTTCTATAAGCTCTTCTAATATTTTATAGTTTCTTTCACTATCTCCTATATTAAAGAGTTTCATAATTGCTTTGTAGTCAGAGGCTACATTGCTGTCTAACATTTTAATAGGCATTTGACATCGTTTTGTATCATACTCTGAGATAAAGTAGTTTACTAAAGTAGCATTATAAATTCGTTTATTTGCTTGAACATTAAAGAGGTAGCCGTTATACCATGTTTTTAATTTATCTTGTAGCTTCTCTTTATCTATACTCTCACACACTTTAAAAATAGATTGCTCTAGTGAATAGTTTACCTCTTCTTGGGTAAATCCTGCCATGGCATTAAATTTTTCATTGTAGGTGATATGTTTTACAATATTGAACCCAGAACTTAGACTATCAAGTGTAATTGGGGTAACTCCTGTAATAAACATCTTTTGAATCACACCTGTTTGAGTAGCCCCTTTTAGTACTTCATAAAAGCTTCTTACAAATCCACCTTTGCCAACTATCTCTAAAAAATCGTTCATACTGTAAGCTAAGATAGCATTGGCGAATTGGTCGTATTCATCTATTAGGAGGTAGATTTTATCATTTTTTGTTTTTTCAAAAAAGTACTCCATAAGTGAAGTTGGATTATTAATCTTTTCAATATCTTTGTACTCATGAGGGTAACCATAATTACTAAAATATTTACTAATTGACATCTTTATCTTAAAAGTAAATTGTTCAAAGAGTTGTTCTCTATTGCCATTTATATCTATGCCAGAAAACTCAAAAAATAAGATACGAAAGCTACTTTTTAGAGGAGTAGGATTTTTCCCAATATAGGTGTCGTTAAAAATATCATCAAATTCATCAGCAGAGTTTTCATCATAGTAGTATTGTAGTGTAGATAGAAAAAGAGATTTACCAAAACGTCTTGGGCGTAAAAAAATAACAAAATCATCATTAAGCTTTTCTAATTTTTCTATATAGTCTGTCTTATCAATATAGAGGTAGTCATTGTTTATTTTTACTTTTCTAAAGTTGCTATTGCCATAAATTATTTTTTTCATTTTATGCCTTACTTTTATTGATTAAGCAATTATATCATTATTTTAAATAGTGTTAACCAAACCTTCGTTTGTGATACAGTTTATATTTATATCTTAGTTTTCTTGAAAAGTGTAAATAAAACCGTTAATTATTCTAAGTATTTTATAGGTTATGTATTTTTTAATTAAAATACAGAGTCTAAATAAAAAGTTATCAATTTCAGATTAACTTTTAATTATATTTTGTATAATGCTTATTAAGATAAGCAAAAAGGTTTAAAATGTTAGAACAGATTCAACAATATTCCTACTCTTTACTAAAAAATACAAATATAGAATATAAAAGATACTTTTTTAAAGAGGTAGATTTTAACAATAGACTCATAGGTATCATTGGGGACAGAGGTATTGGAAAGACCACATTTTTACTTCAATATTTAAATGAGTTAGATGTATCACTCGATAAAAAACTCTATGTAAGTGCTGAGTTTCTACTGCTTAGTAACATCCAACTTTTTGAGTTAGCAGAAGAGTTTGAAAAGATTGGTGGTAAGGTTTTGGTGATTGATGAAATCCACCAAATTGCTGATTTTGAAAAACATCTTAAGATGATATATGATGTATTCTCCTCTCTTCAAGTTATTTTTAGTGGAAGCAATGCCATAAAATTAGAACACTCAAAAGCAGACCTTAGTAGAAGAGCTATGTTGTACCGATTTGGTGGGTTGAGTTTTAGAGAGTTTTTAGAGCTTAAAACAGGTAAAAAGTTTAAGAGTTACACCTTAGAGGATATTTTAGAAAAGCATATAGATATAGCTTTTGAACTAACTTCTAAATTTAAACCGTTTGAGTTTTATAAGGAGTATTTAGAGTATGGCTACTACCCTTTCTATTTTGAGGTTGCTAAAGATACTTTTCTCATAAGATTAAATGAGACCATAAACACAACCATAGAGCATGATTTAGCCTATATTTTCAACATTGAACCAAAGTTCATTATAAAGTTAAAACAGCTTGTCACGCTTATTTGTGGCTCTAAGCCCTATGAGTTAAATATCTCAAAACTAGCCCAAAAGATAGAGATAAACAGAAATACACTCTATCAATACATCTACTATCTAAATCGTGGTAAAATTTTTAACATCTTAGACCACAAAGCAAAAGGTGACAACATCTTCTCAAAACCTGCCAAAATATATTTGGCAAATAGTAATCTAAATTTTGCTTATTGTAGAAACATAGAGATAGGAACAATACGAGAAATCTTTTTTGCAAATCAGTTAAAAAACTATTTTAGTTTACATCAAAACAGCTCTCTTTTAGGAGATGAAATATTGGCTTCAAAAAAAGGTGATTTTTTAATAAATGAAAAATATACTTTTGAGATTGGTGGGAAAAATAAGAGTTTCAAGCAAATACAAGATATACCAAACTCTTTTGTTGTGGCTGATGATATAGAGATAGGCTTTAATAATAAAATCCCTCTTTGGCTATTTGGATTCCTATATTAAGGGATTTTATACTTTATAATACTAAGATGCTTATATGTAAAGTATAATTTACATATAATCAAAAATATGATAATATATATTTACATATAAAAGGCTTACTTATGAACTTCCAAAATCTACTTAGTGAACAGAATCAACTACTCAATAAAATATCTTTAGAAAAAAAACGATACCTTTACGATGAGATTAATTGGAATCTGCAATCTCTTGCTATCTTAGGACAGAGAGGTTTAGGGAAAACAACCATGATGTTGCAGTATATTAAAGAGCATTATTATCATAGTGATAAGGCTCTCTATATCTCTTTAGACAACCCCTATTTTCAATCAATCTCTCTTTATGAGTTTGCTAGTGAGTTTTCTGCTTATGGTGGAGAGGTACTTTTTATTGATGAAGTGCATAAGTACAATGATTGGGCTAGGCATATTAAAAGCATTTATGATTCACTCTCTTTACGAGTTGTTATTTCAGGCTCTTCTATTTTACAAATCAATAAACAAAATGTTGACCTCTCTCGGCGAACCATTGTCTATCATCTTGAAAATTTATCATTTAGGGAGTATCTATTTTTGAAAGAGGAGGTCTCTTTCAAGAGTTACTCACTTGAAGAGATAATTGAAAATCATTTTGAGATAGCCAGTGAGATTAGCCAAAAAATTAAGCCCCTTAAACTTTTTAAAGAGTATTTAGAGTTTGGGTGTTACCCTTTTATTTTAGAGGACAGAGGCTCTTATCATCTACGGATTATTCAGATAATCAATCTTATTTTGGAGTCCGATTTACCACATATCAATAAAATAGAGATGCAACAGATACGCAAACTCAAAAAACTACTCTACCTTTTGGCTGTGAGTGTTCCTTTTATTCCTAATATTACTGACCTTGCTAAAGCTACTGATATTTCACGACCAAAGCTCTATGAGTATTTGAACTACTTAGAAGAGGCAAAAATTATTAACAGTATCCGAACTCCTGAAAAGGGCTACAATATTATGAGCAAACCTGAAAAACTTTTTATGCAAAATACCAATATATCTACTGCTTTAACGAAAAAAGTTGATATTGGAAGTGCAAGAGAGGCTTTTTTTGTGAATCAGATAAAAAACTATTTTGCTCTACAAAATC
>JALVXD010000175.1 GCA_027038295.1 Campylobacteraceae bacterium
GTACAAACGCTTAAATTTGGAATTGTAGAGCGTCAGCCTCATGTTCAACAAGAGCAACTAAAATACATAGAAGAGCGTTTTGGTTCGGACATTAGAATTACTCATTTTAACGACATAGATGAGGTAGAAGTAGAGTACGCCTTTGTGGTTGCCAATGAGATTTTTGATGCTTTTCCTTGTGAGCTTATAAAAGATGGTGAAGAAGCCTTTGTAACGGACAATGCAGTGGAGTGGAAAGAAGGAGACAAAGAGTTGCTAGAGTTTGCTTCAAAACATCGACAAGTAAAAGGTGAAGTAGCCGTAGGATATGAAGAGTTTGCAGAGCATATGGCAAAAGGCATTAAACGTTGTGATTTTGTAAGCTTTGACTATGGTGAAAAGTTAGTACGAAATGATTTTTCCATTCGTGTCTATGAACAGCATAAAACCTTTCCCCTCTTTGACGAAGAGTTGGTTTTAGCCGATGCTTTTCAAAAAGCAGACATCACTTATGATGTAAATTTTGGTCATGTCATAGAGGCATTTGAAGAGGCAGGGTTTGAACTAAATAAATACGAAACACAGGCTAGGGCGTTGGTACGTTTTGGGCTTATTGACATTTTAGAGCAGTTTGCTAAACAGACAACTCAGGCTAATTATATGCGTGAAGCAGATAAGATTAAAACGCTAATAGCTCCTACGATTATGGGCGATAAGTTTAAGATGGTACACTTCCGAAAATAATTTTAAAGAGAGGATGAGATGTTTTTAACTCAAATGTCATCAGAAAAAAGAGCAACAGTTGTAGCAACAGTTATAGCAACCATATTAACACTTATAAAGTTTTTTATAGGAGTGGCTTCAGGGTCGGTGGCTGTTTTGGCTTCGGCTATAGACTCACTGCTTGATACGCTCATCTCTATCTTTAACTTCTTTGCCATTCGTAAGTCTGAAGAGAAAGCAAGTGACGAGTTTCAGTATGGGAAAGGGAAAGTCCAAGCTATCGCTGCTGTTATAGAGGGAACGGTTATTACTATCTCGGGACTTTACATTATATATGAGGCAATTCAAAAAGCGATACATGGCTCTAAAACAGAGCTTCTTACCCCTGCTATTATTGTTATGGTTATCTCTATAGTGGTTACATTTTTCTTGGTTCAGTACCTTTTAAAAGTCGCTAAAGAGACAGATAATTTGGTTATAAAATCGGATGCTCTGCATTACCAAACAGACCTTTGGAGTAATGGGGTGATTTTATTTTCTTTAGCCATTGTCTACTTTACAGGTTTAGAGTGGGTCGATGCACTCTTTGGGTTTGGAATAGGTGTCTACATTATCTACTCTGCTTATGAGATTATTGAAGAGGGAATTGCCATACTTCTTGATAAAGCCTTAGAAAAAGAGACAGTAGAAAAGATACGTGAAATCATAGGAGAACACCCAGAAGTTAATGGTTTCCACTGGTTAAAGACTAGAACAGATGGAAGCATTAACTATGTAGAGTTTCATTTGGTTTTGCAACCAAACCTCTATCTTATAGAAGCACATAGAATCTCTGACCAAATAGAAGACAAAATAATGTTACTTGACGATAAAAAGCGTTGGATTATTACCCCTCATTATGACCCTTATGATGATGAAGATATTAATAATGCTATTGCTGAGGGTAAAACTTTGGGAGAAGTAGTTAGATGATTTACCTTCTCTCTCCTCTTAAAAAAGAGGGAACTATCTCTCTTCCCATGATACAATTTTCATTGGTAGCAGATAAGATAGACTTTTCTGTATGTGATACACTGATGTTTACCTCTAAACAGGCTGTTGTATCTGCTGATGCCATTGATAAAAAATGGAAAGAGTACCCTTGTGTTGCCATAGGTGGAGCGACTAAAAAAAAAATAGAAGAGCTAGATGGAGAGGTAATCTACCACCCAAAAGAGTTTTATGGTGAAGTTTTAGCTAAAGATATTTTAAATAATTTCTCTGATAAAAAACTGCTCTATCTTCGACCTAAAGAGGTGTCATTTGACAGTAAAGCTTACTTAGAAAAAAATGGAATTGATTTAGAAGAGCAGGTTATTTATGAGACTTCTTGTATGAAGTATACTAAAGAGCAAAAGCCTAAAGAGGAAGCTATTATTATCTTCACCTCTCCATCTACTATTAAGTGCTTTTTTAAGAACTTTGAGTGGGATAGTTCCTATGTGGCTGTTTTGATTGGTCATGCTACAAAAGAGCATCTTCCAGACTATTGCAAGTTTGTTGTGGCAGATGAGCCTTTGATTGATGCGTGTGTGGAGAAGGCTAAGGAATTTATAAAAAATAATTGAGCATAAGTGTAAATAGTACACTTTTATATATATTTTATTTTTTTATGTAGAAAACTTAATAAGCTACTTTAAGATTTTTGTCTTTTTTGATACACTTAATAACAAATTAGATAGGGAAAGAGAATGAGTATAAATATTGAAGAAGAAAAAAAGAAAAAAGAGCAGAATTTTAAAGAAGGATTAAAAGGTTTTTTAGAAGAGTATCAATCACTATTAGATAATTTAAATGACTTTAAACGACATAGTAAAAATTGTGGTAATCAAGCAAGAACCATTGCAGAAGCTTTTTGTAGATATGTTATATTAAGTTCTTCAGAGGCTGATGGTAGAAAGCAAAATGATATTTTAGGAACTTTAAGTAGTTTAATTGATGCAGTTACAAGGAAAAAAGATTCATTTATTGAAGATGAGTCAGAAAGAGAAATTTTGAAACGTAGATTAAAACAAATCTTAGATTATGGGAATAAACTTTCTCATGACAACGATTTTAATGCAACAATTCATGATATAGAAGAGATAAAAACATATTTATATTATTTTGCAAGTCATGCAAATATAAATATTGAAAAAAAGGTTATTAAAAAAACTACACCTTCTGAAAAAAATATTACAAATAGTGTAAGTGATATTAAAAATACGACACTTGAAATTTCTTTAGGAAATGGAAATCTTGAAGATAGTTTACATAATATTGAAAACTCATCTATAAAGATTGGTTAATGGCGATTAAGGATAGTTTTAATAATATTGTAAATTCAACTGTTCATGTTAATTTACCAAGAGAACATATAGTTCCTACTCAATTATCATCTTTATTAGGAAACAATACTCTTATTGGTAGAGAAAAAGAACTTCAAGAAATTGACACACTTTTAAATGATTCTAATACTTTACTTATTAAAGGTATTGGTGGTGTGGGTAAATCAAGTATTTCAAGTTATTATTTACATTTACATAAAGAAGATTATGATTATTATGGGTTTTTTGAAGGCTTAGAAGGTTTTGTAAGTGAGCTTAAAAGTTTATTCGATATAAAAAGTGAAAAAGAAGAAGATGTTTTTCTTGATATATTGTCAAAACTTAGAGAACCTAAAAAACTAGAGGGGGATAAACTTTTAGTTTTTGATGATGTGAAAGATATAGAAGAAAATGAATATAAGATAAAAAGAATTTTGGCTTTAAAAGATAGTGGTTATAAAATTATTTTTACTTCTCGTGAAGATATTGAAAGTATGCCTCAATATACTCTTGATATCCTTTCGGTAGAAGATGCTAAGAAGCTTTTTAACTCTATATATGAAGTAGAAGATGAGTTATTACTTGAAGAGGTTTTAGCTTATTTGGATTATCATGCTTTTTTTATTGAAAAAACAGCAAAAGTATTAAAAAATAATAGAAAAGTTACTATTAGAAATTTAAAAGATAAGTTCAAGAATGGAGAACTTACGGAAATAAGTGTGAAAAGAAAAAAAACTTTTAATAGTTATTTGGATGAGCTTTTTACTTTTGAGAAATTAGATAAAGAAGAAGTATCTATATTAAAGCAGTTTTCTCTTTTATCATCAATTGAAATTGAATTTGAATTTCTAGAAAAGCTTTTAAATAAGCAAGAAGATAATGATTTTGAACAAATTTTAAATTATCTTTCTGAAAAAGGTTGGCTTACTAAAACTGGAGATAGTTTTAAAATGCATCAAATTATCAAAGAATATATTTTTAAATTTTATACTCCAGATATAAAAAATATTAATAATATGGGAATTTATTTTAATAATATTATAAAAAATAATATGATTTCATATCATTATTTAAATGATGAAAATATTATAGTACATTTTGATGCATATTGGAAGGCAATAATTATTTTAGATATTCTTAATAATATAACTCTTGAATTTGGTAAGAGTATTGCTAACATATACTATCGTTCTAGTCGAACATATAAAGCATTGCCTATTTATTTAAGACTTATATCAGAAGAGGAAAATGAGTCACTAGAAAGTTCTATATTAGCATTGTACTATAATCAACTAGCTAATATTTATAAAGAGATTGGAGATGGAAATAACGCATTAATTTTATATCAAAAAAGTTTAGAAATAAGAGAAAAATTATTAGATAGTAATCATATAGAATTATTACAAGGTTATAGTGACTTTGCTTTGTTTTATTTTAAAAGAAATAAGTATGATTTATCATTGACTTTATTAACTAAAGCTTTGAATATTTCTCTTAATAACTATGGTCTTATTCATAATTCTACAGCAAATATATATTCAAAAATAGGAGTAATATATTTAAAGAATGGCATTCTTGAAACAGCATTAACATTTATTCAAAAATCTTTAGACATAAGAGAAGAATTGAATACTTGTAGTTACAATGATATTGCTGAAGATTATAATAATTTAGCTCTTATTAAATCTTATGAAGGTAAATATATTGAATCTTATGGATTATTTAAAAAAGCAGTAGATTATGCTAAGTTGATGTTTGGGGAGAATCATTCTATAGTAGCACAAATGTATCATAGTTTAGCAAGTATATCTATTCAGATGAAAAAATATCTAGAAGCATCTATGTATAATGAAAAATCATTAAATATTCGTCAAAAACTATTTTCTGAAAACTATATTGGTTTAGCTGAAAACTATACTACCTCTGGAGAATTAAATAAGTTTAAAGAAGAATATGAGGAAGCTTTATTTTTTTATAATAAAGGATTGAAAATTTATATAAATGAATATGGAGAACAACATTCTTCTACTGCAAATAGTTATAATTTATTAGGAGTTTGTTATGAGCAAGAAGGAAAAAATAAAATAGCTCTTTCTTCATATTTAAAAAGTTTAGAAATAAGAAAAGAACTATATAAAAATGGTCATTCTTCTATTGCCGAAAGCTATAATAATATAGCAGTTTATTTTACACGGAAAGCAAATTATAAAGAAGCTTATACTTATATTCAAAAAGCTATCAATATGTGGGAGAAAACAGTCCCTTTTAATCATCCAAACTTTCAAGGTTCGAGAGATGTTTTACTTTTTGTAGAAAAAAAATTAAGTCAGAAAAAACCTACTTTAATAAAAAGTAAAATAGCAAGAAATTCTCCCTGTCCCTGTAGCAGTGGCTTAAAATATAAAAAATGCTGTGGAAAGAATTAATCTAACCCATCTAATTTCCCAATAAGTTTCTTCCTAATAACATCTTTTAACTCCTGAGGTTCAATAATTTTTACCTCAGGCATCCATTTTAAGATGAGGTTGTCAATTTCATTAAAATTATTGATATGGTATTCAATCTCAATATCTCCATTTTCAAATTTATTTATAATTTTTTGGGAAGAAAGATATTTTTTGTAAAAAAAGTATTTAGCACGTACATTAGAAACGTGGAGTCTTACAACAATGTCTTTAGATGCATCATTTGCAAAGAGTGTTTGACTTGATGTAATAAAATGTTCAATTTCTCTATCTTTATAAAAGTTTTTTGAAGTGAGTTCAACAGTTTCAATATTTGACATACGAAGTTTTAGTATTTTATTTTTTATTGGTAATTTTACTATTAAATATAGATTATCAACCGAAAAGACTAATTTGTATGGCTGTACTTGAAAAGATTGATTTCTGCTATATCTCCCATGATACAGCACCTCTAGCTCTTTATTAAATTTAATAGCATGTTCTATAGTTTTTAATATCTCTTTATTATAGGCTTGTTCTATGGGTCGAAATTTGAAAGAGTAAACATCCATAGAGTTTTCAATAAGCCTTTTAGTCTCATTGGAAATAAGAGACTTAGTATCAGTTATATCAAAAACATTCACAATATTAGAAAGCATCATAAGCTCACTACCTTGTAGAAGTTCATCAAGTAAAACTTTTTTGTAACCTCTGTAGCACTCTCCTTCTTTTATGAGAAAATCATCAAACACTTCGAGTATCATTTTAAAGTCACGTTGTATGCTTCGGTCACTTACTTCGTACAGCTCTGCTAATTGAGAAACACAAAGTTTTTCCCCTTTGTTTAATCTGTTGAGTATTTCTAAAACTCTTTGAAGACTTGATTTTTGACTCATGAGTATCCTAAAATATTTTTTATGCTATTTATTTAATTGCCGACAAAATACGACGGACAAAAAGTATATAATGCTTCATGTTAAATAAAGATAAAAAACAGAACAAAGGACTGAAATGAACAAAAACATAGATAATGAAAAGAGGGATATTTTAGATAATCTTTTCTCTTTTAAGGGAGTGTTAAATAGACAGGAATATTTTCTGTATGGAATAGTTATACCATTAATCCTTGTAGGAGTAGGATTTTATTTGGCTACTACTATGCCTGAAGGAAAAATATTTTTAATTCTTGTAGTGTTAGGGGCTATTGCTCAACTTGCAACAACAGTAAAAAGAGCTAGAGATAGAAATGAAAATATAGTTGTGCTTATAATTGCTTTATTGTTTTTTTCACCGATAGTTATTTTATATTTGTTGTTTGCTCCTTCAAAAGAGTTAGAAGAGAGACAAAATAAAAAGAGTAGGGTACTTCTTTATATCTTCCTTATAATGTCCATATTAGTTATTATTGGACTAGTTTTACCTAAAATTATGAGCAATAGTCATGAGGATGTTCGTGAAAAATTGGTTTGTGTAAATATGAAAGGAGTCTCTAATAGTTTAAAAATGTTTAAATTAGATATAGATAGATACCCTAGTACTGAAGAGGGTTTTGAACTTTTACTTAGGAACTCTTATTTAAGTCGTTATCCGTTAGATTCGTGGGGACATGAGTTAAAATATATTAATAAAGGTGATGATTTTGAACTTATAAGTTATGGTAGAGATGGAATAAAATCTAGTGATGATATTTTGTTGTCTGAATGTGATAAAGGACAGAGATGAAGAAAATAGTTTTAGGTTCATTTTTAGCTTATACGGTACTTTTTGCAGAGGTAACTGTACCTGAAATCTTGACCAATAATGATTTTGAAACAGCTGAGTATCAATTTTTTGTTACCAATACAAAAGGGGTAGAGATTACTAAAGATATGATAGGAAAAGTTGTTTTTGAAGGTGAAGTAAAAAATTATTATACTTTTTATAATGAGATGAATAGCAAGAGTTTTAAAGTAAGTGAACAGTTGGCAAATAATATTTCTCTACAAAATAAAGCTTTAGGAGATGCACTCTTTTTTAAAGATGTAAAAGCATTACAAAACATTGGAATAGCCTCTGTAGGAAGTCTTGCCTTAAATGCTTTACTTGGAGGAGTATTAGGAGATGATAGTTATGTAAAAGTTATTGATTATTATAAAGGTAACATACTTCAAACACGACTTATAAAGTATATCATATCTGATGATGGCTTAGATAAAACCGAGAGAGAATTAGTCTATAAAACAAGCAATAATCAGAGTTATCACTTTAGAAGTGGTGGATTTCAGTCAATACATTATAAATAGGAAGAGAAATGAATAAGAAAACTTTAATAGGTCTATCAGTTTTAGGTCTACTTTTAGCATCAGGTTGTTCAGGAAAATCTGCTAACCCAGAGATATATAAAAAAGCTTATGTCAAAAAGAAAGAAGTTACTGTTAAATATAGTGGAGAGACACGATTTGAATCGGTCAAAGGTAGTGATACTCTTCTTAAAGTCTTTCATAAATTAAAAGGGAAAAAGAGATGGACAGCAGAATTAATCATCTCAGCCCTAGAGAAAACAAATGAAGAGGTAAAAAAACGAGGTTACAGATATTATCAGATTGTATTTCCTAAGCCTATAAGTAATTTAGATGGTTTTCCAATTAATAATAAAGAAGACCTTGCTAGTTTTATTAACCCTGCTACTTCTATGCCAAGACATACTATGGGAATGTTTGAGTCAAGAGCTACTTTAATGGATAATCAAGATGAGCAAAATGTGGTAAAGTTACCATTTACAATTTTTGGAGATACAGAGTTTAATTTTATTATTCGTATGGTTAAAGAACCAATGGTACATGAAATTGTTTGGGATGTAGAAAAAGAGTAAATAAGTACAATTAAAAACTTCTTTTTATGGTTAGTCCCTAGTGTAAATACCATTTAATTATAATAAGTACTAACTTTTTTACTAAATGAAGATTTTTTGATAAAAAAATGGTGACATTTCTCTAAAAAAGTGCTATAATCCCATCAACCTGAATGGTTCGACTACTGTTATATGTGGTCCAACATTATCTTTTGTGGGACATGTAGTAAATCTGTGTGTGGATGACTTCGTTTGAGTGTAGCCAAGCTATATGAGAAGCTGTCTCCTAAGGATTCACTCTCTCCTACACCGTTGGCTTTTTAGGGCCGGCTTTTATACAGAACGGCTGTTCGGGGGCATTATAAAATCTTATATAATCCATCATACTTCATAAATTTACCTCCTATTTGATGTTTGACATGGTCAAACCTACGCGTTTTAAGGCATCCTTCTTTTTCTTTTATTACATTCCTTACATTTTATAGAGCATTCTAAAATAATTAATAGTGTATAATGTCATTAATTATAAAAATGGAGAGTGTTGTAGTGAATGTATTAATAATTGGTGCTGGTGGGCGTGAGTATTCTATAGGGATGGCTCTTGCTAAAGATGAGAAAGTAGATAAGTTATATTTTGCTCCAGGAAATGGTGCAACAGATGAACTGGGTACAAACTTAGAGATTTCTGACTTTAATGAATTGGCTGACTTTTGTGAAGCCAATGATGTTGAACTTACCATTGTAGGACCAGAAGCTCCTTTGGTTGCTGGGATTGTTGACCTATTTGAAGAGCGTGGTTTAAAAATATTTGGACCATCTGCTCAGGCTGCACAGCTTGAAGGTTCTAAGATTTTTATGAAGAACTTTTTAGCTCGACATAATGTTCCTACGGCTAAATATATTGAGACAGATTCTTTAGAAGAGGCGTATAAGTTTATTATGAGTTTAGAAGCTCCTATTGTTGTAAAGGCAGATGGGCTTTGTGGTGGTAAAGGGGTGATTATAGCTGGGAATCATAACGAAGCTAAAAAGGCAGCTGGAGAGATGCTTTCAGGTAACTCATTTGGTGATGCTGGAACCTCTATAGTTGTTGAAGAGTTTTTAGATGGTTATGAACTCTCTGTTTTTGCTATTTGTGATGGTGAAGATTATGTGGTACTTCCTGCTGCACAAGACCACAAACGACTGCACAATAATGACCAAGGACCAAACACTGGGGGAATGGGTGCTTATGCTCCAACACCTTTGGTGAATGATGAGATTTACAGAAAGTTAGATGAACGTGTAATTGTTCCTACTTTAGAGGGTATGAAGAGTGAAGGTATGCCGTTTAAAGGGGTACTTTTTATTGGTGTAATGGTCGTAAATAATGAACCAATTATCTTAGAGTATAATGTACGTTTTGGCGACCCTGAGTGTGAAGAGATAATGCCTCTTTTGAAGTCATCGGCATTAG
>JALVXD010000176.1 GCA_027038295.1 Campylobacteraceae bacterium
CATCAAGTAGAAATTATTGAAACCCTCTCAAAAGGAAGAGAGTCTGATACATTTAAAAGTAAAGGATTTTCAGTTAAAACCATTACTATTCATTCTTTAGAGAGTCAAAACCATTTTGCCAAAAGATTAGCCAATTCATTAAAAAAATATGATGTTTTACTTCTCAACAATGTTCCTTTTGTTCATTACCTTCTTGGTTTATTAAGAGAAGAGACCATTGTTTTACCTATTTTACATAATAATATTGATGAGTTTTATCATAATGTACTTTTAAATAAAAATCAATGGGATAGCATTGTCTGTGTAAGTCCTATACTAGAAAAGTTATTTAAAGAGATGAAACAATTTAATAATGAAAAAATAGAAACCATCCCAAATGGTATCCATGTTACTCAACACTATCCTAAAAAAACAAAGAAAACAACCAATAAGATTTCATTACTTTTTGTAGGGCGTATTGAAGAGAAGCAAAAAGGGGTTCTTTTATTACCTAAAATTATAAGTAAAGTTCTTGAAGAAAAAAATAAAAATAGAATTCATTTAAAAATTATTGGAGAAGGAGAATCCCTCAAAACATTAAAACAAGCCGTAAAAAAAGCCAAACTCAGTAGATATATATCATTTTTAGGTTCACTTGAACATGATAACGTACTAAAAGAGATACATAAAGCTGATATCTTAATTATGCCCTCCTATTATGAAGGTCAAGGCTTGGTCTATTTAGAAGCAATGGCACAAGGAACGATACCTATAGTCAGTAATTTAAAAAACAACACGAACTTGGTTATTCAACATAAAAAAAATGGTTTTCTATGTCCCATAGGCGATATTGATTGTTTTGCAGAACAGATTCTATATCTGTTAGATAATCCTCAAGAGATATCTTCTATCTCTAAAGAGGCATGGAATACAGCCTATACTTCCTTACGTAGTGAAATTATGGCTGAAAAATATTTGAAACTTATTGATAGACTAAAAAAAAATCGAACTATTGTTCGTAGTAAGAGATTAGAAAAGATTCCTTATGGAGAACTATCCTATATTTTAGTTAAAATTATAAACTTAATTAATAAAATTAATAGTAAAATAAGGATATTATTCCGTGGAGATTAAATTTAATTTAGTTAAACACTATATAAGGGAGAAGCAGTCATGCAATATTATGTAGCATTTCTGATTGGTTCACAACTCAATATTGGAACACTCTATCTTCTTTTTATTGGCTATGTTTTTTTACAAAAAATTTGGCGTTTAGACAGTTCCTTTTCTGCTATAGAATGGCAATACATTACAATACTACTTATAGGCTCTGTATTTGCACTTATTTATATGAATTTTTATGACGAGGGGTATGCAGACAGGGTTAATATTATATTTAATATAAGAAAATATTTCATTCAAATACTCTTCTCTATAGCACTTTATGAGTTTTTTAAAGATAAAAATATAGAGTACCTTTTAACAACTCTCTTTTTTTCAATTGTTCCCAATATCATGTTAGGAACCTATCAACTAATAACCACTTTTCCTGAAAGAATTGAGATGTTTTTCTTGGAACCAAGTTCTGCTGGATACTACTATCTTTTCATCTTCTTTATTTTGTTAGAAAAGTTTAAAGAGGGTATACCATTTTGGAGTTCAAGATACTATATGGTTTTAGGTTTAGCCATTGGTTCTAAGGCACAGATTATACTTCTTAGTATCGTAGGCGTTTTAAAATACTCAACTCCCCTAAAATTACTCCTGTTTCTCTCTATTGTTGCATCATTTTTCTATGGATTTTATGATCAAATTATGGAGCTTGAAACAGTACAGTACAATCTAAAAGTTTTTAACCTCTATTGGGAACAAGGATTAAGTGGATTAACAATAGATAATGGTGTTTGGGGAACCTATGTAACACGAATCAGTGCTATTCAAGGTGCCATCACTTGTATTTTTGAAAACCCTTTTGGTATTGGATTTGGAGGTTACAACAGTTGGTATACTACAAATATGGTAGATGCTGGATTCTCATCCCCTGAAACAGACATGATTATTTATGGTGATGGATACGCCACACCAAAATCGAACCTACTCGACTTTTTCGTTGCAACTGGCTTCTTTGGAATTCTAATGTACCTCTATTGGTTTATACAATTTATTCAAATAGGTAAAAGCAAGGGTTATCTCTTACAGAGCTTTATTATATTAACACTTGCCTCTATGTTTATAGAACTAAATCCACTATTTGCCTATATTATGATTCTCTTTATATTAAAAGAGAAAGAAGAGACACTACTAAACAATAACAGGAGTAAACATGAAACATAAACTTCATCTTTTAATGGCAATCATTATATCTTTATTGCCATTAAATAGTCTACGTATATTTTTATACAAAACACTATTTAAATTTAAGATTCACAACTCAAAAATAGGATGGCTTACGGTTCTTAATATTAAGAACTTAAGCATGAACAATAGCAGTATAGGAGCATTTAATCTTTTTACTGGTCCTTTTACAACAACGCTTGAAGAGAAGAGTGCCATTGGTTCTTTTAACTATTTTCGTTGTGGTCGATGGGCAGTAGATTTTGAGCAGGAGAGAATGCTTGTTTTAAAACATCATGCCAAAATAGAAAATCAGCACTACTTTGACCTATTTGGAAAAATAACCATTGGAGCAGAGACCATTATCGCTGGTGTTCGTTCTCAGTTTTGGACACATGGTAGTTTTAGTAATGAAGTCAATATTGATATTGGAGATAGATGTTATGTCGGTTCTGGTGTTAAATTTACACCAAACAGCCAACTGGCAGATGATTCCCTTTGTGCTATGGGAAGTGTGGTGAGTAAAAGATTTATAAAAACAGATGTAATGCTGGGTGGAGTACCTGCAAAAATAATTAAAGAAAAAATCAACTGGAGAGAGAATTGGAAGTAGAAAAAAAAGGCATACTCTTTATTGCTTATAATGCAGAGAACAGAGCTGTTTGGAATGCCATAAAATTACATGTCAAGTTTGCAAAAGAGCTTGGTCAAAACATCTCATTTATAGTAGATAAAAAATATATAGACATTGTTAAAAAAGACTATCCAAACAGTCCTATATATAGCTACTCCACTTTAATGGACTTAGCCTTTAAACTTCTTAAACTAGATGCCTCTTATATTTTTAGCCCTGTAATGTTTACCACTATATCAACACTACTGGCTAAAATATTTACTAGAAAAAAAATATTTTATTGGGTTCAAGGTGCTGTGCCAGAGGAGTCCTTTTTACGTCACAGTTCAAAACTAAGATACTACTTTTTATCTACTATTGAATACTTAGCACTTCTTATCTCTCATAAAAATATTTTTGTCTCAACTGAAATGAAAAGCTATTTAGAACGTAAAACAAAAAGAGCATTTACCCATAGTGTCATTGTTCCTTGTATCTCAGAATTTAGCTATGATGGCTCAACCAAAGAGAAAGATAGTTTTGTTTACATTGGTGGCATGTCTGCATGGCAACGTGTAGACATTATGCTACAGATGTTTAATGAGATTTTAAAACTTAAACCTCATGCTCACTTATATATTGCAACCCTAGAGAAAGATAAAGCTCATCAAGAGGTAAAAAAACATTTAGAGAGTAGTAACATAAAAAGTGTTACCGTTTTAAGCATTAACAATAGAGAAGAGATTCCACATTTTTTAAGCACTAAAGAGTATGGGTTTTTAATTCGAGAAGACATTGTTGTCAATAATGTCTCTTCACCTATCAAACTTGCTGAGTATCTCTCTTGTGGTGTTAACCTTATTATTAGTGATGCTGTAAGCTCTTATGCTTCTATTGTAGAAGAAGAATCTGCTGGAATTAAAATCTCCTCTAACGATAATATTATTAAAAAACTTCAATCTTTTACACCAAATAGTTCTGCCTCATTGGCTGTTTATAAAAAATATTTTAGTAAAGAAGCACATCTTTCCAACTACAAACAACTTCTTTCTAACAACCAAGAGGAGAACTAATGTCTTTTACAATTTCAAAATGGTTCAACAACCATCAAGCACCATCAGTTTTAATGATTGATGATTTAAGTGATGCCTATATAAATACTTATAAAGAAGCCTATAAAAATGATTGGGGATATCTTTGTAAAGAAGAAAACTCTGTCTACTCTTTTTTAGAGAAAGAACTCTTAAACAAATTTCCCTCTATTAAAATTACATTTTTTGTTCCCTATTTAAAGCATAATGTCATCAGTGAAAATGGAAAAAATAGCTATAAAAAGTATGGTATAGGTGAACGAATAGAGTTTAGTGACTTTTTAAAATATCTTATTAAAGAGGGTCATGAGATAGCACATCATGGCTCAAACCATGGTCAATATATTGATACATCAAACCCCTCAACGGTCAATAACTTTAAACATGAGTGGGAACTTTTTGAAAATGTAGATGAAGGTGTAGAGGTTACAAAAAAAGGCATTGAAACATTTAAAGAGCATTTAAATGTGGAGATAAAAGGAGGGAAATTCTGTGGCTACAAACAAAGAGAAAACTCTTTAGAGATTATAGATAAATCTAAATTTGACTACTGGTGTGAAGATGTAAACTACAATACAAAAAATTATACTGCAACAAAATTTGGAGAAGAGAACATTATCTCTTTTCCCACCAATTTGAGTGGCAACGCTTTTGTAAGACTCAGTTATATTACAGGCGATAAACAAAAAGACAGAAAAAAACAATTTACAAAATATCTGCAACCTCTCTATGATATAGCTCAATACAGAGCATTAAACAACCTTTACACTTCTGGAAATATTATTAGTATTCAAGAGCATATCTCACCTGCAACTTCATCAGGCATTACTCAATCTGCCAATATTGTATCAGATATAACAAGTCTTCAAAAAATCTATAACTATCTTTCAAACAAGTCCATTTGGTATGCAACGTGCCAAGATATCGCAGACTATATTTATGCTGTAGAAAATACAGATATATATATTGATAACGAAGAAATAGTTCTTAAATTCAATAACTACAAAAATCTTAAAAATATAACAATCTCTATTAACGATAAAGAGTATTTTGAATTTTTTTCTCAGGAGAAACACTATGTATCAAAGAAAAACAACCATAAATATACAGTAAATATTCCTATTGTAAATGGAGAAAATAGATATAGAGTAGAAAGAGAGCGTAAACTATAATGAAAAAAGTCCTAATTTTTGGAACCGTACCCCCACCTATTGGAGGAGTAACTATTCATCTTAAACGTTTTTTACATTTTTCTAAAAACTATAAAGAGCAAATAGATGTTCAACTTTACGATATCAAAAAACAAAAAATGATTCAAGTAGAGAAAAAGGGCAAGAACTCCCCTACGCTTCTCTCTTCATTTTTGAATGCAGATATTATTCATATACATCTCTCTAATAATATTAAAATACCCATTGCACTCTTAGCAAGAGTTTTTTTTAAAAAAGTTATCTATACCCATCATAACTCTCGAGTTAAAAGTATGTTTTGGTTTAAGATTATTAACTTTTTATCAAATATTGTCATACTTGTTAATGATAAAGAGATAGATACAGAACAATTAAATAAGGAAAAAATCAGACATATTCCTGCTTTTATTCCTCCTTATAAACTTGAAGCATTAAATAAACCTCTTTTAGACAAAATAGACAACTACTCTTTTGTCATCTCTACGAACTGTTCAAGAAGTACCATAATAGATGGTAAAGAACTCTATGGATTTGATTTGGTCATAGAGGCATATGGAGAATTAATACGTAATAAAAAATTAACTAATACTCTTTTAATTTTAGTCGACCCCAGTACAACCATGAGAAAAACTGTCGATGAGTTGCTAATAGCACACCCCTATTTAGATGAAACTAATCTTATATATATTGATAAAGAGCTTGATTTTAGTTCACTTATAAAAAAGAGTCATTTAACCATTCGTGCAACACGAAGTGATGGAGACTCCATAAGTGTTAGAGAGAGTCTCTATTTTAAAACACCTATTATTGCTAGTGATGTTACCTATCGACCTAAAGGAACCATCTTATTTAAAAATGATAATGCTAAAGATTTAGAAAATAAAATCTTAGATATCTATACAAATAATTATAACTTAAAACCAGAAGCAGTAGAAGATTTTGGACAGCAGGTTGTCTCTTTGTATCTAAGTAAAAAATATTAATATATAATATAAAAACATAATAAAGAATATATTTAAACTATGTTAAAATTCTAAACATAGAGATTCAAACTAAGGATATTATTTTATGCGACTTAAATACAACATTATTGCAAACTATATAGGTCGATTTTACCTTATTATTATTGGTATCGTTATGGTACCTTTTTATCTACAGTACTTGGGTGCTGAAGCCTATGGACTTGTTGGTTTTTTTGCACTTATTCAAAGTTGGATGCTACTACTAGATATGGGGTTGTCCCCAACCATCTCAAGAGAAGTTTCAAAGATAAGCACTTCAAATAATAAAAAAGATAAAGAGGCATTTAAATACCTATTTCACAGCATAGAATTTATCTTTATTCTTATTACTATTACCATTATACTCTCCATAATTCTTTCTAGTAACTGGATTACTAACCATTGGCTCAAAGTAGAACATTTAAACCTAGAGACCGTATCTTACTCTATCTCACTTATTGGTATTATGGTAGGATTACGATTTTTAGCTACCCTCTATAAAAGTGGTATTGTCGCAAGTGAAGAGCAAGTTTGGTACAATAAAGCAAATATCGTACTAAGTACCCTAAAATTTGTAGGAGTGCTTATTATATTAAAATATATTAGTAGTGATATCAAAGCATTCTTTGAATATCAATTGCTTATCTTTACACTTGAATTTATTGTCTTCTTTTTTAAATTTTATAAAATTATGGACATCGGTCATTTTCAACTTTACTTCTCATTTAAAACAGTGAAACCAATTTTAAACTTTGCCATGAGTATTGCCTATACTGGCTCAGCATGGATATTTATTTCTCAGTTAGACAAATTACTCTTATCTGGTATTCTTCCTTTAAAAGAGTATGGATATTTTGCTCTAATTGCAATGGTCTCTAATGCTATTATTCAAATATCTGAACCCATATTACAAGCCATTTTACCACGAATGACAGCACTTTATAGTCAACATAAAGAAAAAGAACTTTTTAGGCTATATAAAAACTCGACTCAATGGATTACTATTATTCTATTCTCTGTAGGAGGTATTATTTCATTTTATTCCTATGAGCTTCTTTATGCATGGACAGGAAATATAGAAGCTTCAGAATGGGGAAAAGAGATTCTTTTTTGGTATGTTTTAGGAAATTCTCTTCTTGCATTAACCTCACTTCAAACCTATCTACAAATCACTTATGGAAAACTAAAAATGAATGTTCTCTATCATACTGTTGTACTTTTTATCTTTTCACCATTTGTTTTTTTGGTTGCATATAACTATGGGGCACTGGGTGTTGCTCAACTATGGTTTGGATTTATTTTATTAAGTTTTTTAATATGGGTACCTATTGTACATCATGTTTTTGCACCAAAAATACATAAAGAGTGGCTATTAAAGATTGTCCTTCCAATCTTTCTTTCAACCGTTGGCTACCTATGGATAATTGATACTCTACAATTTGAATTGAGTAACAACAGAACCATATTATTCCTAACTCTGCTTCTTATTGGAGCTATTTTACTAATCGTAAACTATATTATTTCTCGACTGTTTTATTCAGCCAAATAGCTACTTAAATATTTAATAACAAAAAAACATAATAAAGAATATACTTAAACTGTGTTACAATTAAAAAAAAGGAATATTTATATGAAATATTTTAAACCAATACTGATATTTGGTCTCATTATAACCATCATAGGATGTGGAAACATAGAGTATGAAGATTGTAACTGTGGAAAGAGTATTAATACTTTAGTCAATTTTGGGAAGAGTGAAGCTCAATTGACAGTAGAAGCTAACAATGGTCTAAAAATGATTAAAAAACTTGTTGAGGATGCAATGCTTAAGAAAAAAAGTAATGTGGTCTATATTACAGCTGGAGACAGTACAAGAGACAGTTATCATGCAGCACAATACTATTGGTACAAAAAAAGATTGACCCCATTTAATATTGCTTATCATCATGAATCACAATCAGCCATTCGTGCTGAAGATTGGGCTTCAAATAAGTTTAAATCTTCTGGAGGCAAATGTTTAGATAATGCTGTGGCAGCAAGTACAGGAGCAGAAGGTAGTACAACTATTTTAGAATACTCTTTAGGTATTAATGATGCCCATAAAAAAAATTCTACACAAGAAGAGTGGGAAAAACATATAAAGTTTGGAATTACAGAGTTTCAACGTTTGAAACCAAAAGCATTGATTCTTCTAGTTGTTCCTGTAACGACATACTCCGAAGAGAACAATATTGCTCTTAAAAATATATATATAAAAATTTCAAAAGAGTTACATCTTCCACTTTTAAATCAAAAAAGAGTATTGAAAAATAAATTTGATAATCCAGATAAGAGGGTTCAGTACTATTCTGACAATATTCATCCTAACTACTTTGGAGCCATACGTTTAATCGACTATATTATCTATAATATAACAAGCGATGAGAGTAAAAAATATATCCAATGGAACCCATTACATATAAATAATAATCACTCTACAAAAAACCTTGCAGAAGGAAAAAGTGTAAAAAAATCACTTTGGCAGACAAAGACAGGTATTCGTGTAAATTCTGAAAACTATAGAAGTTTAGATGAGATTTCTGTCAGAGGCAATAGTTTAGTAAAAATAAAACATGAAGGTAATCTTCACTCTACAGTTATTAGAGATAAAAACAACCAAGTTATAGGTCGTTTTGACACTGGTAAATTACGTTTCTCCGATAAACTAAAAGATGATGAACCGTATAAATATGACTACCTATATCTTCCTCCAGAAGCTTCATCTATAGGTATCAATATCTATCTAAAAACTGAAGAGAATCAAGAGTATATCCAAACAGTTCACCCTACTGTAGAATACATTGTTAATGACTTGGCAGATATTTCAAGAGATGATATTTATTCTGAATTAAATATAACAAAATAACAGAGGGAGAAAACTTCCCCTCTTTATTCCAATTCAAGAATTAAAAATCCTCTATTATGATATCCTATAGTAACAGAAAAATTACCATCAGATGAAACAGTAGTTAGCTCTTTTTGAGAAAAAAACTCTTTTACTTTTTTTACTTTTAAATTTTTTAAATTAAGTTTCACTAGCAAATCACTAGAGTCAAAATTTGCTAAAATAATATAATGTTTATCAGCATGGTCTCTTGTACCTATTGAGACTAAAGTTGGGTTATCTACTGTTGCACTCCAAGATGTCTCTAATGGCTCTTTGATAATTGGCAACATCTTATCAATCTTTGCAAAAGTATCTTTAATGGCAGATGCCCAAACATTCTCTTCAAAATTCTTTTTACAACCATTATGTGTTGTTCCTGCTCTCCAAAAGTTTAAACCTTTTGCTCCAGCACCAATTCCTTTAAAAATTGAAGGAATAAATACATCATGATAATAACACTGTAACTGCATAATAGAAACGGGGGCTATCTGATTTTGTGTCTTTTGTAAAATACCCAGTGTATTTACTGGGTTTCTATGCTCATTTGTTGCTTCCCCTGATTGTGATACATAGGTACTTACTGTATCTATATAATCTTTATTT
>JALVXD010000177.1 GCA_027038295.1 Campylobacteraceae bacterium
GTAGCTTTTACTAAACTTCCTAACTCATATGAGGGCTTTGTTAGGTTTTTGTCACCAAAATAGAGAGCATACTCTTCATTTGGATTCGCAAGAAAATAAAGATAAGAGGGCTTAGTAACCAACTCAATGTTATCTATGGTTAAAGATTTGTTGTCAGCATTGTTAAGTACCAATTTTATGTACTTGATTCTAGCCGAAAAGTTAATAACAGTGTTTTTTTCTTGGCTCAAACTAGAGGCAAAAAGCGTAAAGTTTTGCAACCTTTTCCACTCTTTAGCATTATAAGAGAGATAGACTGTACCCGAACGTTTAAAGTTTTGCTCTTTGAACTTTACATAGAGTTTAGAAAAAGGAATGTTGTCTGTTTTAAAAATGTAACTACTCTCTTTTTTCTCTTCATCTATACTACTCTCTTGGGTTGGAATTTCTGTTCTATTAAAATTCTCTTTTACTTTATTAGCGTTTGAAAAAGTTGCCGACTTAATGGTCAAGTACTTACTCATCTCTCTTAGGTTCTGATACTTTTTATAAAACGAAGTTGTCTCATCAAGATGATAAACAATGCTTATCTCTTTTGCTTTTACCTTTGGAATTGTTAAGAGAAATTTTCTAGTACCTGTCTCATTAGAGTAGTCAAATATTTTTTGCTTTTCTAGTACCAATTTACCATCGGCATACACATCTACACTGCTCTCAAAGTTTCGGTCTTCTATGTTTAGGTAAATCTTCTCTATATCAAAAGGCTTCTTGAAATGATACGTCAATTTTCCATTTTCTCGGTCATAAGAGGTGGCTGTTAGTCTCTTTTGGTTAACAATATGTTTAGGAGAGTGTGACCGAATGAAGTACCCCTCTACCCCACTTTTACCATGCAGACGTACATCTCTATAATCATAAGAGCTATTGGCATAAATCTCATTGTCCAACGCTACTTGAACCAAGGTTGGCTTAGTAACCTCATTGAAAACAATATCTTTTTTATAGGGTTGAGTGTTGGCAAAAAGCCCCACACTCATAAAGAGTATTAGTAGTGTTTTTCTCATTTTTTATCCTTTCTGTTTTTACTCTGATAGAAATATGACAACCCAAAGAGTATCATTCCTAAAATTAAGAAGAGTAAAATTCTATAAATAGAGTCAAGGTTTGCCAAGTCAAAGAAAAAAGCTTTGAGAATGGCTAGAAGTATCAACCCTGTACCAACAAGCTTTGAGACTTTGATATCTTTTATAATACCATAAACAAAGAGTGAAATACCAAAGGCTACCCACAGCAAGGTAATCGCAAACTTGGTTCCAGCAGGACTGTAGAGTTTTACCAAATGATAGACCTCAACATTTAAGAAAATAAAGAGTAACCCAACCCCTGCTCCTAACATTAGATGTGAGAGCTGATACTCACCAACCGTCAATTTAGACTCTTTAAACGCAATGGTATAGATAAACCCAACCACAGCCATAAAAAGTAAAAAGTTTATGAGAGAAATCATAATGTTGCTTCCTGAAATATTGGCGATATTGTCTACAAAACCTATCATCAATAATCCAAGGAAAATATAGAAAATAGCTTTGGCACTCTCTTTGTAGTCACTCTTGTAAAGTATAAAGGCAAAAAGAGCAATAATCAACATATAAACCATAGAAAAAACATCGGCATGGTAAACATCTAAAAGTAACGACGAAATAAAAGTCGAAGACAAATAAGCTCCCACAAAAGTTCCCATAAAGAGCGTCCACTCTACATAGTTAACAGAAACATACTTAAAGTCTAAACTGCTCTTTTTAAGCAACTTATACCCTGCAAAAAGTGAACCTATCACAAAGAGTGATGTTATGGCTAAAGATTGAACATACTCCAATGTCCCTACATTTATAGACATATAAGTCAACTTATCATAGTTAGAGACAACATCAGAAACAAGGTATCTTAAAACAGTGACAACAAAACCAAACAGAGCAAAGAGACCGTAAGTAGCCTCTTTACTTTTTGTGGCTATCCAGAGCAACATAAGCGACTCTACAGCCCAAACAATGGTGAGTGAACTACCATCAAATATAAACGCAGGTGTCACCAAAAGCAGAGCGATAGATTGAGCCAAGACAATGTAAAAAAGGTTCTTTAAAAGTACGTTTTTCTTTGCCAAAACAGAAGCGTAGATGAGCAAGTACCCAGCCAATACAACGGTAACCACAGCATAGTAAAGTAGCTCAATATTGTAGTGGTCAAATAGAGCCAAATAGCTCAATATGGCAACCACAAAGTTTGCCCAAAATAGAAATACAAAAGGCTTTTCCAACGCTTGTTGTTGCCCTCGTATCTCGTTGATAAATGGAACAATAGAGTAAATAACAAAAAACGCCCCATAAAGCAGAGCCAACGGCATAAAGTCATCAACCGTCTCCCATACAGTAGCCAATACCGTAACAGAGGTAATAACAAATGCCATCCACGAAAGTAGCGACCACTTTTTATAGATAGAGATAAACAGAACCCCGAGGTTCAACATAAGCATGTAGCTTAACAGCCCCACATAGTTACCTGAACCAGTGCTAAGTAAAAACGGTGTTGCAAATCCACCTATTAGACCAAATATCGCCGTTGACTTAGCATCAAACCGAACCGAGATAACCCCTGCTAAGATAGTAATTATAATCATCGCCACATAGGCATAAGTAGCCGAGATAAACATAAACCCTTCCAAGGCAAAAGCAGCAAAAACAGAGAGGTAAAGCACTGCAATTCCCCCACCAAACAAGCTTTCTGAAAAGAGTTTATGTTTGTTGTCTATCATTCTTATACCTGCTACAAGCATAGCAATACCCACAGCTATACCAATAAGCACACGCCCCCAAATAGGAATCCAATCTTTGTCTATGGAGTACTTTAAAAAGAGACCAATACCTAAAATAAACGCTACAATAGCTACTTTTAAAATAATATTTCCAAAGAGTAGTTCTTCTAAAGAGATATCTCCAAACTTGTTAGAAAAATGCTCTTGTAGTGTTGGGGTTTTAACTTGAGGTTGAGCTTCTACTTTAGTCTCTGATTTTAGTTGAGATTTTTTATAGTTCTTTTTAACCTCGTTTATGTCAGAGATAGAAAGCTTTTTCTCTACTTTTTCTATAGGTTTTTCAACTTCCTCTTGTCGAGGTTGAGGTTTTAACATATCGACTGTAGAGACTCTATTTTCAGGGGATATTTCCTCTTTTATATTAGATGTAGGAACAACCTTTTTAACACTTTTGACCTCTACCCTACGCTCTGTAGCTAAAGATTTTTTTAACAGTCTCTCTATCTCATCTAACCGACCAGATACCGATGAGACTTTCAGTAAAATAGAAACGAGTAATATAAATATTATAACTACCAACAACTCCATCTGTAACTCCTATATATTTTATTTTGTTTTTTATTATAATCTTTTTATTCTTAAAGTGAAGAGTGATGCTTTACACTTTTAAATATATTTAGATTTGTTAAGAAGTATAACATTAGTTTTTATTTTTTATGTTTATTTAATATGTTGAGTTTGAAATGGAGTTACTTTTTTATTATCATCCCAAACCCTAAATTTGGAATGAATAGTACTTTAGATTTAAATTTACGCCTATATCCCAAAAGTCTCTTTAACTTTTTGTTCAAACTCTTTATCGTTCAACTCTTTACGTAAAGGTACAAAAGTCTCGGCTTCTCCACCAACAGGCATAAAAATATCTGCATCTTCATTTTCTATAATATATTTTACTGCATCTGCTATAGGTTGAGGGTTTGGTCCTTCGTTTATGGCTTTTGCGACTATTGGTACAAAGTGTGATACCAACTCTTTGTAAGGTGAATCTTCGCTTGTTGTTTGGGCATTGGCGACCAATCCCTCTTTAACGAAGTTGGTACCAAATAGTCCTGACTGTATAGAGTGAACCCTGACATTAAAAGGCATGGTCTCAAAACGTAGGGAGTCAACTATACCTTCTACTGCATATTTACTGGCATTATAGTGAGCTAAAAGAGGTAATCCCATCTTTCCTAGAAATGAAGAGATATTTATGATGACACCCGATTTTGCTTCTCTCATATAGGGCAACACTTCTCTGGTTACTTTCAACAATCCAAAGACATTTACATTAAACTGGTCGAACATCTCCTCATCTGTTCCATCTTCTACCGTTGCAAGTAGACCATAACCTGCATTGTTAACTAAGATATCTATTTTACCTTCATTTTCCATAACAGTATCAACTGCATTTTTAATGCTACTTGTATCTCTCACATCCAAATAGATATGCTTTAAATTGT
Organism: Campylobacteraceae bacterium; assembly: GCA_027038295.1. GTDB lineage: Bacteria > Campylobacterota > Campylobacteria > Campylobacterales > Sulfurovaceae > UBA1140. The sequence goes on from JALVXD010000177.1 coordinate 4,291, forward strand.
CACTATTCTGACCAACATCAGCACCCCTACTTCCTGCATACACTACATATCCACTCTTAGCTAAAAACTCTGCTGTTAACTTACCCATTCCCGAACCTGTTCCTGTAATCAATACTACTTTTGACATTTTTATTCCTTATTATCTTTTTGTAATTTCAGTATATATAAATGGATTAGAGGGGTCAATAGAAGTTTAGCAGTGGAAGGATTTTCTTTTAGCACAAAAGGGATTTTTGAAAATTTAGTTAACAAAATTCCTATTTTCAATTAAAAACAAACCATATTTAATATAATTCCAAATTAAAAAAAGAAGGTTATAAATGAAAAAAATAATGATTCCTATGTTAATAGCAAGTGCTATTTACGCAAATGATGCAGAAAACAACACAACAAAACCTCAACTCTCTCCAACTGTTTTAAAAGGTGTGACTGCCATTAAGATGATAGGAAGTGAACTTAAAAAGAATGTAAAAGCAAAAATGAAAGAAGACAAAAGTGGTTTAGAAGCCATGAACTTTTGTTCAACCCATGTTGCAGAAATTTCTGCCAATGTTGCAAAAAAGTTCCCAGAAGGGGTAACCGTTAGAAGAGTAGCTTCTAAATATAGAAATGAAGCGAACAAACCAGACAGCGTTGATACAGAGGTATTAGAGCAATTTCAAAAAGAGTTAGAAGAGAAAACTTTTGAAAAAAAGCCAAAACTTGTAGATGTTAATGGAACAAAAAGAGTTTATGTGCCACTTTTAGTATCGAAAGTATGTACCAAGTGTCATGGTCAAAACATTGACCCTAAAATTGCTAAGGTAATTAAAGAACACTATCCAAATGACAAAGCAACAGGTTTTAAAGAGGGTGACCTAAGAGGAGCGATGGTAGCTGAAATTAAAGAAGAGTCAAAATAGTAATTTTCCCATCAAAATGATGGGAAAAACCTAGAATACAATCAAGAAAAAAGAGCATCTATCCCCAACAAAATAAGAATACCCCCACCCAAATACTCAGCATGACGTTGTAGATAACTACCAAGCTTTTTACCCAAATAAATACCTAAAAAAGACAATACAAAGGTAACAACCCCAATCACTAAAATAGAGAACCAAATATCAACATCTTTTTGTAAAGAAAAAGCAAAACCAACAGCTAAAGCATCAATGCTTGTGGCAACTGCTAAGAGAAGAAGTGTTTTTGTATCTAGTCCATTTCCATCTTCATTTTCAGCATCTCGAATCATATCAATACCCAAATAGACCAAGATTGCAAAAGTAATGTAGGGAGCATAAGTCTGAATATATTGGCTCACATACCCTCCTACAAAATAACCAATAAGAGGCATAAAAGCTTGAAAGAGTCCAAAAAAGAGAGCTATTTTAATAGCTACTCCTAAACTCATCTCTTTATATTGGCTCCCATTAATAACAGAAACAGCAAATGCATCCATGGCTAAAGCTATTGCAACAAGAAAAAGTGAAAACATTATAGATACTCCCTATTTAAGAAATGACCTCGAACCAAATTACCATATAGCCACTCAAAAGAGAGAGAAAAAACTATAAATGCAATAAAAACAACTACAGCTTTAGGATTGCTACTATAGGTATGAAATAGCAGTGTTATTAATGCTAAAACAGAACATAAAATAGAGAAAAAAAGAATTAATCTATTTGCTTTTATCTCTTTGGCTAACTTAAATGCAGAGATATTAACAATAGCAAAGATAAGTAAAAAACCTGCACTAGCAATAATGGCAATCTCTGTTAGAGGAATACTAATGGCTAAAAAGAAGCTCAAGATAGAGGTTGTCCAAACTCCTATATTAGGAATCCCATTTTTCTCTTTGCTTAATATTTTAGGCAGTTCTCCTTGATTCGCAAGAAAAAATCCTAAACGAGCATTTCCATAGATGGTTGCATTAATCGCTGAAAAAGTAGAAAGCAATGCAGCAATAGCCACAATAGTAAAGCCAACTTGACCCAATGCAGGTTTAGCAGCAATGGCTAAAGCGTAATCTTTTGCTTCTAAAAGTTGAGCTTCAGGAACCACTCCCACAGTAACAATTGAGATAAGTATATAAAGTAAAATAACAAACAGAACAGAACCATAAAAAGCACGAGGTAGATTTACCGTAGGATTTTTAATATCTTCTGCTGCATTAGCAATAAGCTCAAACCCCTCATAGGCAACAAAGATAATCATTCCTGCTGTAACAATACCTAAAGAGGATTCCCAATGAGCAGGAGAGAGACGTTCAGGCTCGATATACATTGCTCCTGAAACAATAATAAGAATAAGCAATGTTACCTTGATAAAGACAATAATAGACTCAGATTTACTTACAAAAGAGGCACTAACCAAGTTTATAAATGTTGGTAAAAAAATAGCTATAAAGATAAGACCCTGCTCTATATAAAGATTTGTTCCATTTTTAAAAAAAGTTCCTCCATAAGAAGCAAATGCTGTAGCATAAAGAGAGATAGTTACTAAATAACTGAGCCACAACATTAAATTAACACTACCTGAGAGTAGATTTTTTTTAAAAGCATTATCTACAAAAACAACTGTCCCACCACGGTTTTGATAGTGTACAGAGAGCTTTGCATAGGAGTAAGAGGTCAAAAGAGCCACCAATCCTGCTGTAAAAAAGGCTACAAAGGTTGCTCCATGAGCCAAAGATACGGCTTCTCCAAGTACTGCAAAAATCCCACCTCCTACCATACCACCTATTCCAATGGCTATTGCTCCTAGCAGTCCGATAGTTCTATTTTCCATAAATATCCTAATTTTTTAATATGCAATTATACCCAACTATAAATAAGTAAGAAAAAACATTACACTTCTTAGCTATTATAAAACACAAGGACACAACATGAAAAAAACAATTTTACTTCTACTCACCCTATCTAGCCTCATATTTGCAGAGAGTTCTGCTAAGGTAGTCTATGACCTTACTACCGATAATATCAAAGCTTTTGAACGCAAAATACTTAAAGCCATTGTAGCCAACAAAACCTACTATGAAAGCAAATTAAAAGAGCTAGAGGTTACCGTGGTCATTCATGGTGGGGCATACCGTTATTTTACCGTTGACCCCAGCAAAACAGAGTACAACACAGACAAGGCACTCTTAGCAGACTATGCCAACTTAAAAAAACGAATTAAAATCATGTCAGATACTTATGATGTAGAGTTTCTAATGTGTGGTGCAGGTATGCCAAAACATGGACTTAAAGCCAAAGATATAGTGAAATACGTTAAAATAATCCCAAATTCAACCATAGGACTCATAGACCGTCAAAATGAGGGCTATGCATACATTCCAGTAGGAGACAAATAATGGCAAACAACTCAAGAAGAAACTTTTTTAAAGGGGCAGCTGTACTCGCTGCAATGCCTCTTGTAGCAGATGAGACAAAAAGTAAAAAACAAAACTCACTAAAAATTGTACACATTACCGACGCACACATGGACGTAGGTAACTCTGAAAGCATAGAAGCACTAGAGATGGCAGTACGCTACCTCAACAAAAACTACCCAGACTTAGACTGTGTACTTTTTGGTGGAGACAACTTTAACAACAACATGAAAGCAGACAGCGATGCATTGGTTTACAAAAAAATCGTAGAAAAACTTCACTGCCCTGCTTACCATGTACGTGGAAACAAAGAGTCCAACCCTGCCAATGACAAGCAGATAGATTTAGAGGCATTTAAAAAACTTTTTATGTCACAAAAAGAGCTAACCGTTTCGGGTAAAGATTGGGCTGTTGAAAAAAATGGAACGCTTATTTTAGGGCTTGATAGCTGTATTGAACACGCCAACAACGGAGCGTACACCAAAGAGACTCTAGCCTTTGCTAAAAAGATGCTTGACCTTGGCAAACCAACCCTTATACTCAACCACCACCCCTACACCAACTACTGGTGCAGTGACGACAAAAAAGATATACATAAGTATGTACTAGGAAACAGCGAAGAGACCCTCAAAGCACTCTTTGAGTACCCTAACCTTTTAGTGACACTCTCAGGGCATAAGCACATTGACAACATTAAGATGATTAACAAGGTAAAAACCATTACAACGAGAGGGTTTATTCGTCCACTTGATTTAGATGAGTACCCTATGCGTTACATAGAGATAGCTGGTAATGAGGTGAGTGAGAAGCTTATTTACACCATAGAAGACTAGGAAATAATTACACAACAAAAAAGGAAAACAATGCTCAAAAACTTTATACTCATAACAGCCTTAGCAAGTAGTTCTCTACTCGCTCAAACCATAAACTATGACTTTGAAAAAACAGACTTAAGCAAATGGGACAGCTTTGGAACATGGGAAATCACTAGCGATGAGAACGAACACCGTGCTTCAATGACCAAAAGAAGCTCTGGCTCGTTTAACCTCTGCTACAACAAAGATGTCAACTTTACCGATGGAAACATCACCGTAGAGTTCAAAGCCAATGAGGGACGTATCGACCAAGGTGGTGGTCTTATGTGGAGAGTGCAAGACAATGACAACTACTATGTTGCACGTTTTAACCCACTCGAAGACAACTTTAGATTTTACATCGTGCATGATGGAATGCGAAGTGAACTCGCCTCTGCTGATGTGAAACTAAGTTCTGGATGGCACACAATGAAGATAGAGCAAAAAGGCGACAGCTTCAAAGGCTATCTTGATGGTAAACTCCAACTTGAACATAAAGACTCTAAACTCAAAAAAGCAGGTGCTGTGGGTATTTGGACAAAAGCAGATGCACAAACCTCGTTTGATGACCTTAAGATTGATACGGAAAAATAATGCGTTACCTACTTCTACTTCTTGCCCCTCTTCTTTTTGTGGGGTGTCAAGAGAAAACATCTAACGACAGCGTCACCATCTATGTCTCTGAAGACCAAGTCTTTTCAGAGCCTCTGCTAAAAGATTTTGAAAAAGAGACAGGCATCAAAGTTAATGCCATCTATGACACCGAAGAGTCCAAAAGTACAGGGGTGATGAACCGACTCATTACAGAAAAGAACAACCCCCAAGCCGATGTCTACTGGGCGAATGAACCCATTCGTGCAGAGGTGTTGCGTCAAAAAGTAATTTTGGCTTCGTACCAAAGCCCAAATGCTAAAGGCATTCCTAAACAGTTTATACAAAAAGAGTTCTACTGGACAGGATTTTCGGCTAGAGTACGGCTAATAGTGGCACAAGAGGGCTTAAGCTCTAAGCCTAGCTCCATCTTGGACTATGCCAATCCCAAATTTAAAGCCAAAGGGGTCATTGCCAATCCACTTTTTGGAACAACCACGGCACATCTGTCGGCTCTGTTTACCCTTTGGGGAGAAGCAAAAACCAAAGCCTTTTTAACTAAGCTAAAAGCCAATAAAACAGCCAT
>JALVXD010000178.1 GCA_027038295.1 Campylobacteraceae bacterium
AAATACTGAGCCTTATAAGTTTAATGCTCTTTTAAATAAAGAGTCTTCTCAAAGTGAAATGATAAAGCAGATTAATCAATGGTGTCAAGAAAAAACATGTACTAATGATATTCAATTTTTAGACAATATAAAAAAAGAGACTTGGTTCCCAAATACACTAAATCTTGTATCCTACATGATAGATAATAATATATCAAATGCTTCTGTAAGTATCAAAGAAAACTTACTTAGTGTAAAGGGTGAAGTAAAAAGTGAAAAAGAGAAAGAAGAGATAGAAAAACGCTTAACTACTTTTGACCCATCACTTCAAGTTGACAATAAGATAACTGTAGCAGTAAAACCTATGGTTAAAGAACCTGTCACAGTAGCACCTTCTGTAACTGAACCTGTTGTAACAACAGAAGTATCTAACGATGATAATAAATTAGAAGAGGCACAAGGTGAAATTAATAACTTACTCCAAAACTCTGTTATTAACTTCCAATTTAACAGTAGTAAAATCTTACCTTCAAGTCAAAAAATTCTTGATAATGTTATTAAGATAATTAACGATTTAAATATAGAAGTCAATTTAGATATTTCTGGACATACAGATGCTAGAGGAAGTGCAAAGTACAATAAAAATCTAAGTCAAAAAAGAGCTGATAGTGTAAGAAACTATCTATTTAAACACAAAATAAATGCTAAGAAAATTGCATCTATAGGCTATGGTGAAGAAAAACTTATTTTTGAACCAAATGATAAACGAAATAGACGAGTAGAAATCTACTTAACAAAAGGAGAATAAAGATGACTGAATTAATAATAAAAATGTTGATATGTTTACTAGGAGCATTTATAATAGGCTTCATATTTGGATATTTAATTTCAAAAGTATTTGGAAAGAAAAAGCATATAAAAGAGGTGGAAGAGTTAAATAGCTTATTAAGTAGTGAAGAGAAAAAAAATGCTCTATTGAAAGATGAATTATCTATAGTAAAAGATACATCTGCTACACAAACTTTCAAATTAACCGAAAAAGAAAAAGAGCTTGAAACGCATATTGACACAGTAAAAGAGTTAAACCATCTATTTCAAGAAAAGGATAAAAACAATGTTTTATTACAAGAGAAATTGGTTCAAACAGAAGAGACTTCTTCAGCACAGGCATTAATGTTAAGTGAAGCAGAAGGAGAAATAAAAAGACATACTATAGTGGTTAAAGATTTGAACACTATTGTTAAACAACTTGAAGAAGAGAATGTTCTTTTAACAAATGAACTTACGCAAGTAAAAAAAGAGCTACATACGAATAGTTTCAAACTAAATGAGTCAGAAAAAGAGATAAACAGTTTTAAGGAACAAAATACTATTCAAGAAAAAATAGTTCAAGATAAGAAAAATGACAATGAAAAGCTTCATGTTTCACTAATGCAAGAAAAAGAGAGCAGTGTTGAAAAAATTGAAACCCCTAAAGCCGAAACAAAAGAAGAGAATAAAGTAGAAGATACTGCTATCACGGGAGGACTACTTAGTGAGATAAAAGGCTTATTTGATAAAGTTACAAAAACAGAAATAGAAACACCTAACCTTAATACTCCAGAAATTAAAGTACCTAAAATATATAGAGACAACCTACAAGATATAAAAGGTATCGGTGAAACACTAGAAAGCAAACTTAATGATATAGGTATTTATAATTTTGAGCAAATTTCAAAATGGAGTAGTGAAGATATTCAAGCGATAAAAGAAAAAATTCCTTTTAATATCGAGATAAAAGATGAGGAGTGGGAGAGTTGGATTGAACAAGCTAAACTATTAATCAAAAGTAAAGATAAATAAAATCATGAGAGCTTTTATAAGCTCTCTGAAATATAGCCTATTTATATCTAAAGGTAATTCGACCCTTGTCAAGACTATAAGGTGTTAATTCAACTTTTACTTTATCACCAGGTAAAATTTTAATGTAATGCATTCTCATTTTTCCTGCTATGTGACATAAAATAACATGCCCATTATCTAACTCAACTCTAAAAGTTGCATTTGGTAATGCCTCTATTACTTTACCATCTATTTCTATTACGTCATCTTTAGCCATCTGTTCTCCTTTGAAAAATACTATTTCTATTGGGAAGAGGTCTAAACCTCTTCATATACTCTCTATTTAGATAAGTTTTACTAAACCATTGTTTGTTAATTGTGAAACCATTAAGCCTCA
>JALVXD010000179.1 GCA_027038295.1 Campylobacteraceae bacterium
CTCAAAAACAAGGGGATTTTTAATGTTTTTAAAACGATTTATCTTAATAATCACTATTTTAACCACCTCACTCTTTGCTTCTGAATCATTTTGGCAAAAGCTTATTGAGGTAGAAGATAGCTATTTTAATACAGAAAATATTTTAGAACTTATTGATAAAGATAGTAATAGAACAGTTACTATTGATAATAATAGTAGTCGTTTAACAACGTTTGATACCCAATTTAAAAGTTTTTCTGAGTTGATTCATCTTATGAAAAATGACCCTTACTCTTTAGATGTTAATAAAACTCTTTTTATTGATTTTGTTAAAGTAGACCAAGAGATTAGACAACTTACTCTAAAAATAGATACCAATAGAAAATACAACTATCAACAAGCTGTTCAAAGAGATACCCTTAAACTAAATGCTCTTCAACTTAAAAAACAGATTTATAACTTTTTTGAGTATTTGGCAAAGAATTGGACGTTGTTAGATAAAGAGGTTATTGAAAAATATATTGCAGACAATCAAAAACAGTTTCATGCAATAATCAAGATTCAAAAAAGTATTAAACTCTATAACTCTGTAAAAAATCAAACCAATAGTATGGCTAAAAATATTCAAAATAACTTTTTTGTTTTATCTAAAGATTATTACTTTTTTGATAGCGTGTTAAACTATCTAAAGCTTAATAATAATCTTTTTGAATATCGTTCTTTGAGTAACCAACTCCAACTAGACAATCTTATCAATTACATTAATAAACAATCTTTTGCTAAAGAGTCAAATTTATATCTTCGTTATCTTAAAACAGATATGGGCAGACTCTCTCTCTTTTGTATTGTTATTCTCTTTTTTATATTTATTAACTATCTGATATATAAACGCCTATATAACTATTTTAAAGTTAAAATTGAAGAAGAAGAGGATGATATAGATGATATTTTACTTATTAATTTAAAGAAAATACGTATTCCTGTTTCACTCTTGATTAATGGTATAGGGTTACAATTAGCATTGGAAGTTTTACATTATCCTAATAGTTTAGAGGACAAGACCTATCTTTACTTCTCACTCTTTTTTATTATTATTATTGCTTATATTCTTATGCAAATTATAGAAAATATCTTTTTTATCTATTTTCATCACTCAAATAATAGAAACCTAACATTACGAACAGAGCTTATTAATCTTATTTTATCTGTCAGTAAATTTGTTATCTTTTTAGTAGCGATACTTATTGCTTTTGTTAAAATGAATATAAATATCTCAGGGGTTATCGCCTCTTTAGGAATTGGTGGGTTAGCTGTGGCATTGGCAGCCAAAGATACCCTCTCTAACTTTTTTGGTCTTATTAAAATTATCTTTGATGAATCGTTCTCGCAAGGAGATTGGATAAAAACATCAGATGTTGAGGGAACGGTTATTGAGATTGGATTTATTTCAACTAAAATTCGTACTTTTGATAATGCAATGATTACTGTACCCAATGAAAAACTTGCCAACACTTCTTTAAAAAATTGGTCAAGACGAACAGTAGGACGACGAATAAAGCTTCATATTGGAGTTACTTACAGTGCAAATCAACAAGATATTCAAAATGCCATTAATGATATAAATGGTATGTTAATAGCACATAAAGATATTAGTACACCCGAAAAGATTGATAAAAAAAGATTAAAAAAACATTATCAAAAAAGTAATAAGTTTGTTTCACTCGACAATAAGTTAGGGATAAAAAGTACACTCATGGTTTATCTTGACCGTTTTTCGGATTCGTCTATAGATATATTGGTCTATAGTTTTACACAAACAACCGATTGGCAAGAGTGGTTAGAGGTAAAACAAGATGTACTTTATAAGATTTGGGGTATTTTAGAGGCTAATAATTTGGAGTTTGCTTTCCCTTCACAGAGTATCTATTTGGAGAAGGTGGAAGAGAAGAGTTAAAATTTTTTCTTTAAATAATCTTATCTTATTTTAATTATGATATATTTTTTGAAGAGAAAAAGATGCTATTATCAATAGTATTAAAAAAATAGTAGGACTTTAAGTAATGAAAATAAATACAACCTTTTCCGTAGTTATTCGTATAGTTCTATGGCTCTTTATGCTAATAGGTGGTGCAGTTTATGCTTATAAGATAGATAAAAATGACCTCCTTTTTCACTCACCACTATTTCACATACTCTCAGCACTTATTGGTCTTTT
>JALVXD010000180.1 GCA_027038295.1 Campylobacteraceae bacterium
CTTTTTAAACCAACCATTTTATCTACACACATCAAAGTATGAACCCAAACATCCCCCTCAGGGTGCCAAATAGAAGATTGAGGTACATCTACAATAGCTTCTAGCTCTGGATAATATTTCAATATACTAAGCTTACGCATAAGCTCAAACCCTATAGAGGGTTTAAGTGACTTTAAAAGTAGTTTTTTAAATTCTATATAAACTCTCTCTTTTGCTAACTCTTCAAGCATACCATTCTTGACCATATTTTTACAAAGTTTAAATGTCTCACCTGCTAAAACATAATTAAATCTGGCACAAAACTGAACTGCTCTATAGACTCTTAAGGGGTCTTCTATAAAAGTCTCATCATTTATATGTCGAAGAGTTCTACTCAACATATCATCTTTCGCCCCATAAGGGTCTATAAACTCTTTTGTTTCAATATCGTACCCCATGGCATTAACTGTAAAGTCACGACGTAAAGAGGCCTCTTTAAAGCTCAATGCTCCACTACACGTGACATCAAACCCTTTGTGACCTTGGGCTATTTTTTTTTCAGTACGAGGAAAAGAAAAGTCATACTCCTCACCCTCATAAACAAATTTTAAAACACCAAAGCTTTTGCCCACCAAATTGACAGAACCATGTTGAGCTAAAACAGACTCTAACTCCTCTATTTTTTCTAAACCATACACTTCTACATCATAATCTTTTATAGGAAGTTCTAAAAAATGGTCACGTACTGAACCACCAACAACAATAGCTTTTGCATTGTGTTCTAACAACTCTTTAGATATGGTCTCTATTATTTTTGGTAGTTTCATTTTTTTCCTAATAGTTTACGGTAATAATTTTATAGCTTCATAGGCTGTATCTATCATCTTATCTATCTCTTCATAAGTTATAATATAAGGTGGCATAAAATAGACAATATGCCCCAATGGACGTAAAAGGACACCATTATCTAAACCATATTGATAAACTTTTAACCCTATACGCTCTTCTGCTTTGTAGCCCTTTAACTCTATGGCTGCTACCATACCTGTTTGCCTTACTTCTTTTACATTTGGAAGTGGTTTAAACTTCTCTAACTTTTCTAAAATATAAGCAGATTTTTTTCTGTTGTCACCCAAAACATCTGAGGCTTCAAAAAGCTCTAACGTTGCCAGTGCTGCAGAACATGCTAAAGGATTTCCAGTATAGGAGTGAGAGTGTAAAAAAGCTTTATGCTCATTATAATCACAGTAAAAAGCGTTATAGACTTTATTGGTTGTCATAACAATGGCAAGAGGCAAATACCCACCTGTTAGACCTTTAGAGAGTGTCATAAAGTCTGGCGTAACTTCTGCTTGTTCGCAACCAAACATCGTTCCTGTTCGTCCAAAACCTGTCATGATTTCGTCTGCTATAAGATGCACACCATATTTTTCACAAAGTTTTTTAGCCTTTGTAATGTAGAGAGGATGATACATATGCATACCTCCAGCACCTTGAATAAGAGGTTCTATAATAAATGCAGAGATTTCACTGCCTCTCTCTTCTAATACTTTTTTAAGTTCTATAACTGCCTCATTTGCAGATGTCTCACTTTGGTCTTTAGGAACAGGAGTTTGAATACAAGAGATAAGAAGTGGTGCATAGGTCTCTTTGTAAAGCTCCACATCTCCTACACTCAATGCACCAATGGTCTCACCATGGTACGAATTTGTCAACGAAAGAAAAAGAGGACGATTCTCTCCACGATTACGATGATAATGAAAACTCATCTTAAGTGCTACTTCTACGGCACTTGAACCATTATCAGCAAAAAAAACTTTATCTAATCCTTGGGGAGTTAGGTTGACAAGTTTGTCTGCCAAGTTGACAGCTGGCTTATGGGTAAAACCTGCCAATAACACATGCTCTAATGTATCTAATTGCTCTTTAACTCGATTAGATATGTGTTTATTGGTATGTCCAAAAATATTTACCCACCATGAACTTATTGCATCAATATAAGATTTATTATCAAAATCATAAAGATAAACACCCTCTCCTCTATCAATAGGTATTAAGGGTAAAGTTTCATGGTCTTTCATCTGTGTGCATGGATGCCATATATTTTTAAGGTCTTCTGTTACTATTTGCGTATTCTTATGATTCATTAAGCACCTTATTTTTTTTGTAACGAATATACTATAGATAAAGTAATTATTTCATTAATAATTAATAACAACTAGACTAAAATTATGCAAATTTTAAACTAAGGCAACAAAATATGATAAGTTGGATGCAAAAAAACAACAAATTTTTAATAGTTACTATGTGGATAGCAACTGTTTCATTTATCTTTACAGGAGCGACCTATGGTTTCTCGTATGGATTACGAAGTAATAGTATAGGTCAAGTTGGAGATATAGAGTTAAAGCAAGATAGATTCAATATGAATTATAATAATCTTTTTAACAGATACAACCAAGCATTTCAAGGTAAATTTGATAAAGACCAAGCTAAACAGATGGGCTTAGAACAACAGGTTCTAAACTCTATGGCAACAGAAGCAAAATTATTAAATCTTGCTCAAGATTTTGGTATTGTTGTAACAGAAAAGGAGACAGCAGAAAAGCTGGCTTCCATTCCAGCTTTTCAAACAGATGGTAATTTTGATAGAAAAGTATACGATACATTTATCCAAAACAGTAGTTTTGACAATACAACATTTGAAGATAGCATTAAAGATCAACTTACTATAGAAAAGACATTAACTATGTTAAGTTCAGACCATGCTTTAAAAAATGAATATAAAGCATTTGCTTTAGCATTTGAAGTTGCAGATAAAATCAAATACTCTCTACTTTCAGAGAAAGATGTAAATGTAACAGCAGATGATGCAAAACTTAAAGAGTTTTGGGAAACAAGAAAAGAGCAATATAAAACACCAAAGAAGTATACCTTGGATATACAATGGACCCAAACAAAAGACACCAATGTAACTGATGCTGAAGTAGAAGCTTTCTATAAGGAAAATAAATTTAAATATACCGATACTAAGGGGAAAATATTACCATTAAAAGATATTAAAAACTCACTTGTAGCTGATGTTAAAATAAAAAATACCAATAAAATAGCCTATAAACGTTATTTAAAGCTTAAAAAAGGGGATTTGTCTAAAGATGAAACTTTGACTTTAGATATAAACAGTCCAAAATTATCTAAAGTTCTATGGCAAGAGATATCAAATAATAAGGTAAACTCTCTATTAAAACCAAAAGTAGTAGGAGATAAATATGCTTCTGTAAAGATAGTTAACATTGTTGAACCAGTCATAAAAACTTTTGATGAAGTAAAAGAAGAGATAACCCCACTATATAAGCAAGAAGCAAGTAAAGAGGCTCTTTCTACTTTGGCTGAGAAGAAGTTGTCAACTATTGACAGTGATGAGGCAAATGTATCAAATTTCATCACTCTTCATAACGCAGAAAAACAAAAAATAGGTCTAAATACACAAGAAACATCAGATTTTGTAACAAAACTCTTTACTTCTAACAAAGAAAACGGTATTATACCTATAGGAAGTAAAGTAATAGTATACAAAATTATCAAACAAAAATTGATTACGCTTGATGATAATGGAACTAAAGATTTGTATAAAAATGCAGACTTGGTTAAAAAACAAAGTTTTCAAACGAGTTTAATAAAGAAATTAGACAAAATGTATCCTACAAAGCTTTATAAATAACACCTAAGGATTAAAATTGAATACCCCAATCTTAGCTATTGATATTGGCTCAACAAAAATATGTGCAATCATAGGTGAAATCAAAGATGGGTCTGTTGATATCTCTGGACATGGGATTGTAAAATCCCAAGGTATTAAAAAAGGGACAATTACAAATATACAATTGGCATCAAAAGCTATTAAAACATCCGTAGATGATGCAAAACGTGTTGCAGGTCTAAATATTTCATTAGCAAATATTTCAATGTCAGGAGCATATACCAAAAGTGTTAATGCTACAGGTGTTGTTAATATTCCATCTGGTGAAATTTCAATTACAGAAATTAACCGAGTAATGCAAACAGCACTTTATAATGCCAATATTCCTAATGAATTTGAAATACTACACGTATTACCATATAAATTTAAAATAGATGAACAAGATTTTATAGATGACCCCAATGGAATGAATGCAAATCGTATGGAAGTTGATGTTCATATTATTATGACAGCAAAATCAAACCTTGGTAATCTTAAAAAAGCTGTTAATGCAGCGGGGATAGAAATTAACAAAGTTGTACTTTCAGGTTATGCTTCATCTATCGCTGTAGTATCAGAATCAGATAGAGCAAGAGGTGTTGCAGTTATAGATTTAGGTGGTGAGACATCAAACCTAATTATGCATGTAGGTAACTCGATTCAATACAATGACTTTTTATCAGTTGGTTCCAATCATATAACCAATGACTTGTCTATCGCTCTTCATACACCTTTAGATTCAGCAGAAACCCTTAAAATTACAGAGGGAACGCTACTTGAGTCAGAAAGTAAAGAGATAGAGCTACCAATTATTGGAGATGAGAACAATATAAATGTGGTTTCATTGGATATAGCACAAAATATTATCTATAGCCGTATGGAAGAGACTATAAATATTCTAGCAAACTCATTGGCAAAAAGTGAATTAGCAGACCAACTTGGTTCAGGTATTGTTTTAACAGGAGGAATGACAAAAGTGCCAGGAACACGAGAGTTGGCACAAGCACTTATTCCCAATATACCTGTAAGATTAGGACAACCAGAAAATATTTTAAATGTTATGGATGACCTAAACTCACCTGAATTTTCAACAGCCATAGGTCTACTCTATTATGCATCAGGAAAACATACTGAATATGAACTTGATGGTGATAAAAGTATGCTCCATTCAAAAGACTATAAACCCAAAAGTTCATTGCAAGATATAGCCAATTATGATACAATGAAACCAAAAGTATCTGTATCAACTCCATCATTCAATGATGAAGGAGAGAATGATCTCTTTAAGGATTTAAGTAAGGAACCTAAAAAAGATCAAAGTAATCCATTGCAAAATTTTGTGCAATGGGCATCGAAAATATTTTAAGAAAAACAAAGGAGGAAAAAATGGAAGATTTTAATATAACAGAATCAACTGCAGGCGTTCATGGAGCCAAGATTAAAGCAATTGGTGTAGGTGGTGGTGGTGGAAACATGATTAACCACATGATAAGAGAAGGTATTGATGGTATCGATCTTATCGTAGCAAACACAGATGCACAAGCATTAGATGCCTCTATTGCACCGTACAAAATGCAAATTGGTCTTCAAGTAACTAAAGGTCTTGGAGCAGGTATGAAACCAGAGGTAGGGAAAGAGGCTGCTGAAGAGAGTTTTGACAGCATTAAAACCATGCTTGATGGAGCAGACTTAGTATTTATTTCTGCTGGTCTTGGTGGTGGTACAGGAACAGGTGCTGCACCTGTAATTGCTCAAGCTGCTAAAGAAGTTGGTGCATTAACAGTTGCTATCGTTACTAGCCCATTTGCATTTGAAGGTCGTAAAAGAAAAAGATTGGCAAAAGAGGGTTTAGAAGCACTTAAAAGAGAATCTGACTCAATCATTGTTGTTCCTAATGAAAGACTTCTTTCAATTGTTGAAAAAAATCTTGGTATGAGAGACAGCTTTAGATTGGTTGACAATGTTCTTTCTCAAGCAGTTGGAGGAATTTCAAACGTTATTCTTTCACATGGAGCAAATGACATTAACCTTGACTTTGCTGATGTTAAAACAGTTATGAGTCATAGAGGTCTTGCACTTATGGGTGTTGGTGAATCTCAAGGTAATTCTGCTGCTTATGATGCTGCAAAAACTGCTATTGAATCTCCTCTTCTTGACAACTTGTCAATTGATGGTGCTATGGGTATTTTGGTTCACTTCCACATTCACCCTGACTATCCATTGGTTGAGATTTCAGAAGCTATGGATATAGTAGAAGAGAATGCAGATGAAGATGCAAACATTATTTTTGGTACAACAACATCAGAAAGTATTCCTATTGATGAAGTAAAATTAACTATTATTGCAACTGGTTTTGAAGATCCATCAGACTTTGAAGTAACTAAGCCAAAGAATAACAATTCTGTAGAAAAAACAACTATTTCAACATCTAAGCCAGGACTTAGAAAACCTACTCAGGGTAACTTGCTAAATAGCTTGAATTCTGAAAAAGTTGTTGGTGGATATAATGGCAGTAATAATGACTATTTAGACACACCTACCTTCCTTAGAAAGCAAATGGATTAAGAGATAGATTAATCTTATCTCTTCTTTTAAATATATAATATGACAAAAGTTCTCCTCCTCTTCCTACTTTTGTCACCTTATTTAATGAGTGATGGACACATATTTGTCTATCACCGTTTTGATGATACCCGTTACCCTACTACCAATATCTCAAC
Organism: Campylobacteraceae bacterium; assembly: GCA_027038295.1. Classification (GTDB taxonomy): domain Bacteria; phylum Campylobacterota; class Campylobacteria; order Campylobacterales; family Sulfurovaceae; genus UBA1140. The sequence goes on from JALVXD010000180.1 coordinate 6,439, forward strand.
CAAAGAACTTCGCAAAGAATTTAACTACCTCAAAAAAAATGGTTACCAAGTTGTACCTCTCATTGATATTGTAAAAAAAATAAATAAGAATGAAGAAGTACCTAGCAAATGGGTAGCATTTAGCATAGATGATGGTTTTAAAAGTTTCTATACGCATGGACTTTCTGTTTTTAAGGAGTATAACTACCCCTTTACAATTTTTATTGCAGTTAAATATACTGAAAAAAAATATAAAGATTATGTCTCATGGAAACAACTAAAAACTATTGCTAAATATGGTTCAGTAGAGTTTCATAGCTATGGGCATGGACACTTTGGACAGATGAGTGAGAAAGAGATAAAGGTTGATATGGACAAAGGTTTAAGCTTAATGAAAAAACATCTAAACTATGAGCCAAATCTTTTTGTTTACCCTTATGGCGAGTATGATGATAGAGTTACTAAAATCATTGAACCTTATGGATTTAAAGCAGTATTCAACCAAAACATAGGGGCTATTCATGGTGGTACTTGTACTGATGGCAATGATATTGACCGTTCTGCAGTTGTTGGGTCTAATGCTCATGACTTTAAACTTTATCTTAAATTTCAAGAGCTCTGTGGAGTAAACTTCCAACAACCAATAGTCTATCCAAAAGATAAAATAGTAAAAACAGTTGAGGTTACACTAGATGATAAAACTATTCAATCAGCAGATATTTTCATCTCAAACAATGGGTGGACAAAAGTCAAGGTCAGCAATGGAAAAATACTTTGGAATGCCAATAAAAAAATAAAACTTAACCGTATTAAAATCGGTGTAAAAGTAAAAAGCAAAATTAAACTCATGGTCTTATCAAAATAATAACTTTTCAGATATAATACTCCCAAAAATCGTAGGGTGCTGTTTTCCAACGCACCATTAAAAATTGGGAGAAAATAGATGCAAGACGTAATAGAATGGCTAAAAGAAAATGGAAACCTAAAAATTATAGATGAACCCCTAGATGTAAACTTAGAAATCCCCCACATCGCATACATAGAAGTCAAAACAGATGACTCTCGCCCTATCCTCTTTACAAATCCTATCAACAAAGAAAAAGGTATAGAGTATGATATGCCCGTACTTATGAATATTTTTGCCAACAAAGAGTTGACAGAAAAAATCTTTGCTAAACATCCAGACGAAGTGGCACAAGGTATAGATAAACTTTTAAAACTTAAACCACCAGCAGGATTTATGGATAAGTTAAAGATGATACCAGAACTCTTTGCACTTAAAAATGTTTTTCCAAAACGTTCTAAAGTCAGAGGAGAGTGTCAACAAGTTATCATCCCTAAAGCAGAGGTAGATTTGGACAAACTTCCTATCTTGAAAACATGGGAAGAGGATGGTGGACCATTTATTACTATGGGTCAAGTCTACACACAAAGTCTTGATGGGGAGATGCAAAACCTTGGAATGTACCGTCTACAACAGTATGACAAAAATCATTTGGGAATGCACTGGCAAATTCATAAAGATGCTTCACACTTCTTTGACCAGTACCAAAAAGCTGGTAAAAAAATGCCTGTAACCGTTGCCATTGGTGGAGACCCTCTCTACATTTGGTGTGGTCAAGCTCCTATGCCTCATGGAATGTTTGAGATGTTGCTTTACGGTTTTGTACGTGGGAAAAATGCTCAATTGGTTAAGTCTATGACCAACGATATTTATATCCCAAGAGATGTTGATATTGTCATAGAAGGTTTTGTTGACCCTAAAAAAATGGAGATAGAGGGACCTTTTGGTGACCATACTGGTTACTATACTTTAAAAGAACCCTACCCTGTTATGGAGATAGAGACCATAACCATGAAAGAAAAACCCGTTTTCCAAGCAACCGTTGTAGGAAAACCTCCATTAGAAGATAAATATATGGGTTGGGCAACAGAGAGAATATTTTTACCAATGTTAAAACCTATGGCTCCTGACCTCATAGACTACTATATGCCTGAAAATGGAGTCTTCCATAACCTAATACTTGGAAAGATGAAAACGCTCTATAAAGGTCATGCACAACAGTTTATGCACGCCTTTTGGGGTGTGGGTCAAATGAGCTTTGTAAAACATGCTATTTTTGTTAACGAAGATGCACCAAAACTTGACAATGACATTGCTATTACAGAATATATTTTAAATAGACTAGACCCCAATAAAATTCTCATTACACAAGGAATTATTGATGCACTTGACCATACAGCAAACGAGACATTAGTTGGTGGTAAACTAGGTATCGATGCTACTGCTTCAGAAGTTGAGAATGGTGTGACTAACCTTTTAAGTGACAAAACCTTACTCAATAAGATGCAATCACTTGATTGCAATATTTTAGAGTTAAAACAGTACTTTATCCATACCAAAAACCCTATCTGTATCATTACTGTAGATAAAACAGAATCCATGAAAAACCTGATAGAAAAAGTCTCTATATTAGAAGAGAACATTAAAGTTTTAATTATAGTTGATAAAAAGAACAACCAAATAGATAACCCTTACATGCTGGTTTGGCGTGTGGCTAACAACATAGATGCACAAAGAGATATTACGCTAAAGCCATTTATCATAGTAGATGGAACCAACAAAAGTGAACTAGATGGCTTCACCAGAGAGTGGCCAGGAGATACCTTCTGTACAAAAGAGACACTTGACTCTTTACAAGAGCGTGGACTTATAGATATAGATGATAAGTTTATTAAGAAGTTTGGGCTACTCCCTTTTAATCAATAATAGATACACTAAGAATCTTTATAGTAAACTATTAATAACGTATTACAAAGGAGATTTAATCATATGAAAAAAATATTTTTATCACTTATCATTTTTTCTACACTGTTTATTACTACTGGCTGTTCCCCTATAACAGCTAAATACAGAGTAACTGTTGATGCCATTACAGCTCCAAACCTTACAATAAAAGAGCATACTAGCTATATTGTAGAACCTTTAGGAAAAGATACAGATAAAAATAGCTTAGAGTATCAAAGGCTGACTACAAAGTTAGTAGAAATACTTGGTTCTAAAGGCTATGTTCAACCCTATGCAAGTCATTTGGCTCAACAAAC
>JALVXD010000181.1 GCA_027038295.1 Campylobacteraceae bacterium
TTTGATTCTACATTAACACGGTAATTGGTTCCACCTTTGGCTTTACAACCAGAAATTACCGTCTTAATAGAGTTAATCATTCGTCCCTCTTTACCAATAAGCTTACCAACATCTTCAGAATTGGCTATGATGGTAATCTCATTATAGTTCTCTTCAAGATTTTTAACAGAAACTGCTATATCATCAGGATGACTTACTAATAGTTTGGCATATTCAGCGACGAATTCGGTAACCATTACGACTATTTACCAGCAGTAATTTTTTTAACTCTGTCACTCATTTGAGCACCAACAGAAGTCCAGTAGTTAAGTCTTTCCATGTCAACGGTTAAGTTGTTTTCTTTAATCATTGGGTTGTAATGACCAATGGCTTCAATCCAACCACCATCTCTTCTTTTTCTACTATCTGTTACTACGATTCTGTAAAATGGCATTTTTTTTCTACCCATTCTTGTAAGTCTAATTGTTGTCATGTTTATTCCTTTTAGTGTATAATATTTTTATTTCAGCAATTTAAACGTAAAAAATTACGTGAGCCGTCTGCTGAAGACGTTCAACAATGGATAACTAATCCAAAACGTGATAAGTCACGTGAGCTGTCTGCTGAAGACAACTTCTAAAGTCCTGACAACTGTTCTTAATGAGAGAACACTCATCAACACTTTATTAAAAGCGAATTTTATCTAATTTTTTATTATTAGAAGCTTGGATATTTATTCTCATTCCCAACGTCCTTGTTGGGAATGAGAAAATAGGTAAACAATTACCGAGGAATCCCACCACCTTGTGCCTGTTTCATCATATCTTGCATCTGTTTCATACCACCTTTCCCAGATAGTTGCTTTGCCATTTTTCCTGCATTTTTAAACTGCTTTAAAACACGGTTTACATGCATTTGTGAAAGTCCTGCTCCAGCTGCAAGTCTTCTTTTTCTTGTGTTATTTAACAAGTCTGGGTCTTCACGCTCTTTAGCTGTCATCGAACTTATAAGTGCTTTTATCTGCTTCATCTCATCAGAATTTTCCAAATCCATGTCACCTATCTGTTTTGCCATGCCTCCCATACCTGGAATCATACCCATAATAGATTTCATAGAACCCAACTTTTTCATAGACTCCATCTGTTCTAAAAAGTCATTGAAGTTAAACTTCCCTTTTTTAATCTTTTTAGTTAAAAGTTTGGCTTTCTTTTCATCAATAATATTGGCAGTCTTTTCAGCCAAAGACTCTAAATCTCCTGCACCCATAAGACGAGAAACAATTCTCTCAGGAATAAACTGTTCAAGGTCAGGCATTTTTTCACCAGCACCTATAAAACGTAATGGAACACCAACTTGATGAGCTATACCCATGGCAACCCCACCTTTAGAGTCTCCATCAAATTTACTTAAAACAACACCTGTAATGCCTATTTTCTCTTTAAATGTCTGTGCTGTTCTAACTGCATCCATTCCTGTCATGGCATCGGCTACATAGAATAGCTCATCAGGATTGGCAACTTTTTTAATAGATGCCAACTCATCCATAAGCTCATCATCTATGGCTAAACGTCCAGCTGTATCTATAAGAACCACATCATAAAGCTCTTTTTCAGCTTTGGCTAAAGCCTCTTTGACTATCTGTTCAGGCGTTTTATTTTCATCTGCCACTAAAGTGACATCTATCTGTTCACAAATCTGACGAAGCTGTTCTACCGCTGCTAGTCTTTGTAAATCACCTGCTGCTATAAGTACTTTTTTCTTTTTTTGCTCTTTTAAAAAGTATGCCAATTTACCCGTGGTAGTAGTCTTACCCGAACCTTGAAGCCCTATCATAAGTACAACTGTCGGTGGCTTTGATGCAAAAACAAAACCTTGGTTCCCTTTGGCTGTCAAAATTCTAGTCAAGTCATTTTGTAGAGCCTTTAGGAAGTTCTCTTTTCCTACACCTGCTTCTTTAACCTCTTTTTCAACATTAGCAAGAAGCTCTTTCACTACTTTATGGTGAACATCTGCTTTTAAAAGTGACTTTTTCAACTCTTTAAGTGCTTTCACTAAAGCCTTGTTATCGTCATAAAAACGAATCTTATCTATTGCACCTTTAAAACTATCGGTTAGGGTATCAAACATATTTTATCTCTCTATATTTCATGAAATTTATTGTTAGGATTATAGCAAAATGGACTTAATGCTACTTCTCATCTTCTTTTTTACTAGCATTATTTTTATCATCTTTTTTCGGTGACTTCAAAACAAAATAAAAAGTAACCAATATAACTGCATAAGTAATATAATAATATATATTGTCTTCTGGTAAAGCTCCATTCATATTCAACTCCTATTTATATTTAACTATATCTCTAGGCTCTTTTGCTTCAAAAGCGTAACCCAAAAGTGAAATAGCCTTTGCATGAAGTAAGATTCTCTTTGAACGTGTAACAGAACCATAACGTTCATCCCCTACTATAGGGTGACCTATACTTGACAAGTGTACCCTAATTTGGTGTGTTCTACCTGTCATAATCTCTATATCAACTTTTGACTTCTTACCTTGAATCTCTAAAGGTTTAACGATGGTAACAGCAGGTCGCCCTCTCTCTTCATTTATCTCTGAAAAGGCTTTACCTCCCTGTTTATGTGTCGCAATAGGTGCATCTATCCTAATCTCTTCACAAAAAACACCTTCTACCCATGCAACATAACGTTTTTTAACTTTTCGTTGCTTAAATGCCTGTATAGCATCTTCTAAAAAATTAGAATTTCTAGCCAATAACAAAACACCTGAAGTATCTCTATCAAGACGATGAATCAACTCTGTCTCATCCTCTTCTATAGCTTCTGCTAACTCATAAGTATCAAGCAGTGCTGGTTTATTAATCGCTATTATATTTTCATCTTGGTAGATAATTTTGACCTTATCTAACTCTTCAACACGAAAATAAGTATCGTTTGGCATCTCTGCTCTTGCAATCTTTATTTTTCTATCAAGATAATAGACCAAACCTCTATCTATTAAATCTTTTGCTTTCTTATTTGAAATACCCTCTTGCATTGCAAGTAGCTTATATGCTTTTTCCATGTTATAACTCTCTTTTAATAGATTCCAATATTGGTTTAATATCGGTTCTTTGTATTATTTTTGTCTCTTTTAACTGCTCATGTTCTTCTAAACACTTTGCTAAATCTTCTTTTTCAACTACTGCTATTCCCTCTATCATAGAGAATATATCTCGTTGATTAAAATAGTGTATACCTGAAATAATCTTACAGCCAAACTGTGCTGCTTCAGCTGCATTGTGTCCACCTATTTTAACAAAAGCTCCACCAAGTATAACAATATCTGAAACAGCATAAATATTGACCAGCTCACCCAAGACATCTACCACAATAATATCTGAATTGAATGCCTCATTTTCTGAATACTTATGCCAACTATAATGATACTCTTTTGCACACTTTTCTACCATTTTAGAGACTTTATTAAAACGTTCAGGATGACGTGGAACCACAATCAAACGAGCTTGTGATTCGGTCTCTTTTAGTTTTACAAAAGCTTCTAAAATTAAAGTCTCTTCACCCTCATGTGTACTTGCTGCACAAACCAATAGTGCTTTAGGCTTACTCAATGTTTTTGTAGCAGCTGCAATATTGGACAATTTAATATTACCAATGACCTGAACATTTTTTGCACCTAAAGACTCTAAACGTACCTTATCAGTATCACTTTGAGCATAAACTTCATCTATATGTTTAAATATTTGATGATATAGCCATGCCATTCGTTTATATTTAGGAAAAGACCTATCACTCATCCGAGCATTAATCAGTAAAGTTTTTGCTCCTCTACTCTTTGCCAAAGTAAACAGTAAGTACCAAAACTCTGCCTCCATCACCACCAAAACTTTTTGAGGTTTCAACCATGAAAAAAGCAAAGGCTCAAAAGGTAAATAACGACTCTCTTTTGGTTGCTTTTTATATATCGCTTCATGTCCTGTCTGTGTCGTTGTTGTTAAACGCAAACACTCATTTGGTAAAGCCTCTAAAAGAGGATAAATAGCTCTTGCTTCACCAAAAGAGCAAACATGAAACCAAATACCATTAGGAGTTAAAGGTCTATTATTTTTTAAAAAAAATCGTGCTGGAATAGAGATTTTATATTTAATTTTTCGCTTGGAAAATAAAAATAAGAGAGGAAGAGCTATGATGTATACTACCGTAGTAACAACACCATAGAGTATAAAAAACATTTTATCTATAAAAACGTTTTTCAAAAAATGACCTACTATGCTTCGCTCTGCTCAGTTTGAACTTCAAGATAAACTATTCTACCACAGTGAGGACAAGTTGTAATATCTTCTGATTTAATTACGGTAGAGTACGTACTATCATTAAGTTTCATATAACAACCATAACATGCCTGTTTTTTAATAGGTACAACAGCTGTATTTCTAGCCCAAATACGAATTTTCTCATAAAATGCAAGAATTTTCATATCAATTTCCATGGTTTTTCTTTCTCGCTCAGAAAAGAGTTTAGACTTGTCAGCATCTATAGAGGATAACTTCTCAGAAACTTCTGCAGAAACTTTTTCATAATCAGCAGAAACTTCTTCAAGCTCTTTTTTAGCTACAGTAATCGCTTCTTCTTTAGATTCAGCAATTATTTGATGTCTTTCAATCTCTTCATTAGCATGAGTTAACTTCTCTTTTGCCAATTCAGCTTCCATAGAAAGAGCTTTCATCTCTTTTTCTGTTTTAACTTCTTTCTCTTTAGCCTTACCAAGGATTAACTGTTCATTTAAAGCTTTAATCTGCTCTTCATAAGAGTTCACTGAAGTTTTTGCTTTTTCAATCGTCTCATTAAGTTCAGCTATTTTTGCTAAAACAGTATCTCTTTTTTCAGCTCTTCTTGCCAATTTTTTCTCTGCTGTTTCAATAAGTGGCGTAAAGTCATCAATAGACTTATCTAATTTTGAAAGTTCAATTAACTCTTCTAAATGTTTGTTCAATCTCTATCCTTTGGGGTTTAAAGCGTCTTTATGCAGTACCAATTTGCAAAAAATAATCTATATTATTTCAAACGGGTTTTGTGATTGCGTGATTATACCCAAAACTCCTAAATTTTCCAACTCACTTTTTAGTACATCTACAAAAAACTGTTCACTTTCATAATGACCAATATCAACCATCATCAAGTTTTGACTCATCGCTTTCATGGCATCGTGGTACTTAATATCACCTGTTAAAAAACAATCAGCATTGACCTCATCCATAAGCGAAGCACCTGCCCCTGTAGTTAATGCTATAGAGTTTATTTGATGTTTGGGCGAAACAACTTTTAAAACGTCTAAGCCTAACTTTTCTTTTAAAAGTTTTAATAATTTATCTTTTGACCATTCACCTGTTGTTTTACAAATAAAATCCTCTTGAAACTCTTTTTTGAAACCTAATACTTTTTCAAAGACATAGCTGTTAAGATGTGTTTTATCAAAATTGGTGTGCATTGCAATAAGTGAAAGATTTTTTTTTACCATAATTTCTAATAAGTTAGCAGGATAAACAGAAAAGTCCAACTGCTTTAACCCTGAGAAAATAAGTGGATGATGTACTATAAAAAGCGTGTTCTCTTTTACCTGTTCTAAACTCTCTTTGTCTAAATCTAACCCAAGAGCGATATGTTCAAACTCTCGTTCCATATCGCCTACAAGCAGACCTGAATTGTCCCATTTTTCTTGGAGATCAAAAGGGCTAATAGTGTTTAATTTTTCGTATATTTCTTTTGTTTTCATTTTTGGTTCCGTAGGGTGTTTTCCCTGAAAACACCGTGTTATTTATATTTGTAATTTTATTGTATATTGGATTTCGTTTTGACGGTGTTTTCAGGGGAAAACACCCTACGCATTCACACGCTTATTTCTATCTTCCTCTTGCTCTTTATACAATTTAGCACACCCTATAGAAAGCTCACGAACCTTCAAAATATAATTCTGCCGTTGAGCTTGTGAAATCGCTTTACGAGCATCTAATACATTAAATGCATGACTCGCCACCATACATTGGTCATAAGCAGGAAGAGGTAAACCAGCATCTAAACAGAGTTTACACTCAGCCGAAGCATCATCAAAATCTTTTAGCAATTTCTCAACATTGGCAACTTCAAAGTGGTATTTACTAAACTCATACTCACTCTCTTTATGAACATCTGCATAAGTAGTCACATTGTCACCTTGTCTATTCCAAACAATATCAAAGACAGACTCAACCCCTTGTAGATACATAGCAAGTCTCTCTGTACCATAAGTAATCTCAACAGCCACAGGGTCACAAGCAATTCCACCTACTTGTTGAAAATAGGTAAACTGAGTCACTTCCATACCATCAAGCCAAACTTCCCAACCAAGACCCCACGCACCTAAGGTTGGAGACTCCCAGTTGTCTTCTACAAAACGGATATCATGCTCTTGTAGGTTAAGTCCTAGATACTCTAATGATTTTAGATAAAGCTCTTGGATATTGTCAGGACTTGGTTTAATCAATGCTTGAAACTGATAATAAGCGCCCAATCTGTTTGGATTCTCTCCATACCGTCCATCGGTTGGTCTTCGGCTTGGTGCAACATAGGCTGTTGACCATGGCTTAGAGTCTAAGCTTCGTAAAAGTGTTGCAGGGTGAAAGGTTCCTGCTCCTGCTGGTATGTCATAAGGTTGTACAATATTACACCCTTGCTCTGCCCAGTATTGTTGTAGTTTTAGTAGTATTTCACTAAAGGTTAACACATTAATTCCTTTTGAAAATTTTTCTTAAATTGTTGACTAAAAAAAGAAATGTCCTCGGTAAACACTTCATCAATTAGACCAATATTTTTATATCTATTTAAAAATTCAAATCTAATACTTTTATATAGACCTCTCTTGAATCTTTCCTCTTTAGGTTTAAATTGATTATATACCAAACAGAAGATATATGTATAATTTTTGGATGATATATGCAACTCATTCAACAATATAGAAAATTCATTTCTACCATCTATAAGTTTTCCTTCAATCTCTTTTTTATCAGGTTTTTTTTCATTTTTAAACTCTATCAGATAAATTCTATTAGTATTTTCATCAAAATATAGAGCATCAAAAACTTTAGGTCTAATATTTGAATCAGGGTATTTAGTTTCAATAATTTTATCAAAATTAATTACCTCTTGTGTTTCATCTTTACAGAGATAAATATCATTATTACTATCATAACTTGTCAATTTAAAGGTACTCACAAAGGAAGCATACTTTTGCTTAAATTGATTGATATCAGCCATTGAATAAATTCTCCATTCTTTTAGCATCCATCTCTTCAAATATATCATAAGGCTCTGAAAGTTTTTCATAAATATTTACTAAAGTTTCAGAGTTACTATCATTTTCTTGTTTAATATAGCCATCTTCTGCCAAATAAAAATTTGTTTTATTGTCTACATTGAATAATTCACTATATCTTTTTAGAGCTTCTATCATATAGGGGCTATGAGAATTAACTAAAATTTTAACACCATTTTGAACTAACTGACCAATAAGCTCTGCATATTTTAACTGCCATTTTGGATGCAAGTGAACTTCTGGCTCATCTAGTATTAAAAGAGTATTTTCTTCAATAGTTTGATTTAAGAGTAAAATTTGCAAAAATCCAAACATTTTAATTCCATTTGAAGTCTTTTCCATTTTAAACTGTCTATTTTCTAAAGAATACTTTTCATAATAAATATCATCTCTACTTTTATCATAAAAAACTCTACCACCAATTAACTCTTCTATTTTTTGATATAAAGCACTCTTTGTAGATTCTTCAAAAATATCTTGTGAAAGTTTTAGTATCAAATCTACTCTATATTTAGCTAAATGTATATTTAGTCTCTCTTGATGAATAAGTAATGTAGCATTTTTTATAAAAGAAAAAGTATCTAAGCTATTTGGAGTATCAATAAATATTACCTTATTAGGTATAATTTCATCTTCTCTAAAATTTAAATATCTATTTAAACTTCCTAAACCTTTTAATGGAGTAATTTCAGAATATAACTCTTTTGCAACCGTACTCTTCCCAGTATCATTCTCCCCAGCAATAACCGTCAGACCATCTATTTTAACATTAGCCTCTTTAATCATTCCGATATTTTTAAGCTGGAGTTCCATTCTTTACCTTTTAAGTTTCTCTATTATACCAAATATTATTTGACGTGTGACATGGTCACACCTACAAAATCACTTCGACAGTAGAAGAATCAAGCTCAACTTTTTTAGCTTTGCTGATTCTGTCCTCTTGAAGCTTTACTTTTAATTCATCGTCTTGAAGTGCCATAATTTGAATAGCTAAGTAGGCTGCATTTACAGCTCCTGTTTTACCTATAGCTACTGTTCCTACCGGCATACCTGCTGGCATCATTACTGTACTTAACAGTGCGTCTTCTCCATTAAGTGGTCCAGATTCCATTGGAACACCTAAGATTGGTTTAGTAGTAGTTGCTGCCAATGCACCTGCTAAGTGGGCTGCCATTCCTGCTGCTGCTATGAAAACTTGTGCCCCTTTTGCTTCGGCCTCTTTAATGTATATTTTTGTTCGCTCTGGACTTCTGTGAGCAGATGAGATGATTAACTCATAAGGTACACCAAACTTTTTTAGTGTATCTGCACATTCACTCATAATACTATAGTCACTTTTACTTCCCATTACTATTGAGACAAATTTCATTTACTTAACTCCAAAACTTTAAATTATTGAGCGAATAATAGCTATTTTTCAATTCAATGCCGTTTAACCAAAAATCCATGAGAAAAATTTAGCAATGGCTTCAATAGCTTTCATAATAAACTCAATAATTTTATTAAAAGTTTCCATAATTAACCATTAAGCACCAAGCCTTTTTTAGCTTTTGCCTCTTCGATTCCTCGTCTTAAAATGGTATAAGCAGGAAGTTCTATAGGTAAAACAATATCATTTAAGTCTCCACTATGAATACACTCAAACTCTTTACCTGTGGTAGAGACTATCTTTTTAAAGGTAATAAAAAATGACCCATGCTCTTTGGTGATTTTACACTCTTCATTTTCCATCTCTTCTACTGTTACACCTACAGGGAGGACTATCTCTATTTTATCACCTACACAGGTTTTGTCTTTACATCGCCAAGTTTTTCCACTTTCACTTACAAGTGCAGCTACTTGATGTGTTCCATCTTGAATGGTAAAGGTATGTGACTGAGTATTGTTTCTCTCAAATGGTTTACTTATTAAATAAGCATCTGAAAAGCCTCTGTTTTGTGTGGTATGTAACTCTTTTTGGTAACGAGCTTCATTAAAATCACCTGCATAATAATCATCTATGGCATGTCGGTAAGCTTTGGTTACGACTCCTGCATAGTATGGTGACTTGGTTCGTCCTTCTATTTTAAGAGAATCAATTACCCCTGATTTTAAAAGTTCATCTACATGGGAAGCCATGTTCATATCTTTAGCATTCATGATGTAGGTTCCGATGCCCTCTTCTTCATCAA
>JALVXD010000182.1 GCA_027038295.1 Campylobacteraceae bacterium
TTTTTTACCATGCTCTCTGCATTGTCATTTGATACCAGATTAATTAGAAAGAGGTTTAATGAAAAAATATAACGCTCCTAAAGTTAGAGAATCAAAAAGTGTTCAGGTTTTAACCACCATCTGGTTGGTACCATTTTTAGCCATGATTATCGCTTTATGGTTGGCTTTTCAATATTATGCGAAACTGGGTTCTACTATTGAGATATCATTTGAATCCAATGCAGGACTTATAGCAAACCAAAGTCAAATTAAACTGCGTGATGTAACCATTGGTGTAGTTAGTAAAATTTCACTTTCTAAAGATGGGAAAGGTGTTACGGTTCAAGCCAAAATGAACAAAGAGGTAAGTTCCTATTTAAATGATAAAGCAAAATTTTGGATTGTCCATCCAGATGTTGGTTCACATGGTATTTCAGGTCTCGATACTTTAGTTTCAGGCTCTTACATTGAGCTGTATGGCGTTAAAGAAGAGGAGACAAAGAAAAAATTTGTAGGTTTAGAGAAACCCTATATTGACCAAACAGCCAATGGTGAATACTACCTTCTTGCTGCTCCTAACTCCTATAATATTACCGAAGGCTCAAACGTCTATTACCGTATGATTAAAGTTGGACGTGTTGAACGTGTTGGTATTGCACCCAATGGCAAACAGATTAATTTTACTATTTTTGTAAAAAAAGAGTATACCAACTATATCAATCAAAAAAGTCAATTCTATGCCAGTAGCTCTGTAGGCATAGACTTCTCACAAGGTAAACTAGACATTAGTATCGCTTCTATTTCACAGATTGTACATGGTGGAATTTCTATCTATACTCCTGTACAAACCATTCATTCAGATAAAAACAATACCATTGCCCAAGAGAAAGTTTTTCCTCTCTATAAAAACTTATCTGAGATGAAAGAGAAACATCTGATGACAGGTATTGAGAATAAAATCTATAAGTTTAATTTTAAAAACAGTATCAACAGACTTGAAATTGGTTCACCAGTAGAGTTCAATGGTTTTCAAGTTGGTTATGTAACCGATATTGACAGTAGTTTTGATGAACGTAATCAAAGTATCAAATCTAATGTATATGCCATTGTTCATACCAAAGCATTTACAGGTAAATCAAGTCAAACAGAAGGTTCTGAAATGATAGAAAAGCTGGTTAGCAATGGACTCAAAGCTCAACTTAACTCTAACATACCTATGGTTGGTTCCCAATTTATTGACTTGGTCTTTAATAAAAATGAGAACAATGAACTTTTAGTAGATAACAACTTTAGCATATTCCCTACCATAGAAAAAGCTGAAGGGTCAAATATTCTTGACGAGGTAGAAAAAATACTTGTAAAACTAGAAAATCTTAAACTAGAAAAATTACTCTCTTCTGCTACAGAACTTTTAGACCAAAATAAAAAGCCTGTAAATAACCTTTTAAAAGATTTACGAAACACCATTAATCATTTTGACACGACTGTTAAGAATTTAAATAAACTTACAGAACAAGATGCTCTACAAACACTACCACAAGATATAGAAGGAACGTTAAATCAACTCAGCTCTACATTAGAAGAGATTCAAACACTCAGTAAAGATTATAACGCAGACTCCATATTTGCTTCGGAACTCTCTATAACATTAAAAGAAGTAACACAAATGGCTGAATCAATGGGAACCATAAGTCATAAACTTGAGAGAAAAACAAATGCATTACTATTAGGAGATGAATAATGAGACCTTTATTGAAACCACTATTAACAGCTTTATCTTTTCTGCTACTGACAACGGGATGTGGTGCTAAACACTACTATACTCTAGGTGACAATATTGAAATAGAAGCAACACAAAGCTACAAAGAACCCATAGATGTGGTTAATGTTATTGTTCCAAAGTACTTAGAAGAGTTTAAACTGGTACGACAGACCAGCCCTTATGATATTGAGATTATAGACAACGCACACTGGCTTACCCCCATGAAAGAACGTTTGACCAACGTACTTATAGACTATCTTCAACAGAGTATGAACAATCCAAATGTACACTTATACCCTTGGGAGAGTGAGGGAAAGAGTAAAAAAAGAATTTCTGTTCGTATTAAAAAATTTATTGCTTTCAATAACAATGTTATTTTAAAAGCAAACTATAAAATACATGATTTACCAAGTAATACAATAAAAACAAAACGCTTTCAAACATCGGTAAAAACAGATGGTAGCTTAGATAGCATGATGCAGTCTATGGAAAAAGCCTATTTAAAACTTGTACAAAACATTCAAAAGAATATTATCAAATAAATATAAGAGTCTATTTAGTCTCTAAGGAGTATAATCCCAACAATGAAAATTTTAAACACATTTTACAACCTTATAAGAGTGATGCTTATCTTAGCACTTACCACGGTGATTGCTATTATAATATATGCATATACTCCTCTAAAAACTACTCAAACTGTTACTTTACCAAAAGGTAGTATCACCAACACCATAGAACACTTAAAAAAAGAGGGGTATGAGTTAAACACTATTGATACCTATCTTTTAGCTTATGCCATCGAAGGTCAACCTAAAAGTGGTACGCTCGTTATAGGTGAAGAGCGTATGCCCCGTATTGAGTTTTTAAAAAAATTAACCGATGCAAAAGAAGCCATAAAGGTTATAACACTTATTCCAGGAGAAACACTTCCTATCTTTTTAGAAGAGATTGCAAAAAAACATAACTTTGATATAAAAAAGTTAAATAGAAGTTATAAGAAATTTTCTGACTATAATGAATCTGGAATTATCCCTGAAACGTACCATGTTCCTACAGATTCTAATGAGACACAGCTCATAAAAATTTTAATAGAACAAAGCAATAAGAAGTATGAAGAGTTAGCCAAAAAATATCTTAAAAAATATGATAAAAAAGAGTGGAACAAAATATTAACCATTGCATCTATAGTACAAAAAGAGGCTGCCAACAAAGAGGAAATGCCAATAATCGCTTCTGTTATTTTTAACCGATTAAAGAAAAAAATGGCACTACAGATGGATGGAACATTAAACTACGGAAAATACTCACATGTTAAAGTAACACCTAAACGTATAAAAGAGGACAAAAGTAAATTTAACACCTATGCAAATGTTGGTCTACCTCCTTATCCTATCTGTGCTGTTTCTATTGATGCCATAAAAGCAACACTAAAACCTAAAAAAACAAACTACCTATATTTTATGAGAAATAAATCTGGAGTACATGATTTTACCGACTCTTATAAAGAGCATTTAAAAAATATTAAAAAAGCCAAATAGACTTATTATTAACATATAATGTGATAAAATTCCACAAAATTTATCCCGTTAATTAAAGGTAGACTTATGGCAAAGAAAGAGATTAAAAAAGCAGTCTTAGCATATTCTGGTGGTCTTGATACCAGTATTATTTTAAAGTGGCTTCAAGATGAGTACAACTGTGAAGTGGTAACGTTTACAGCAGACCTTGGTCAAGGTGAAGAGGTTGAACCAGCTAGAGAAAAAGCTTTAGCAATGGGGATTAAACCTGAAAATATTTTTATATTAGATTTACGTGAAGAGTTTGTAAAAGATTTCGTCTTTCCAATGTTTAGAGCAAATACTATCTATGAGGGTGAGTACTTACTTGGAACCTCTATTGCTAGACCTCTTATCTCTAAAAAACAGATTGAGATAGCAGCACAAACAGGGGCAGATGCTGTAAGTCACGGAGCGACAGGAAAAGGGAATGACCAAGTACGTTTTGAGCTTGGTTACCTTGGGCTGAACTCGGACATTGCTGTTATTGCACCTTGGAGAGAATGGGACTTAAACTCTCGTGAAAAACTTTTAGCTTATGCAGAGGCTCATGATATTAAGATTGAGAAAAAACAAGGTCAATCTTCTCCTTACTCTATGGATGCGAACTTGCTTCACATCTCTTACGAAGGTCTGGTTTTAGAAGACCCAAGTAAAGAACCGGAAGAGGATATGTGGCTTTGGACAACCTCTCCTGAAAATGCACCAGACCAAGCAGAGTACATTACAATAGATTACAAAAATGGTGACCCTATTGCTATTAATGGTGAAGAGATGAGTCCTGCAACCATTTTAACTGAACTTAATGCTTATGGGAACAAACATGGTATTGGGCGTATTGATATTGTTGAAAACCGATACGTTGGAATGAAAGCACGAGGATGTTACGAAACTCCAGGTGGAACCATTATGCTAAAAGCCCATAGAGCAATTGAGTCTATTACCTTAGATAGAGAAGCAACCCACCTAAAAGATGAGCTTATGCCACGCTACGCCAAACTTATCTACAACGGTTACTGGTGGTCACCAGAGCGTGAAATGCTTCAATCTGCGATTGATAAAACGCAAGAGCATGTAGAGGGAACGGTAAAACTAAAACTCTACAAAGGTAACGTTATGGTGGTTGGTCGTGAATCAGAAAAATCACTCTTTTCAGAGGCACATTCAACATTTGAAGAAGATGATGTTTATGACCAGTCAGATGCTGAAGGATTTATTAAACTTAATGCTTTACGATTTATTATTGCTGGAAAAAATAGAAAATAAATTCTCTTTTATATAAATTATTATTTGTTTATTAGTATTTTTAGTTATACTTTAATATAAAGGTTATACAAAGGATAGATAATGATTTATAGACCAATAGTACTTGATGAAGAGATTAATTTTTCAAAAAAAAAGTTTATTGTTAGTAAAACAGACCTTAAGGGAAATATTATTTTTATAAATAAGAACTTTTCTGAGGTATCAGGCTACGATGAAGCTGAACTTATCGGTGCCCCTCATAATATTTTAAGACATCCTGATATGCCAAGAGCTATCTTTTTTGTTGTATGGCAAACACTCCTAGCAGGACAACCTATCTCTGGTGTTGTTAAAAACTTAGCAAAAAGTGGTAAGTATTATTGGGTCATAGCAGACTTAGAACCTAAATTTAATCTAAAAGGTGAGATGGTTGCATTAACTGCCTTTAGACGTGCTGCTCCTCAAGATGTCATAGATACAACAGAAGAGTTATATGAAACAATGTTGGCTATAGAAAAAAAGCATGGTATGGAGAAGTCACTAGCCTACCTTGAAGCCTTTTTAGAAGAGCACAATCTTAGCTATAATGAATTTATAGAAGAGCTTATCAAGCCAAAAGGTATTATTGCTACTTTACTTAGTGCTTTTAAACGAATGATTGGATAAAAAAAGAGAGCTACTCTTTTTTATCTTTATCTTTATCTTTTAAATCTAAACGATTACCTTCCTCGTCAAACTTACGCTGAAAATTACCTCTTATAATCACAAATGTCATGTAGCCAAATAAGAGTGCAGCTATAAGATATAGTATATCTCCAGCAGACATTATGCTTCCTCCAATGTATTGGGAATGGTTATCTTATCAAAGCCATCATAGTTTTGACGCAATGCTTCGTAAGTAACTACACCAACGGCAATACTAAGGTTTAAACTACGTCCTTTACCTCCCATAGGTACAGTGATGCACTGCTCTTTATTCTTCAATAAAACATCTTCCCGTATACCTTTAGTTTCAGAGCCAAAAAGAATATAATCTCCTTTTTTAAATGTTGCGTTAAAGTAAAGTTTATCTGTTTTTGTCGTTGCCAAGTGACAATGTTCATCAATAGGATGTGCTTCTAAAAACTCATCAAAACTCTCCCAAACTATTAACTCTAACTCTTTCCAATAATCAAGTCCTGCACGGGTTACAGCTTTATCATCTATATCAAAACCCAATGGTTTTATAAGGTGTAAAGTTGCATCTAAATTTACACATAAGCGACCTATGGTTCCTGTATTTGGTGGTATTTGTGGTTCTACTAAGACAATATTAAACATTAATTCTCCTCTTTTTATTTTTAATTATCTTTGATATAATGATTCTATTACAAATGAAGGATGATCATGTCAAAAACTTTTAAAAAAATAATATTGAGTGCTATTTTAGCACTTTTATTCATAGGATGTACTAAAGCACCTATAACAGGACGAAGTCAATTTATTACGATTAATCCTAGTCAAGAGTTACAGTTAGGATTTCAAAGTGCTCAAGAGATTCTAAAAAAAGAGAAAGTAAGCTCAGACCCACAAAAAAATGCCATGGTTCAGCGTATAGGAAAACGTATTGCAACAGTTGCAACAAATCAATACCCTATAGCTAAGAGCTTTACTTGGGAATTTTTTGTCATTGAAGATGATGCACAAGCCAATGCTTTTTGTCTCCCTGGTGGAAAAGTATTTGTCTATACAGGACTCTTTAAATATGTAGCAAATGATGCTGAATTAGCAGCTGTTATGGGACATGAGATTGGTCATGCCTTAGCAAGACATGGAGCTGAACGTATGAGTAGTTCACAACTTACTCAAATGGGAGGTCAAGTTTTAGGTTCTGTTATGCAAGGACGTGGTAATCCACAAAATACAGCAGCCGTTATGCAAGCATTTGGTATAGGTACACAACTAGGAATCGCCCTACCTCACTCACGAGTACAAGAGTATGAAGCTGACCATATTGGTTTGGTTCTTATGGCTCAGGCTGGTTACAACCCACAAGCAGCCTTAACTTTTTGGGAAAAATTTGCAAAAGATGGACAAACTCCACCTGAATACCTATCGACTCACCCAGCTCCAGCCCATCGTATCAGTAGAATTAAAGCCCTAATTCCAAAACTAATGCCTATTTATAATGCCAATAAACGTTAATTTTAACCCGTAGGGGCGACCTCTGTGTCTGCCCTTTACTTGCCTAAATTAGACATAAATCAATAAAAAATACGACCCTTACTCCGATGCCGTATCACATCTCTATAAATCCACTCTTCCATAATTTTTTCTCTATTTTCTATTGAAATTTGAGGTTCATCATACATCTGAACTTCATCACGTTGTCGCCCTGCTTCGTAAAGTATCAAGGCAGTAGCCACAGAGACATTTAAACTTTGAGCCATACCACGCATGGGTATAACGATGTTCACATCAGCAACAGCCAATACCTCGTTGCTAATACCATCATGCTCATTTCCCATCACCAAAATGATAGGTTTACTATAGTCTACTTTGGAAAAGGAAACAGACTCTTCACCAAGATGGGTAACCACCACTTGAAAGCCCTCTTTTTGCTTCTTCTTCAAAAAATTAACTCTTTTATCAAACTCAACACGTTCACGATTAAGCCAACGATGTGTCCCTTGAGTAATGGTTTTATGTATACGTAAATCTAAATTGTCAACAGTACTATAATAAAGGTTCAAAACCCCTACCCCATCACAAGAGCGAATAATCGCAGAGATATTTTGAGAGTTTGAGACGTTGTCCAGCATCACTTGTAAGGTCGGTTGTTTTTGTGTTAAAATTTCTTCTATACGTTGTTTACGTTCTTGATTTATCATGAGAGATTATACTTGAAAATAGATTCCAAATTGGGCATCCTTCATAACTAGCTAAAAGTAGTTGACATTTTAGGGGCAGTGACTTTAGTCGCTGTTGTCTAATTCATGGACTAAAATCCATACCCCTAAAACACTCAATATGCAAAAGTGTAAACTACCTATGAAGGATGCCTCAAATTGTTAAATATATTATAGCAAAGATTTTAAGCCTTTCGGCGAAAGTTTATTTTATGCAGATTTACATTAATGGTGCGTTGAAAACAGCACCCTACGGGAAATTTATTTTGGCTTTTTAAAAACAAATTCAGAGACGATATTGGTATCTAGCAAATATTTCAAAACTCTATCCTACCTTGATAGACCTCTGAGCTTCTACTCAAATCAAGCCCAACTAATGGAGAAGATTGAAAAAAATCTCCTAATGACTCTTTTTTACTTTGAGGTTTTTTAGAGTTATTATCTCGAACTATAACGATTTTATTTTTAGGTAAAATCTCTAAAAATGACATTACCTTATCAAAAATATCATTGCTAATATTTAGTTGTATGGTTTGCATATTCATAATATACCTCCATTGGTTTTATTTACGATTATATCATAACTCGTATTTTTTATTGCCTTAGTTTAGTTTTGTGCTACGATAGCAATCGCACCCTACAGTTGATTACACACCCAAATAATCCTCTTTACTAAGCACCAAATAAGAGCTATGTTTATCATGCTTTCATCGATATTGGAGTAAATAATTTTATTATATTTTTGTTACCCAAATGAGAATTTAAAAACTAGATTTGTAAAATGAGGGAACATTATAATCTTCCTTATTATAAGATAGATTATAATAATATAATTTATAACTTAATAATACAAATAATAAACATAATGAAAAAACAGAGGAGCCGTATAGACCAAGCTGTCGACCCTGTCTAACACTCCACCATGCCCTGGAATAAGATTGCCTGAGTCTTTCACTCCTATATCTCGTTTTATCATAGATATAACCACATCACCCACAAACCCAAAGGCTGAAATGATTACCCCTGCACCCAATGCTTCGTACCAAGTAAATGGTGTTAAGTAAGAAAATAAAAATGCCAAAATCATAATGCTAAAAAATGCTCCTACAAAACCCTCAACTGTTTTGTTTGGGCTAACTTTTGGAATAATTTTGTGCTTTCCAAAGCTCTTTCCCCAAAGGTATTGGAGTACGTCATTAAAGGCTGTAAGCAGTACCAAGTAGAGTACCAACTCTTTTCCAGAGGCTCCATTTACCTCAGGTAAGGTCAGCATGTAAGCTAAGTGGCTTAGACCAAAAACAAACATCATCAAGCCCCATTGCACTCGTGCTGTGTTCTCTAAAAAACCTTTGGTCTCACCTATGAGTACTTGCCTAAAAGGGAGTAGTAAAAAGAGGTAGACAGGAATCCAAATAATAAACATACCATACCATGAGATTCCAGCAAAATAGTACTGAAAAGGAATCGCTAAATAGGCGTAAAACATGACACGTCGGTCAGTTAAGCGTGAGGGAATAAGGGTAAAATATTCCTTAAGTGCCAAAAAGCTCAAAAAGCCAAAGAAGAACATGGCAAGTGTAGTGTTTAACATAATACCAACGCTAAAAAAAACTAAAATATACCACCATGAGTTGACCCTATCTTTTAGCTCTTTTGTTGAAAACTCAAAATAAATTATTGCCGTAGCAACGGACAAAATAGCCATTAGAAGATAAAGAGTTAGCATTGACGCAGCCATTACTTGGAACCTCTCATCGCACGGTTATAGGTTGAGAGTATGGCTAAGAGTGTAGCTACCACAAACATTACATCGACCCACAAACCAGCCTCTACTCCTAAGCCTAAAAGTAAAGAGATAAGCCCAACTACAAAAACACGGTCACTCTTTCCCATTGGTCCATCGTATCGACGTTCACCATTGAGTGTTTGGGCAACAACCCCTGCCATTTCATTAAAGACTCCAACTACTGTAAAAAGTACCACATAGATGGGGTTCACCCCTGATATAAACGCAAAGGGTAAAAAAAGAGCCACATCGGCAATGA
>JALVXD010000183.1 GCA_027038295.1 Campylobacteraceae bacterium
GAACCTTTACCAATGATAATCATAGAGGAAACAGTGAGACCATTAAAAAGTATAAACACATAATCTTTTGGGGTTCAATGTTTTTTATGAACTTTGCGTTTATTGCTCAGTCATACGCTTTTGTAATCAGACGTAAACTTTGGGGTGAGTTGGCACTTATGCTCTTGCATTGGCCTATTATCTGGGGAACTATTTTTTATCAGTTAGGATTTACCGATGGGCTTATTGTCTTTTTAGTTTTAAACTTTACCGTTTCACCTTGGTTAGCATTTGGGTTTATTACAAACCACTTAGGTTGTGAAGCTTTTGAAGAGGAAGAGGGTAAAAAACTCTCATGGATGGAGCTACAAATGAGAGGAAGCCGTTCACTCTCTGGAGGAGCTTTAGTTCATTGGTTCTATGGGGGATTAAACACCCAAATAGAACACCATCTTTTCCCTAAAGCACCACGTTTTAACCTACTTAAAGTTCAAAAGATGACCAAAGATTTTGCTAAAAAGCATGGTCTGTTCTATTTTGAAACAACACCTATAGAGGCGTATGTTCAGATAAATGATGGATTGAAGGCGTATAAGTAATTTGTAGGGTGTTGTGCCTCACAACACCGTCAAAACCATCTTCAAATAATCAAAAAATCCAAATAATAAATTCCCTATTTTAAATAATCGTAAAAACTAAAACGGCATAAAATAATATACGAAACGGCGTAGGTCGGTTTCCCCGATGCCGACATAAACACGCATAAATTAAAAATTTAATATAACAAATAAACATTCACATATAGATATGAAAATTGATATTGAACAATCAACCATTTTGGTATGCCAATGAATGTCGGCATCGGGGAAACCGACCTACGCCGTTTCCAATATTTTGGTTTATTCAATTTGTTTTGACGGTGTTTTTCAATGAAAATAGCACACAAAAGCCTATAAATAAATAATTCTGTTATTATCTCCTTTTTAAATCAAGGAGTCGTTATGGCAGAAAGATATATAGTAAAAGAGAACGGGAAACTTTTGGAGTTTCTTTTCTCGACCCTTAATGGTTGGTCAAAAAAGACCGTTAAACAGCGTTTGAAAAGTTCTACGGTTGCAGTCAATGGTGAGTACACAACCAAGCATGATTTTCAAATACGTGTTGATGATGTTGTGACCATTGGAACCATTCAGAAAAACTCCTTGAAAACTTTAACGACTTTGGATATTCTTTACCAAGACAAAGATTTAATTGCTATTAATAAACCAGCTGGGCTACTTTCGGTTGGAACAACTACTGAAACCAAACAACATGCACTTTATATTTTAAGAAACCAACTCATGCGTGGGCGAAACCAAATTAAACTTTGGCCTGTGCATAGACTTGACCGTGATACTTCAGGGGTTTTACTTTTTGCTACTTCTAAAGAGATACGAGAGACAGTTATGGGAACTTGGGGTAGGTCAGAAAAAGTTTACTTGGCTGTGGTTGAGGGACAACCAAAAGAAGATGTAGGAACCATAGACCAGCCATTAAGAATGGATGATAAAATTTTTCAGATGCACGTGGGTGAACATCCTCATGCTAAATCTGCTATAACGCATTATGAAGTTAAAGAGCGTAAAGAGAAGACCTCTTTGGTTGAAGTGAAACTTGAAACTGGAAGACAACACCAAATACGGGCTCATATGGCTTGGCTAGGGCATAGTATAGTAGGCGATGAACGTTATGGAAAAAAGGCTGAGAAGATGGGGTTACACTCTAAGAAGTTGACCATAGTTCACCCTGTTAGTAAAAAGATGCTCTCTTTTGAGGCTGATGCTCCACGTGAATTTTACGCTCTGTTAAAATAAATTTATTTTGCTATAATTCGTTAATACTTTACTAGGAACACATCATCAAAGCATTTCAAAAACTAAATCTACACCCAGATATATTAAAAGCCATATCATCAGACTATGAAAACACTACAGCCATACAGAAGCGTGTGATACCTCTTGTTATGAAGGGGGTTGATATTATTGGTGCTTCCAAGTCAGGGACCGGTAAAACGGCTGCTTATGTTTTACCTCTTTTACATAGACTTCAAAAAGTTGTTAAACCTGAAAATAAGGTGCCTAGACTTCTTATTGTAGTGCCAACCATTGAGCTGGTTGACCAAGTTTATAGAA
>JALVXD010000184.1 GCA_027038295.1 Campylobacteraceae bacterium
GTAATTTTACTAGAACCCTTTTCTAAAAATCCATAAGATTCTAAGGTACTAGACAAAGATTTATACGCCCAAATAAGACTACTGTTTTCTACTTGTTTTTGAATCTCCTCTAAAAAAAGAGAGCCAAACTTTAGTAGATACTCTTCATGATTTCCTTTTATACAATAAAAAGCGTTGTTCCTCACAAAGTCAATAACCTCCTTACCTTGTGAACCTCTACTAATTAAATCTCCTACAAAAATAAGCCGTGCTTCTTTAGGGAGTTTTTCTACTAGAGCCAAAAGTGTTTGGTACTCTGCGTGAATATCTCCGATGATGTAGTGTTTTTGTTTTTTCATGCTACCTCCTTTTTCATTTTTTCTTTTTCCTCAGCTTTAGTCTTTAACTTTACTACTCTATCTGCCTTGTCTATAGTCGTTTGTCTATGAGCAATGGTAATAACTGTTTTGTCTGCTATGTATGGATTTAACGCCTCCAATAGTTTGTTTTCCGTCTCATTGTCTAACGATGAAGTGGACTCATCAAAAATAATCACTTTTGGATTGTCCAACAACACTCTAGCAATAGACAAACGCTGTCTTTGTCCTCCTGAAAGTTTTGTTCCATTTTTACCTACTATGGTATCTAGCTTTTCAGGTAGTTCGTTTACAAAGTCATAAAGTTGAGCTATTTTTAATGCGTTAAACATCTCCTCATCACTGTACTCTTTACCCAATGAAAGGTTATAACGAAGCATGGCATTAAACATCAACGGTGACTGCAATACAAAACCTATATGCTCTCTTATTTTCTCGTAGCCTATCTCTTTTACCTCTACACCATTGTAAAAAATCTCTCCAGAGCTTATGGAGTAAAGACCAATAAGTATGTTGGCTAAGGTACTCTTACCACTACCTGTTTCACCTGTTATGGCAACCTTTTCACCTGCTTCTATTTTAAGATTAAAATCTTTTAGCACCGTTTTGTTTTCATCGTAAGCAAAGGTTACATTTTTTAGCTCTATAGAAGCTGTTGTCAACTCTTCAAAAGGGTCTCTTTTCATCTCATATTTTGGCTCTACACTTAGTCGTAAAATATCATTGAGTCTGTCCATTCCCTCTTTGGCATCATGATAATCTTGCACAAATTTAATTATCATATGAATGGGAGGCATGACCATACCTGCATAGACAAATATTGCCAACATCTCACCAATGCTCATATCACCCAAAAAGACCAAATAGACAGCAATCATTTTAAACAAATCGTTTGAATAGCGTAACAAAACCCTAGAGATACTCATGGTTCTCTTTGCCGTTAATTGAAACTCGTAACTTCTGTCTCGTATATCTTTGGCATCGGCATTGACGGTATCGGTAAAATGCACCTCTCTGTTTTGTACCCGTATTTGGTTAAACAGCTCCAAACTCTCGGTCAGCGAGTTGGTAAAACTGCTTATGGCTTTGTTTCGCTCTTTCATCATTTTAGAAACCTTTTTAAAGGCTCCTATAAAGATTTTAATCACCAAAGGATTTAAAACTAAAATAATCAACGCCAACTGCCAGTTTAAATAGAGCAAAATAACAGAGATTCCAATCAACGTTAGAACCTGTACTGTAATGTTCCCGATGCTTCCAGAGAGAAACTTCATCACCGAAGCAATGTCCGTGGTCATCTTAGAAGAGACTGCTCCAGACCCCAACATATCGTACTCACTCATAGAGACATTACTTAAGTGAGCGAGCATCTTTTTACGTATGTTTAAACGAATGTCTTCTACCACTCGGTCAATATACGCCTTACGCACAATAGAAAGCACCACACTTATAGCACGAATAGCTATGGTCAAAACAAAGACAATTAAAATGTAATACTCAGGTGAACCAACCTCTATAAATTGGTTCACAGTAGCGATAAAACTTCCCTCTTTTCCCAGCAACACCTCATCTACCAAAAATGGTATAAACAGTGGAATAGGCACAGAGATAATGGTTAAAAACACAGCAATAATATTGGCAATAATAATGCTTTTTTTATGGTAACGAACCTGTTGTATCAAGTAGTCAAATGTAATCAAATTGTCTCCTTTATTTTTTACTCCAAATTTTTAAAACCCTCTCAACTGTAAGCTCATCTGCTAACTTTTTAAAAGAATTCAACTCCTCTTTAAAAATTCTCTGATAAACCTTAGGGTATTTAGCATAACCTTTTGTTCCATATTTATCATGTATATGGTCGTAAACATCTTTTGCATTTCCATGGTTAAACTTCATGCTTCGTACAACTATAAAGTCCAAATCAGGCAAACCCCTATCTGCCGATGAAATTATCTCTGATAACGTCGAGAAAAACTCACCTTTAAAAGAGGCTCGATGTTCCAAGACAGCATGAGCTACGAGTAAAAGCTCTTCTTCACTAAGCTCCATTAAAAACTTATCATCTCTGTTTAACACATAGGCATATGCCAACTTATCATGAATTTTTCGTTCTTGTGCATTATACGTATCGTGTAAATAAGAGGCTAAAATAACCAACTTTTCATCGCAAATTTTATTGAGTTTCAAAGCCAAATCACATACATCATCAGCATGACCAATAAGGTGAGCTTCATCTCCATTTTCGTAATATGGTTGATAATAGTCTCGTACTTTTTTTCTAAAATCTTTCATGCTTTTTCCTTTTTTTAATCTGTTTATAAAAGAAGTATATATTAAAAGTTTTTACTACAAATAAAAGACATTTCCACCAAAAAAAATATTTCTGATTAATATCATAATATTATGATGAAAATTAAATTCAATTTAAAGATTAATGGGAAATTTGGAGAAATTTAGAGAAATATAGGCTACTAGCCCATATCAAAATAAGCTAAAGTAGAGTTAAATTTATTTGAAATTTTAAGTGTACATCATTAGTTTGGTGTTAAAAAAGTTTTACTTTCACCCCATAAATGGGGTGGAATATCTATAGAATTTAGAAAAGACTATTTTGCAGATGCTTCATACATCTTAACAGCTTTGTTCATCTCTTTAAGTAGAGGGATATTCATCTCTTCTGCTTTTTTCAATGAATCGTCTGAGGTATCTGCTTTAACTACAATATCTTTGTAATCAGCCCATAGTTTAGCCACAGCATCTAATTGAGCCTTGATTTTTTCATCTTTACAATTATCTGTTAAATCTTTAAGTGTGCTTTCAAAAAGTTCTGCTGTTTTTTTAGCATTTTCTTTGTTAGCATCAGCATCAATACCATTAGCAACTAAAAGAAGCTCTTTGGTCATTTTTTGAGTTAGCATTCTCTGTTTACCAGCACGATTAATAGTGTCTGCCATCTCTGGGCTAAGTTTTGAACCACTTGCTTTTGCATACATTTGAACAGCTTGATTCATATTTTTAAGAAGAGGTAGGTTCTCTTTTGAAATCGCTTCAAGTGCTGCTTTATCAGCTTTTCCACCTGCTACGACATCAATGCTTTTTTTCATTGAAGCCCAAAGTTCAGATACGTTTTCAAGTTGAGCCAAAATCTCTTTATCTGTTGTTTTTGGAAGTTTTAACTCCTCATCTCCTTCTACTAAACCTTTAAGTGTTTTGTCAAAAAGAGCTGCTGTTTCTCCAAGAGCTTTTGTATTTGCTTCTGCATTAATACCTTTAGCTATAAAAAGAGCCTCTTTACTCATTTTTTGAGTGAGCATTCTCTGTTTTCCTGCCAAGTTAATAACATTAGCACCTTGCTCTTTTGTTTGTGTAACCTCTGTTTTAGCATCTGTTTTTGGAGCTTCTGCTTGAGCTACTAATGTTAAACAAGCACTCATGGCAACAACTGATAATAATTTTTTCATAAAAATTTCCTTTTTTTGATAAGTTTTCTTTATGGTTTACATAAAGAAAACTAATGTATCAAAAAAAACTTTAATAAACATTTAAAAACCTATTTTTTACAGATTTGAAAACAATATAGCAATAGCTATGTGAAACCACCTTATCTATCGTTATAATACCCATCTGGATTATAGATAAAATACGCATCGATTGGTGTTAACCTTAGAAGATAGACAAAAGGTTTTCCATTTTTTTAATAATGAAATTTAAATCTAATTTAGAAAAAGAGAGAAATTTAGAGAAATATGGGCTACTAACCCATATCAAAATAAGCCAAAGTAGAGTCAAATTCATTTGAAATTTTAAGTCTAAAGGGTTCATCCTCTTTTTGATGGATACTTGAAAGAAGCATCAAGACTTGCTCGTCAGTTAATTTTTTACGAGAGAGAAGACCAAAAAGCAGAACATCTCGATGGTGCATTTTATGTTCTTTACCTATAATACTCACACGAAACAATTTCTCTTTTATATCAATATTATAAATTTTTATAATAGATTGATTAAGCAATAGAAGTGTATATTCCTTACTATAATAAAGCTCTCCATGAATAGTATTGCCACTTGGAAATGTTGCTACAACAGAGCTATTTTGAATATTTAACTCTACTGTTTGGTAACTTTTTGCATCCATTTTACTACTATAAGCATAGTTGTACCATGTTCCATTTAAAGCATAATTTTGTGCTATAAACTCTTTTAACAAAATAGATTTTTTTGCCAAATGCTCTATTTCAAAAGACAAGCTCTCTATGGTTGTTGCATTTCTTGTTACATTGTTGTCATCATGCTCATTTTTCCTTTTATAAATAGCAAAATTTTTCCCTTTTACCAATAAAATTTTAGTATAAATACTGTACATACAATCTGTAAGGGTAACCCTTATACCTTGCTTCTCTATATATTCAATCTGCTCTATAATTTTCTGAGTCAAAAGTGAAGCATCTTCAACTATAAATAGATAAGTAAGGGTTAATTTCTCCTCTCTAACAAGCTTAAGTTGCATCTCCATAATGGAGTTTTTACTATCAAGTATGTTTAGAGTTTCCCTATTTAAAAGGTAGACAATCGTCGCTTCTGCTTTACTCTCTTTACACATATCTTCCAAAGCAAAAAGGATAGATTGTCGTTTATGGTCAATGGAGTAGTCACTATGATAGAAAGCTTTTTCCAAAAGTGTAATGTAAGAGCGATACTCCTCTAAAATAATATCAAAATACATATCTTTAGAAAAATTATTCTTGCTAGAATAGTTATTAATATCTCGACTTAATCCATAAATTTTTTCTGAAAAGTTTTCTAAAAAATACTCTTTTTCATAACGACAGTTATGGGTAAAATCATCGGCTATCATTAAGTTAGAAAAGTTCAGTTTATGTGAAAATTTTTTCTCTTCTTCTGCTGTCAACATTTTAGAAGTAAGTAGTGCCATGTAAGACTTTGGCTCACGTGTGGGAGCATCAACACACTGTGCCACACCAAAAACTTTTAACTCTTTTCTATAAACATTTACATTATTTTTAAAAATATAGTGCATATAGTCAAACTGATTTTTTACTGTAATATAGGTCATATTATTATAGGTACGAATCTTTCCTGTGTAAGTCATATCTGAAGTATAAATAGGAGAGTTTAACTGAATTACTAAAGAGTTTTCACTATTGGGGTAAGTAATTTCAAAATAAGCAAGTTTATCTTCCACGGTATTAAAAAAGTAGATATATCGCATCTCATTAGGAATATCCAAGCTATCTTTTTGAGTTAAATAAGTATCGACTCGTTCTTTAAACTGTTCAAAACTCCACTTTTCAAAACCATTATGGGTAAACAGTTGCGTACCATTAAGTTCATACTCTTTAATCTTAAACTTGTGCAGATGAAAACCATTGGGTTTCTTTGTTTTACCCTCTAACCAATTTTGTATAGTCTTTCTTCGACTCTTTCTTTTGTTGAGTTGAGATATATCTGTAAAATAAGAAATTAGTTTATCCATATCATTTTCAAATAATTTTTCATAAATATAAACAATCTTTTCACTAAAATCAACCCAATATCCATCTATTTTCACATCTGCCATACTTTTCCCTTTTTCTTAAATAATCAAAATTACCAATAATTCTCTCTAAATTTCTCCAAATTTCTCTACTTTGGCTTGAATTATAGTTAAATTTCGTTAACAGATGATTGACCATAGATAAAATTATCAATTATCTAAGAAAAATCAATTAATAATTTTTTTCATTTTTACAATAAAATAAAAACATAAAACAAAGAGGAGAATTTAAAATGAAAAAGTTATTAATCGTTCCAGCACTCTTAGCACTTACTCTATTTTCTATCTATCACTATAAAATAGAAGGGAAAAAAGTTTATGAACAGCCAACTGCCATGGTAAAAATGGAAGAAGATGTTTTAATGATACAAAATGAAATCTACTCTGCAAAAAAAGAGGATAATGCCAGTGAAGTAAAACTTTTTAAGGTAGTTACAACAGCTGAAGTCAACACTACTAGAGACAATGAAATGACCTTAAGTGCAAAAGTTGAAAATGCAAGCAATCCAGAAGCTTGTAACTTCTTTTGGTATGAAGATGAAGCGTTAATAGGTATGGGTTCAACACTTGAACAAAGTTTCTCCAAAGGTGAGCATGTTATTACACTAACTGCAAAAGATGGTGAGGGGCATGAGTCCAATGCAACAGTTAGAGTAACTGCATGGGACTATGAAAAGATAGAGACCTTACACTTTAATGCGAACTATGGAGATTTAGAGTATAAAGAAGTAGAGCTATATGACCATAAAGGTCATTATCTCCTAATAGATGATGGTAAATTTATGAAATTTACTAATGCTTATGATGAAGATGAAAATCGTATTGAACACAAAGTTATCTATTATTCGTATCCTAAAGATAGTAGACAATGGTTCTATACCTTTGATGAAAACCATAACCAATTAACCACGAAAAGTATTAATCTACAAACAGGTAAAACAGAATTTTACAACGTTAAAACTTATGATGAAGAGGGAAATATCACCTCATCAAAAAGTGGACAAAATGAAGATAACTTATACGAAGAGCCTATAGGGTATGGGAATCCTTATAACAATGAGGAGTACTATGAATATAATGATAGCAGTAATGTAGATGAAAGAGATAGAGTCACTTTAAATGAAGCAGGAAATGTAACCTACGAAGAGAGAAATTATGAAAATATGAAAATTATAGAAGAGTACCGTTATGATGACAACAACACCGTGACCCAACATACCTCTACGATGATAACCGAAGAGATTAACTCTGACATCACCATCGAAAATTATGATAAAGAGCAAAATATCATATCTTCAGAACAAATTTACAAAACAGGAGAAGAGGTTACCTGTCACTATAAAACAACTACAACCTATAATGAAGATGGTATGCAAGATACAGAAAAAATAGAAGTTTTAGATGGTATCTGTTCAGAAGATGACAATGAGGGTTCATTAAAAAAATATAGCTACGATAAAGAGGGAAGAGTAACCAACATCAGTTCATCTTTAGAAAAAGACACAGATGAGAACATGACTACGTTAAAGGTTATTAAAAGTTATACGAATGAGTTAGAGGGGTAAGAGTTATCTCTTCTTCTTAGACAACAATTTCAAAAGTAAAGTATTAAGTATAAATGTCGTTGGAGAACCTACCTCAAGGGCTTTTATGGAGTCTGAAAAGAGTTTTAGTGTCCCCTCATCTAAATTGTACTTTTGAGATTTCATAGCATTTAGGGAAATTTTTTCAACCAAAGTTTTACACTCTACAGCAGAGATTCTTGAGTTATCTTGTACAAACTCATAAACCTTTGCTAAATTTAGATTGGCTATATCTAAAGAAAATGGTTTTTCACTCTGTATGTCGTTTAGTACAGTTACAGGCATACGTGACTGTATGGTGTCTAAGAGAGCTGATTTTGATTCAGTTATAATTATAAAAGCTTTATTTTTAGGAGGCTCTTCTATGACTTTAAGGAGTCTGTTTTGAGCTATATCTGAAAATCTTGGAGCGATTAAAATAATATAGTTTAAATTTTCACTTGATATATAGGCTTTAGCTATAGCCTCTTGAGCATGTTCTACTAAAAATTCTTTAGGCTTATCTTTTTTATCTAAACTTCTAATAATAGTAAAAAGTTCATTGGTTCTCAAAGCTTCTAGCTCTTCCATTACTTTCTTAGGTTGATAAGTAATAATAATTCCCGAAGATAAAAACATTATTAATCCAAAGTTATTTCGCCAAAAAGTGCAGCATCTATACTTTTATTAAAGAGTTTAAAAAGTTGAATCATTTTAATATCTAAAGAACTGTTCCCATCTCTTAAGTAAAAACTGTTAGGCACATCTCCATCAATAATCCATAAAAGATTCTCATCATTTCTAAATACAAACTTAGTGGAAGAGCTATCAGCAGAACCTATATACCAAATAAAATACCCATTAGGATAAGAGATATCAAGCATATCTTCAAGTAAATCTAACTCTTGAGTATTTTGCATTTTGTCCAAATTTGGAAACATTGACTTAAGAGTATACACAGGTAAGAAAGGTCGCTCATTTTTTAAAGTGTTAATTTTATTGGCAACATAACGTGCAAACCAAGCTCTTGATTCATCAGTTAAAATAAGAATGGTTTGACCTTCTAAAATCTTAGAAACAGCACTTTGAACAATAGGTACCCAATCATAACGGCACTCTTCCATCCATGAAAAGGAAGAGTCCTCTTCACGAATGGCATCAAGTGTCCAGTTTAATAAAGATATCATCGGTTACTTATCTAAATTATAAACTGAGTGCAATGTTCTTACTGCAAGTTCTGCATATTTTTCTGCCACAATCATAGAGACTTTAATCTCTGAGGTTGAAATCATCTCTATGTTAATATTTTCAGCTGCCAAAGCAGAAAATGCTGCTGCTGCTACACCAGCATGAGACTTCATACCCACACCTACGACAGATACCTTACATACAGAATCATCTAAATCCATACCACCTATGTCATGGTCAAAAGCTTCTATAACAGCTTGTGCTTGATTTAGTTGACTCTGAGGTACAGTAAAGCCTAAATTGGTTGTACCATCGGTACTTGCATTTTGAATAATCATATCTACATTTATCTGCTCATCTGCCAGTTTTGTAAAAATTTCAGCTGCAATACCTGGTCTATCTGAAACCTCTCTTACCGTTACTCTTGCTTGATTTCTATCTAACGCTATTCCACTTACCAATACTGCTTCCATACTCTCTTCCTCTCCTATAACTGTTCCCTCTGCATCTGAAAAAGAACTCTTTGCTACCATTTTAACTTTTAATTTTTTTGCCAACTCTACTGAACGATTTTGTAGAACTTTTGCTCCTAAAGAAGCCAGTTCCAACATCTCATCATAAGAGATAAAGTCCATCTTTTTAGCTTTTGGCTCTATACGTGGGTCAGTGGTATAAATACCATCTACATCAGAGTAAATCTCACAAGCATCTGCTTTTAAAGCACCTGCTATGGCTACGGCTGAAAGGTCTGAACCTCCACGCCCCAAAGTGGTTACAGAACCTG
>JALVXD010000185.1 GCA_027038295.1 Campylobacteraceae bacterium
GGTCGAAGATAGAGCAGTTTTTTATCAGAGAAATTATTTAAAATATCTTTAGCTAAAACTTCACCATAAAACTCTTTTGGGTGGTAGATTACCTCTCCACCAAGCTCTTCTATCTTTTTCTTAGTTGCTCCACCTATGGCAACACAAGGGTACTCTTTCCATTTTTTATCAATGGCATCAACAGAAACAACAGCCTGTTTAGAGGTAAACATAAGAGTATCACATAAAGAAAAATCTATCTTATCTGCTACCAATGAAAACTGTATCATGGGAAGAGAGTGGGTTCCCTCTTTTTCAAGGGGAGAGAGAAGATAAATCATTTGGTTACTTGCCCCAAAACTTTACCCTCGGCGATAGCATTGTTTATATCTTCATCATCATAAGGGTCATAATGAGGGGTGATAATCCAACGTTTTTTATCGTCAAGTAACATTATCTTGTCTTCTATTTGGTCAGAGATTCTATGTGCTTCTATAAGATACAAGTTTGGTTGTAAAACCAAATGAAACTCTACATAATTGCTAGTTCCATCCGTTCTGGTTTTTAACCAGTGAAAGCCATTGACCTCTGGGTGTTCTCCTATAATTTCTCGTATCTTTTCTACTGTCTCTTTTTCTAAAGCTCTATCAAGAAGTATGGAAATCCCCTCTTCAATAATCTCATAAGCAGAGTAGATAATGTAAACCCCTATTCCAAACCCAAAGAGTGCATCGACCCACTCTAAACCTGTAAAGTAGACAACTCCCAAAGAGAATAAAATCACCCCATTACTCCAAAGGTCTGTTTGGTAATGCAGAGCATCCGATTTTATAACCAAATTATCTGTCTCTTTAGCAACCTTTAAAAGGTACTGAACCAAGAAAAATGTAACCACTATAGAGATAACCATAACAATAATAGCAGGGGTAAGAAGCTCTGTTTTAGAGCCATGTATCGCTTTTTGAATCGCCTCGTATATAATGTAAAGTCCAGAGATAGTAATAACCGTTCCCTCTATCACAGCAGCAATGGCTTGAACTTTCCCTTTTCCATACTGAAACTCATCACTGGCTTTCTCTTCAGACTTACGAATGGCAAAGAAGTTAAAAATAGAGATGAGTGTATCAAGCAGTGAGTCAATAGCCGAAGCCAAAACAGCCACCGACCCTGAAGCCACCCCTATAAAAAACTTTATAAGTGTTAATATGGTTGCTATAACTGTAGCTACAACTGTTGCTCTTTTTTCTGATGACATTTTTGTTAAAGACATTTTTCTCTCTTTTTATGCAAATATAATTAATGGTGCGTTAGTCCACAGGGATACATCTCAATAAAAACAGCACCCCACGATTTTATTTTTTGAAGTGTACCATTTTAAACTTATTCCTTATCATATAATAGAGTTTTGATGTATTGACATAAGGTCACTAGTCACAAATAAAACCCATAATTTTTTTATCTGTCTTTTGTGTCTCTTCCACTATGTTATCAAGTCTGGCAAAGACCTCTCTAAACTTTTTATTATGTTTCTTTTCCAGCTCCATTATCTGCCTAGCTAAAGCATTGTAATGCATTGGAAACTCTCGTATTTTGGTAAAGGTACGAATAATTGAGATGTTCACTTCGGTAGCAACTTTGCTTCTTAGTACTGTGGCTAACATATAGAGACCTTGCTCTGTAAATACATAGGGCATTTTTCTTACACCTCCATGCTTTTTAGAACTTGATATCACAAATTGTGACTTCAAGTTTTCATACTCTTCTTTAGAGAGTTGAAACATAAAATCATCAGGAAATCTCTCAATATTTCTTTTTACTGCTTGGTTTAAAGTTCGTGTTTCAACTTCATAAAGCTCTGCTAAATCTGAATCTAACATTACCTCTTTTCCTCTTACACTATAGATTTTACTTTTTATCTCATTCTGTAAAATAAGCTCGTTCATAATTGTCTCCGAATATAAAAAAACAATTATAAACTACTTTTTTAATATAGTGAAGAAATATGGCAAATTGTAATGTTTTTAAAGAATCTCTATCATTTACAGAAAGTCCCAAACACTCCAAAGCCAAAGCCGATTTTAAAAGTGATTCCAACGAAATCTGCCCAATATGGCTAAAATATTATCTATTTTTTCTTTTAATCCGTAGGTGTGACCATGTCA
>JALVXD010000186.1 GCA_027038295.1 Campylobacteraceae bacterium
TGTACCTCTATATTTTGAATAAATTTAAAATTTTTATCATAAACCATGACAGCATTGTCACCTACAGCAGGTATAAAAGTTTTATCATCACTAAGCGACCAAAAACCAAAATGGGGGACTTTTAGTACAGGTTTATTCCCCTTAGCTGTTACTTTTATCTCTGAAAATTTCATGGTATCTAAGTCTATAACACCAAATGCTTTGGTTAAAAAGAATCCAACGATATAAGTATTGTCTTTTATCATCGCATCAAAGGGCATTTCACCTACTTTAAACTCTTTAAACTTTTTAAATTTAGGAGTTTTTTTACCATAGTTTTCATCTTTTAAAACCATTACTTTGTCGTTGTCCATCTCTGCAAAAACAAGCATATTTTTATAGATTTTAATCCCTACATTTTTAGAACCTGTTTTTATTTTATCTATTGGTTTTAGGTCTCGTGTTAAAATATCTACCGATTTATCATCGTAATTAGCAACGGCTATATAGTTTTTACCTATCACAAACCCAATAGCAGATTTAGAGGTTTTGTACTCATTAAGTACTTTTTCAGTTTCAGGGTTAAAATGCACCACATAACCATCACGAGAAATCAGATACGCATCATCACCATCAAATTTGATAATTCCATGGTTCATGTTGTGCATGTTTTTCATGTATCTTTTGGTCAGTCCATCTTCAATAATCGCTAACGATTCACTCTCACGCTCTACTACAAATATTTTCTCTTTTACAGTAGAATTTACTGCAAATAGTGTAGTTGCTAACGTTGCACAAGTTAGCAGACCTAAAATTATTTTTTTCATATCTTTTTTCCTTTTACATGTTTCGTATTAAAAATACAAGTTTTTATTTATTTCAAGCATAATTTGACGTTTGACATAGTCAGACCTACGATATTTGCTCTTCCGTCAAATAACATGATGGGTCTTCTGCCCATATGTCACCATGTATGGCGTAGGCTCTGCTTCGTGAACCACCATTACAAATTTCTAAATATTGACACGTGGCACACTTTCCACCCAAAACTCTAGGATGAACCCGTAACTTTTGTAACAATTCTATCGGTTTATCTGTCCAAATGTCTGAAAAGTCTTGTTGAAAAATATTTCCTATAATACTTGGAAAAAATGGGTCAGGTTTTACATTACCCTCTGCATCAATATTGAGCAATTTTCGCCCTGCTGAGTTTCCACCCCATGTAACGAGTCGCTCTTTCATCTCATCTGCATGTTGTGGGTATTTTTCTACAAACCTGTCATAAAACAAAATTGCATCCATCTCCATATTTCCTGTCACTATCTCAATATCACGCTTGGTTTCATGGTACTCAAAAGCTTTGTCTAAAATGTAATTAACAGCTGTAATTCTCTGCTCTTTGCTTAAGTCCATCTCCAAGTTGTCCAGTCCCCTACCCGAATAGACCAAATGAGAAATATAAACTTTAGGTATGTTGTGCTTCTCTGCCAAGTCAAATATAAATGCCAAATCATCATAGGTATCTTTGGTAATCGTAAAACGAATACCTACTTTTGTTTTACCATAAGAGTTAAGCAAGTCAACAGCCTTCATAGAGGCTTCAAAAGAACCTTCAAGCCCACGAAATTTATCATGCACCTTTTCGCTTCCATCAATGCTAATACCAATGTAGTTAAAGGTCTCTAAAATCTTCTCTGCGTTGCTCTTTTTCACATAGAGTCCATTGGTAGAGAGGTAGGTAACAATGCCCAACTCTTTACAACGCCCTGCGATGTCGTAGATGTCATGACGCGTTAAAGGTTCACCACCAGAAAAGATAAGAAATTTTACCCCATTGGCTTTTAACTTAGGTAAAGTATCCATGATTTTTTCTGTACTTAAGGTATCGACCGAATCAAGTTCTGCTTTAGAGTAGCAGTGCAGACAGGAGAGGTTACAACGGTTGGTAAAGTTCCAAATAGCGATGCTTCCATCAAGAGAACGAGCAGGTTTCCCCTCGGTTACGGTTTTTAAAAGGTTTGAGAGTCTAAACATTATTTTAACTCCTTTAGTAGAGAGGCAACATTGCTATTTGTCTCCTCTATAATTGTTTTATTGACCTCTAATGTACTGTTACTTTCTGTAGTTATATTACTCTCAGGCTTATAAGACAAAATATACTCTGTAATAACCGTTAAGTTGTCATCAGAAAGTTGAAAACTTGGCATTGCATTTCGTTTGTAGCCAAAAATTTTAGATACAGAGGCTGGGTCAGTAATCATTGCTTTAATCTCTTCAGCACTTCGCTTAGAGGCTATCTCCTCAAAAGGTGGACCAAAAGCAACAGCTGTTTGATGATGACAACCCCAACAATAGGTTTCAAAAACTTTTTTACCACTTGTTGCATAAAGTAAAGAGCTTGTTAATCCAAGAGTAACTATAGCTAAAAAAATAATATTTTTTTTCATAATCTACCTTTATTATTTTGCTTAAGAGAATCATAACACTCTTTGTTTTTTTAATACTTGATTTGAAACAAGTTGTAAAATGTTCTTTTTTATTTAATTGATAACTTTTTCATAACCAGAAATCAATTAAGAGTAATTTTATCCGATTTAGCCTATTATGCTTCAACTTATAAAAATTATAATGGAGCATAATATGAAAAAGTTAATACTATCGCTAACATTTTTAACAGCTACAACATTAATGGCAGACGTAAAAGCAGGAGAAAAAGTCTACAAAGAAAACTGTGCCATCTGTCATACTGTTAATGGTGGTTCAGCCCTTGGACCAGATTTTAACATGGTTGCTTATTCACGACATAAGGAAGAGATAGAGCATTATGCTAAAGACCCTTACTCTTTTTTTAAAGCATTTGGATACAGTGCAAATGCCATGCCTACGCTACCTCTTGAAGATAAACAGTTTAAAGATGTGGCTGATTATATCTCCTCTTTACAGCCTTTTAAAAAGTGGATGATAAAGAAGAAAGTAGTAGTTGCACAAGAAGAAGCGAATGCAACTAAAGAGAATAATCAGACTCAAGAAAATAATGAGACGAATGAGACCAAAGAGAAGAGTAAAAAGAAAGAAGAGTGATAGAACTTACTCCCAATCCAACAACCTCTGCTCACCCTCTAACTCACGGACATGGGTCACATCTTGGCTCATCTCTATGACTCCACGGTAAGTTCTGTCAGGGTCACGTACGGCAAAGTATTGAATGTGGATAAATTGCCCTTTAAAGTTTATCCAAAACTCGGCTAGGTCTTGGGTTCCTGCTTTAAACGCTTCGAGTATCTTAATTACTTGGTCAACACTCTTGGGTGGATGACAAAACTTAACCTCACGACCAATAATCCCTGCACTTCGTGGAAATACTCTGTCGTCACCACGGTTATAGAAGACCACTTGGTCATGCTCGTTTACATAGGTGATGTCTACAGGTAAGATTCTAAAAATGGAGTTGACCTGTTCAGGGGTTAGGTAGCCCTCATCGTAGTGGGTTTTGTCCTCTATACCAAAAGGAAGTTTTCGTTTTTTGGTGTCAAGGCTTGGGTGAATGTACTCATCAGCAGGATAAGGTGTTGGTGTTTTCTCCAACATCCAACCTATCTCTTTGTCACCCTCTTTAAACTCTTTCCACTCATCTTCGGTGAGCATTCCCATGGCTCTTGGAAAAAGTCTCTGCTCCTCTACGTTTATAATCTGCTCTAAAAATTTAAAAAGCTGTTGCGTCTCTATTAATGTGGTCATGACATTTCTACCAGCCAACTCTTTACGCACCAACTTTACTTGGTCACGTATCTGGTCATGAAACGTCCACATACCTTGTGAGGGGCTTGTCCAGCCATATTTTTCTAAGTAAGGAAAAAGTTGGTTCTCTTTACGTGTAAAGTGCAAATCTACCTTGGCAAGTTTTTCAAAAATGGCTTTAAAAAGCTCAAACTCTTCATTGATGTTGGTACTCTCCAACTGAGCCATAAGCTTACGAATAAGAAGGTTCTCTTCTAAGTAAGTACGGACAGGGTGTCCATCGGGGTACTGCCCCTCAAATGGAGAGGTCTCATTGTTTAAAAATTCGCTCATGTAGATTGTCCTTATTTTTTTTATAAAGAATAACCTAATGAGCAGAGATATTTATTGAGTTAAATCAAGCGATTAATAATAGATAGGCTCTCTTAAAAAGCTTTCATTTTACTTTATTTCATACTCTACAATCTCACCATCAAGGGTCTTTAGGAATGCTACCACTTCGTCTATCTGTTTGGGGGTAAACTCATTACCTAGTTGATACTTACTCATGATTCTTACCACCTCTTTTAACTCTTTTACTGCACCATTATGAAAATAGGGAGCTGTTCTTGAGATGTTTCTAAGTATCGGTACACGAAACTTCAGCCTCTCATCCTTTCCAAGAAATCCACCCTCATTTGGAAAAGGAAACGGACT
Source organism: Campylobacteraceae bacterium (assembly GCA_027038295.1). Lineage (GTDB taxonomy): Bacteria > Campylobacterota > Campylobacteria > Campylobacterales > Sulfurovaceae > UBA1140. The sequence continues at coordinate 4,414 of JALVXD010000186.1, forward strand.
CTCTTTTATACGTAAATCTGGCTCAAATATCATCCCCATATAGTCAGAGAGATAGCGTCTAAGAGGAAAGTACTGAACCGATTGTCCACCCACCGACATACCTGTATGACAACCCTTGCACCCTTTGGTCATAAAGAGTGTCATCCCTCGTTTGGCTTTGGCACTCAGAGCAGAGTTGTCACCCTCTAAAAATTCATCATACGCTCCATGAGTCAAAAGTATTCGCTCATACGCCCCAATGGCTTTTCGAACATTTTCAAAACTTATAGTAGCACCAAAAACCTCTTGAAACTTGCTCACATAGGCAGAAACAGCATTTAATCTCTCTACCACTTCATGAGGTTTCATATTCATCTCAAATGAAGCCTGAATGGGTCCCCCTGCTTGTTCCTCTACATCTTTAGCACGAGCATTCCAAAATTCTGCCTTTGCCAAAGCAGCGTTAAGTACCGTAGGAGAGTTTAAGTGAAAAGGATTTGCTCTACCATGAAAACCAATTGCTGTGGGTAAATTGTCATCTCCCCCTTTGTCCAATAGGTGACAAGAAGCACAAGCGATATCTTTATCTTTTGACATCAACTTCTCATTAAACAGTTCTTTACCCAAAGCAATCTTTTTGGCTGTCATAAGGTTCTGAGGATTATCTACCACTTTTAAAAGTTCATTGTATGTTTTAGGGGTAGGCAACATATTGGTAGAGATGGCTCTTTGTCTTAACGCCTCATCTGTCAGAATCTTTACAGCTTTAGAGGGCAAAATAGAAGGCAATAGAAATATAAAAGTAACAACAAAAAGTGTAATGGTTACAGGGTGGAATAGTTTTTTCATTGTAAACTCCTTATAGCTATCATAGGATAAAGTTATGATAAATACAAGAGTTTTTTAGCAGAGGAGGAATTTTGTTTTAGCAGAAGAGGGTTTTTTATACTCAAAGCATATCACTATTTTACGAATCTAAAGCAACTTTAACTTCAGAAAATATTCTAAATATTTATGAAAAACATTAATTAATAAATTAATTTAAATTTTTTATTATTAAATAATGTTGTTTTGATATACTATTATAGTTATATAATGTTTAATTAAAATCAAAGGATTTTCACAATGAATAAAAAACAAAGTATTGGACTCTGTTCACTACTCTTGACATCTGCTATTGCAAATGCGAATGTAAGTGGTACAGTATACCAAGATTTACCTTTAAATGTGGCTAATTTAAACACATTTGGGACAAAAGACAGTAATGAAAAGGGAGTAGCTGGGATTACAGTCAAAGCTTATTCTGATTCAGGTACTACTACAACTACAACCGACGCAAATGGTTTATGGTCTTTAGCATCTACAGGTAAAGTAAAAGTAGAGTTTACAAACATTCCCTCTTATTTAAAAGAGAGTGCTGGTCAATCATCCGTACAGTTTATTGATGATGGTGCAAGTACAGTAGATTTGGCACTTTACAACCCAGCAGAATATGCAGACTCTGCTTCAAACAATGTTGCCATGACACTTCAACCTAACTCAGCATACCCTGGTGTAGTTTCACTTAAAATACTTAATAAAGATGATATACCTACAGGGGATAATGGTACCAATCCAACAACAGCGAATGATACTCCTCTATCACAAACTGGTTCGATATGGGGTCTTGCCTACGATAGCTCTACTGAGATATTTTATGCTTCAGCAGTAGTAAGACGACATGCAGCTATGGGAGACGAAGGATTAGGTGCTATTTATCAAATAAAAGATGGGGTAGCTACTCTTTTTACAAAAGTTGAAAATGTAGGAACCATTCCATCAAATATAGATAGAGCAATAGCAACTCAACAAAATCACGACTCTGTTTTTGATGAAGTAGGACGTGTAGGACTGGGTGATATAGATATAAGTGCAGACGGTACAAAACTTTATACTATAAACTTAAATACCAATCAGCTTGTAGAGATAGATATAAAAACTAAAGCAAAAACTACTCATGATATTGGAAATCCATTTCAAAATTGTCCTTCTAATGATGTGAAATCATGGGGTATCGGTCAAAACAGTGCTAAAGTTTATGTGGGTTCTATTTGTACATCAAACACTACACAAGGTGCATACATTTCAGAATTTAACGGTAATACATTTACTCCATTCCATCATATACCATTAGATATGAAAGGGGAAAATTCAGTAGATACTCAGCATGCAGGAAATACCTTAGCCAACAATAAAAGATGGGGAAAATGGATTATAAACCCAACTGACTTATTTAAAGGTGTTCCATACCGTTCTAGTTTAGCAGCACCAATACTATCTGACATTGTTTTTGATGAAAACAACAATATGATTATAGGTTTTACCGATCGTACTGCACTACAATCAGGAACAAGAAATTTTAGTCCAGATACAAATGATAATAATCCTTATAAATATGACTCAGCTGGTGATATCTATAAGGTATGTAATATATCTGGAAATTATGTTAATGAAGGAGAAGCAGGATGTACCCAAAATGATGCTAATGCAGTCGCACCAGCTTATCCTGAATTCTTTACAGATGAAGAGTGGAATACTGGAAGACACAAAGAGACAGCATTAGGTGGACTGGCTTATCTACAAGGTTCACATTCCCTTATAAGTTCTTCTTTTGACCCTACAAGTTTAGATGATACTACCTACAATACTTCTGGTCTAATTTGGATGAATACTCAAAATGGACATAAAACTTCAGGACAAAGAATGGTTGGAGGGCCAACTGACATTAGTTATCAAGGTAAAGCAGGAGGAATAGGAGATATTGAAATTTTAACAGCTTCAGCTCCAACAGAAATAGGAAACAGAGTTTGGTTTGATGAAAACAAAAACTGTGTTCAAGATGCCAATGAATCAGGTATTGCAGGAGTAGAAGTTAGCTTATATGCCTCTACAGATTGTACAGGTGTAACTGAAGGAACAGCAACTACAGATGCAAATGGTAGATATTTATTTCCTGTTAAGGCTGGTAAAGATTACAGTGTATGTATTAACAATATAGCTGGTCAATCTGTACTCAATGATAAAAAATTAACCTGTAATACAAAGGGCACATCTATCAACAACAGTGATGCTATAGTTGATGGTAATGATGCTAAAATAGCTGTTGCTCCATTAACAACGGGTGCCAATAATCACGCATTTGACTTTGGATTTGTTAATAAAGATGCTAACATTCCTACCCCTGTGGTAGTACCAGAACAAAACAACTCAGTAAACGATGTAAATAATTCATGTGATTGTAATAGTTATACAGAAGACTCATCTCCTGCATTAAACGTATGGAGTGCAATGTTGCTTATAACTTTAACATCTTTTATGGCTTTTCTTTTCAGAAAAGAACTTGAACAACCAAGTAAATAGAAGATAAAGGGCTATGGATACTCTGTCCATAGCTTTTAACCTAATCTCTATCTAAACTCTTGCTCAAAACTTCTAAACTTTTTATCTAACTCTTCAATTTTATTGTGATTAACAAAACTATCTTTTTCTAATGAGTAAGGATGCCACTCTACTTTATGGAAAAAACTTTGCCAATAGCAGTACGTTTCATAATTATAGACACTGTCCCAAGAAATAAGATTAGACACTTCAAAAGTCTCCACGGTATAATCATACTCATTTTTTAAAATTTCAATAAGCTCTTTATCTTCTAATCTAGTTGATATTTTATTAAATATTTCTAAATTACGACTATAGACCGTACCAAATGGCTGACCATGAGAGGTAAAAACAATAATATCCGTAGCATCATTATTAATCAGTGACAAATACTTATCTTTATTATAAACAATACTCTTGTCATAAGAACTAAAAAGAATAGAAGCGTTTTCATCTAAAAAACTTAATTTTTTATCACTACTTATGGTAGCATTAGGATACTCTTCTTTTAACAACTCTACTAAATCTTTATTTTTAAGATGTTCTTTTGAAAGTAAAAAAACATTTTGTTCGCTACTTGGCATAGAGTTAAGTACTTGTATAATCATCGGTTTCCCTGAAATCTCAAGAAAAGGTTTTGATTTACTGTACTCTTTGTAGCCAACTTTTTCAAACTCTATACTCTTATCAAGTAGTGAAATAATATTTACACTATTGCCTTTAGCTAAAGACTCTTGTGGCTCTTTGATTAAACCAGCAAAATAATCAGACCAGTAGTTATAATCTTCTACCTCTTCAGGAACTCCCCACTGCAACATATGGTGAATATTATAAATAGAGACCTTTAAATTATCTTTTACTAATAAATTATAAACCAATGAAACATAATATTCATCATTATAGGTAATTTTTTTATCAATTAGCTCTTTAAAGTACTTCTTTAAAATGCTACCTTTTTTAAAATAGTATGTTCCATTAGAGACATACTTCTCCATAGCCTCATCAATAGGCTCCTTCTCTTTAATCTCATCCATCCACTGCTCTGTATCGGTAGAGAGGGCATAGTTGGTACCACTAAACATGTGAGGATGAAACTTCTTATAGGAGACAACTGCACCATCAGCATCTCTGTCTCGTGTATGTTTTAAAAAATCTTCATAATCCCAATAAATTCCAAAGTCACAATAGTTAATAATAATCTCTTCATCATCCTCTATCAAGTCCAATATTTGTAAAACTGTATATACTGGTCCTTCAGTATGGTTTGGGATTTCTATAACATTTGCATGGGGTTGAATTTTTAGCAACTCTTCTCTCATGTTTGTCTCTGCCAAGTGTTTAGCATTGCAGATAAAAGTAAACTTTGTCTCACTTGGAAAGATATCACAAGCATGACCTACAATAGTTTTACCATTAATTTTGATTAATGGTTTTGGTTCTTTGTATCCTGCTCGAACAAACCTATTTCCCACTCCAGCCATAGGTATAACTATATGCATTTTTTTCCTTTTTTATAAATTAAATTTTTATCTCTTCAAATGAATGAACTTCTGTTACAATATTAGTATTATATAGTTTATTTTCCTTTTTTAAATTAATCCAAATGGCATCTATTCCTAAATTGGAAGCACCAACTATGTCTTTGTTAAAACTATCCCCTATCATACAAACTTCATCTGCATTTAGATTCATTTTTTTTAATGCAGCCATAAACATATAAGGGTGAGGTTTTTCTCTACCTGCCTCTTCACTTGTTACCATAAGAAAACTATATTGGTCTAATTTTAACTCTTTTATTTTTCTATGTTGTATATGTGCTGTTAAATCTGTTACGAAACAAATTCTATTTTTATATTTTTCTAAAAACTCATAAATTCCATTAAAAGGTTTCATGGAAGCTAGAAATGTGTCCCAATATAAGTCATAAACTATTAAACCATATATTAGAGGATTAGCCTCTAACAGCTCTAACATTTTTTGAAAATAGAGTAGTCTGTTATGTGATGCAGCCGTATGTCCCAATTCAATTTGAACCAAATTTCTTGCTTTTGTATAGGCTTCATTTAGCTCTTTTTCTGATAGAAAAAACTTTTCTTTTAGAAACGTTATAACTCTATTTAAAGCTATTTTATGGCTATTATCATAATCGTATAATGTATTGTCAATATCGAGTAATATGCCTTTATACTTCATCTTTTATCTATCCTCTTTTAATTTCTCACTGATAAGTAAAACCAACATAAATTGAACAAAACCATCATAACCATGTTTCCATCTTGCATTTTTATCAATAATTTGGTCAACATTCAAAATAAAATTTTTCGATAAATGTGTATAATTATTCGTTGGTGCTTCTCTTAACTCTATATATTGTGTTAATAAGTCTTCATTGTAATCCCAAGTATAATTTGCTTTTAAATTTTCTAGAATATGTTCAATATTAATACTCGCATCAAAAGTAATTTTTACACCATGTGCAACCTTTTCTGTTTCACCTAGGCTAAAGTCATGCAATGGGAAATAGTGAATAATAACATCAGCAAACTTTTTTTGAGGGTAAATGTACTTGGTTGTATCTTCAAGTCGTGTACTAATTTGTTCTAAAATTTTCTCTTTACTATAGCCTCTATTTTTTGTATCACGTAAAATCTTCCAATGCTGTCTAAGTCTTTCATCAGTATCCATATAAACTTTTATATCTATTGTTTTTCGAAGTTTAGGTAAGTAAAATGGATGCAGTCCCGAAATAACAATAATCTCTTTTGGTAACAGTTTTGAAGGGGTCGTAAACTTACCAGTATCATGGTCATATTCACTTCTATAAATGGCTCTATTTTGCTTTAATTCATTTATCCCCTCTGCCTGTTTATGAATATAATTCGCTTTTGGATCTAAATGCGTAAATTTGTCCCAATTTTTATCTCCTCTTTCCCATTTATGCTCTCCATCACCCTCTATTTCCAATAAATTATCTCTAAAAATTAAAGTTAAATTTGTAAGAAGCAAACTTTTTCCAACACCACTATCTCCACCAATCCCTATCGCCAAATTTTTCTTTTGTCGATACATGGAGTTCATTCCAATACTATAACCATATGCAGCTACGGTAATAAGCGTCATTACTTCAAGAAATGTATAAGCGATATCTCTAAAAGTTGTATTGTAGACTTTAAAACCAATAGGCATTTCTAAAAATTGTATGCCTAAATCTTTTTCTTGATAAAAGAAGATAAAAAAGATAAAATAAAAGACAGTAAATAGAGAGTAAAAAGAAAGAGATTTCTCTTGATTTTCATGTTTTATAAGATAAATTGATAAATAAGGAACCATATAGACATACAGTTCAGGACGAGGGAAAATAAACAGTATACTAACGCTAAATAATAGACCAAAATACAAATAAAGTAACTGCTCATTCACTTGTTTTTGATTGAAAAAATAATAATAAACCAACAATATGGAAGATAAAGAAGCCAATATTTTTAATTCTCCTATAGCAAAAGATGCTCCTGCAAATGATTCTTTTAATAATAGAGTAACCATAGTAACAAACTCACCATTCAATAGATAAGGTATATTAAGTACTATAAATATAAACAGAGTAATAAAGATGTATCTAACGGATTCTTTCAGATTTTCTTTAGTATAAATAAAATAAAAAATAATAGGTAACACAATTATCATATATATTTCTGAAGCCATTGCTAGTCCCATAAATAGAGCTGAATACAATAGATTCTTTTTTACGGTTAGCATATAAGCAGTTGAGAGTAATAGTGCCGTAGAGATAATAGTAAAATGAACATTTACATAGGTTATATAAATAATAATGGGATTAAGGAAGTAATAAATATATATTTTTTTTCTATATTCCACAAAAAAATGAACTAAAATATAAAGAATTATATAGTCACTAAGAAGTAATGGCAATTTAAAAATTATATTGATTAAAATCATAGAATCAATATTAAAAAAGTTTATTATAGAAGCTAAAAAGGAGTATATATATATCAATAATGAATGAAATGGATATATTAAAAATTCATTGTTAAAATAAGACTCTCCTCTATTAGTAGCTTCTAAAAAAGTCATAAAAATACTATCTGTATAACTTGAGCTAAAGAGAGCAAGAAATGCTACTTTTATTAACAACATAATACCAATTTTCATACTAAATACTTTTAACATATTGCTATACTATTCCTTCTATATATTCTTATAATTCTTTTTTAATTGTTTAAGTTATAAAATTTATTTTCTATCTTAGTTTTTTTCTTCTCTATTTGATTCCCATTTTTATCCTCTACTATTGTATAGTGAAGCATTATCGTTATCCAAAAAAGTGGATATAAAAAATATGTTTCAGAGGTTAATAAAAGTAATATAAGTAATACTATCGAAATTCCCATATAGTCACCATTTTTCCAGTGATATCTACTGTACGTTGAAAATGATTTGTACATAAAAAAAAGTATTAGCATAAAAAATGGAAGACCAAATCGTACAATTAAATCTGTACTTCCAACCGTTCTAATATCATTTGTAAGTCCAGAACTATACATTGTCGTAAATCTAGTAAGTTTATTTGGACCACGACCAATTATTTCGTGACCTTGAAAATCACGCCAATCTTTAAGCATACTAGCAAACCTATCTGTACTCGCACCTTCCAAATTTGGTGAGTTCATTAATTCACGAGCATCTTCAAACTGTTTTTCAATTTTTTTACCTAAAAAATCTAAATTTGTATAGGCGACATATCCTATAGATATTAGTGAAAAGAGCAATATTATTTTTAATAAAATATTTTTTACTTCTCGATTAAATATAAAGGTTAAAAACAAAAGTAATGCAATGTAAGCTGTTGAGGACTGTGTTGTTATGATAGCTATAATTAAAACTATATTTGTTTTATTATTTAATTCTGGGTTAGTTAAATAATTAATCATTAATGACAAAAGTAAAAACCCTCCAAATGCTCCCATCTCCCAAAATGGTCCTGGATTCCTCATTTCATATCCAGGAACAATAGTATATAGCCCCATAATACTATATCTTGATTGCATGTAGTCTCCTTCTTGTACATATAGAAGGAGTTTCTCGATTAAGACATCACTAAAGTCTGGTATCAATAGAACTGGTATGTAAAAAACAAAACTTATTAAGGCAATATAATACATTACTTTGACAAATTTATCAGGAAAATCTACAACACTTTTTAAAATAAAATAGGCAAGCAAAATCCTAACAAAAACTCCTAAAAAAGTGATGATTGGAAAAAAATCAAATTTAAATGTTTGCAAAATAAATATAACCATTAGTCCTATAAGAAAATAAACAAAACTGACATCAAATTTACTTCTTCTATAAAAAAACAACCCTGTTGCTAATATAAAACCTGTAAATAAGGCTATTTTATTTTGATTAAATAGAATACTCCCAGATATAAAAATAAGTGCTGTAACCATGAAATAGTCTATGATTGTATTAATACGCATTATAACTCGCTCCTTTGATTTAAACTCAATATAACTATTGTATTTTATGCAATTGCTTTTGCTTAATATAATATACTCTAAAAGCAACACTGGCTAAAGTATACACTACCAGTGAAAATGATACGATATAAATATCTTTTGTTACATACGCTGCTACTGTTATAAAGACAACATATATTATTGATGCATATATCAAACTAATATTAGCCTCTTTTATATAGCCAAATGCAGCCAATAAGGGATAACCTATTAAAGCATTAATAACACCAAATAGCGTACCTGAAAACATTATTAAAAATATATCACCCATTATCTCATTATTAATATTAAAAACTAATAATAAAATTTCTTTATAAAAATATATTATAGGAATTAACAAAGCTATTGATGCTAAAACAACAAGTAAAAAAGCTTTTTTGAAAAAAACAATATTTTTTGTTCTACTCATATAAGGATAAATGGTTTGTGCAACAATCCCTCCTAAGCTCATAAAAGCATAGTAAAGTTTTTCAATCATAGAGTAATACCCAACAACAACATTTCCAAAAATCATACCAATAATAGTAATAGCATAATACCTACTTCCATCATTGGCTACACGAGATAAAAAGAAGGCATAACTCTCTTTTAAATGTAAAATAAAATCTTCACGACTTGGCATAACAATCTTAATTTTATATAAACTAAATACCAACCATAGAGAATATAGCCCTCCAATAACAGTACCAAGCGTATTTAAGAGAGGTACATATATATAATCATCACGCTCTTTTACGAGAACAAAAATTAAGATAGTAAATAAAACCCTAGAAACAAAATTAATATAGGTTATATATTTCATTCTCTCCATCCCCTGAAAGAACCATGTAGGGAACAGTAAATTACCAAATACAAAACCAAATGTTACATAGTAAAGTGCTACATGTTCACCTAGTCTATCTACAAAGATTAGTAATAAAGTAAGAACTATATAAGAAAAGATAAATAATAAAATTTTAATTAACATAACTGTTGAAAATATTTTTGATACTTTTTCTAAATTGTCTCTATTTATAGATATCTCTCTTGTTGCAGAGAGTTCAAATCCGAAACTTACCAAAATATTAAAATACATTATAATTGAGAGAGAAAAACTTACCAATCCAAAATTTTCAGCACCAAGTATCCGTACTAAATAAGGTAAGGTAAATAGAGGTAGAAACATATTTAACGCTTGTAACACGGAGAGTGAAAAGAAATTTGATATTAACGCTTTTTTATCCTCCAATGATGCCATCTGTTCTCTCTTACCTTTGCCCTATGTACCACGAGTACATCTTCTTTATACCATCTTCAAGCTCAACCTTATGCTTCCAACCCAAAGCATGAAGCTTAGATGGGTCTGTTAACTTAATCATCGTACCATCTGGCTTCTCTGTATTAAAATAGAACTCACCTTTAAACCCAATAATATCTTGAATAATATAAGCCAACTCTTTAATAGAAATATCAATACCTGTACCAATATTGATATGCGTATTTCGTATCTCTTTATCATCTGAACTATAAGTATCTTTAAAATCTCTGTTTTCAAGCAAGTAGACACAAGCATCTGCCATATCTTCACTGTATAAAAACTCTCTTCTTGGATTACCTGTTCCCCAAATTTCAACTTTTTTAGCATCTACCCCAAAAGCAGCTAAATACTCTTTGGCTTCTTCTATAGTATTTAGAGCTAAATCAGCCATAACCTCCTCATCTTTACCCTCATTAAGCAATTTTGCCAAATGAATTTTACGAATAAGTGCAGGTAAAACATGAGATTTTTCCAAATCAAAGTTATCATTTGGACCATAAAGGTTGGTAGGCATTACGGAAATAAAGTTGGTTCCATACTGGATATTATAAGACTCACACATCTTAATACCTGCTATTTTAGCTATGGCATAAGGTTCATTGGTATATTCTAATGGAGAAGTTAAAAGAGAATCTTCAGGCATAGGTTGTGGTGCATTTTTAGGATAGATACACGTTGAACCAAGAAAAAGTAATTTTTCAACACCAGACTTATACGCCTGATGAATTACATTGTTCTGAATTTGAAGGTTTTCATAAATAAAATCTGCTCTATAGACATTATTTGCGACAATACCACCTACTTTTGCAGCAGCTAAAATAACATATTCAGGTTTTTCTACTTGAAAAAACTCCTCTACAGCATTTGCATCTAAAAGGTTTAATTCTCTATGTGTTCTATAAACAAGATTGGTATAACCTTTTGCTTCTAAATTTTTAACAATAGCAGAACCAACTAAGCCTCTATGTCCTGCTATATATATCTTACTCCCTTTCTCCATCATGCAATCCTACTCAAAGTAATTCATAATGGTATAACCACCATCTTTAAGATACTGATCTTTTGTCATAAGTTTCAAGTCACTTTCCATCATATCATTTACCAATGATTCAAGTTTATACTCACGTCTCCAACCAAGTTTAGTTTCAGCTTTCGTTGGGTTACCAAGAAGTAAATCGACCTCTGTTGGTCTGAAGTATTGAGGGTCAACTGCAACTACTTCTCTTCCAATCTCTAGTTGATAGTTAGGATTAGAACAAGATACCACATAACCTTTTTCATCAACACCTTCCCCTTTAAATTCTAGCTCAACACCAGCATAAGCAAATGACATTCTTACAAAATCTCTTACTGTAGTCGTTGTACCTGTAGCAATAACCCAATCTTCTGGCTCATCAGCTTGAAGAATTAACCACATCATTTTTACATAATCTTTTGCATGACCCCAGTCTCTTTTTGCATCTAAGTTTCCAAGGTAGAGTTTATCTTGTAATCCAAGTGCTATTTTAGAAGCTGCTCTTGTGATTTTTCTAGTTACAAAAGTCTCCCCTCTCACAGGTGACTCATGGTTAAATAAAATACCATTACAGGCAAACATACCATATGCTTCTCTATAGTTAACGGTAATCCAGTAAGCATACATTTTAGCTACAGCATAAGGACTTCTTGGGTAGAAAGGTGTCGTTTCACTCTGTGGTGTTTCTTGAACTTTTCCAAATAGTTCAGAGGTACTTGCTTGATAGATTCTAGTTTTTTTAGCAAGACCAAGTAATTTAACAGCCTCTAAAATTCTAAGTGTTCCTGTACCATCAGCATTTGATACATACTCTGGAGTCTCAAATGAAACAGCAACATGACTCATTGCAGCCAAGTTATAAATCTCATCGGGTTGTGTCTCTTGAATAATTCTTGTGATATTCATAGAGTCAGTCATCTCACCATAGTGTAAAATAAGGTTTCTGTTTTCCACATGTGGGTCTTGATATAAGTGGTCGATTCTATCTGTATTAAAAAGAGAAGATCGTCTCTTCATTCCATGAACGATATAACCTTTTTTAAGTAAAAATTCTGCTAAATAAGATCCATCTTGTCCTGTAATTCCTGTAATTAGTGCTACTTTTTGTTTTGTCATTGTTTTTTCCATATTGTTTTGTTTTTATATTATATAGTTTATCTCTGAAAATCATCTTCAATTCTAACGATATCATCTTCACCTGTGTACTCTCCAACCTGTGCTTCTATAAGCACCACTGGTATTTTACCTTCATTTTCTAATCTATGTATTTCCCCCATCTTAATATATGTTGACTCATTGGGTCGTATAAGCTTTTTCTCATCCCCAACCGTTACTGTTGCTGTACCACTTACTACTATCCAATGCTCATTTCGATGAAAATGTTTTTGCAAAGAGAGCCTTTTCCCCTGATTAACAATTATTCTTTTAATCTTATATTGGTCTGTAGAGAGTAACACCTCATAAGTTCCCCATGGTCTATGTGCTAAAGTATGTATTTTGGTTAAATCAGAATTCTTCTTTTTTAATTCAGCTACAACATTTTTTACTTTTTGTGTTGATTCTTTTTTAGAAATTAGTAAAGCATCATCCGTATCAATAATAACCAAATCTTCTATATCTATGGTTGCTACTTGTTTATTAGAGATAATAAGATTATTTGAAGAATCAATAGCTATTGGTTTAGAATCCAAAGGAGTCATCTCTTCAATTTCATTAGATAGAGCATTAAAATCACCTAAATCACTCCACATTATATCAGACGGAATCACTTTGACTCTATCAGACTTCTCCATTACAGCATAATCAATACTATCTTCTGGAATATTTAACATATCATCTGTTTTAATTTTAAACTGCTTATCTGAGATATTTAACTTTTTAGAAAATGCTACTTCTGATGTTTTATATATTTCTGGTGAGTATTTACTTAGCTCTTCTAAGAAAATACCTGCTTTAAACATAAACATTCCACTATTCCAATAGTAATTCCCTTGTTCAATATAAGATTTTGCTGTCTCTAAATTAGGTTTCTCTTTAAAACTTTTAACATCTAAACCTTCTGCCTCTATATATCCAAATCCTACCTCAGGATAAGAGGGCGTAATTCCAAAAGTAACTAAGTTGTTATTTTTTACTTCTTCCTTAGCTTTTAAAATTACTTTTTCATAGGCTTCTTCATCTTTAATTAAATGGTCAGAAGGTGTTATTAACACGATTTCTTCTGCATCTAATGCCATACAAGCTAAAGCAATAGCTGGAGCTGTATTTCGTCCTACTGGTTCTAGTAAATAAGAAGAACTATTTTGTTTCTTTAAAACCTCTTCTTCTTGCTCTAATGCTAAGAAATACTGTTCACTATTTGAAACAATAAAGTTTGAATCACAAAGAAGAGAATTTCTCTCTAAAGTGAGCTGAAACAATGACTTATCATTGAATAACTTTATAAATTGTTTTGGATATAAAGTCCTACTTAAAGGCCAAAGTCTCGTTCCTGAACCACCACATAAAATAATATTTGTCATCTTGCTCTCACCTATTTACTTTGAATTATTTTTTAATTTTTTATATTTATTTTAATGATTTAATACTAAAAAATTTTAATTTATTATTGAAGTTATTATATCTCCTATATTCTTAAATTCTGTTAAATATTAATTAAAAAAATTAATATTTAAAAGTTATTTTTTTAATAAAATTTTTATACTCAGCATAGAGATAATAACCTCTAAAAGACTCGCTAAAATAACAGAATAATAGTCATAATCACTTATCATCTCTTTTTCTACACCAATCGTTGCAACAGCAATCATAAGTGTCAAAGGCATAGAGAGAGCCAATCCACTTAAAAGAGCATCTCTTTTTCCAATAAGAGAAACCAGCATATATGCAGCTATTATTCTAATAATAAACATTAATCCCAATAAAATGGTTGTGCTTATAATAACTTGTGGTATAAAAATATTCTCTAAACCAAATGAGGCTCCAACATGTACAAAAAAGATAGGCACTAAAAATCCAAATCCAAAACTCGACATTTTCTCTTCAAGTTCATGCTTATGATGAAAGAAAGTAGAGATAAAAAGCCCAGCAATAAATGCACCAAAAGCCAACTCTAAATGTAACTGTTTCATAATAGCAATCATAATAAAAAAAACACCCATTGCCAATCGTATATCCTGATATTTTCCATCATCATTTGGCATTAATATATTTTTAAACTCAGGATACCACCAAAAAAGTAGTCTAAAGAAAAGATAGAGTGCTATAATCACCACCATAAAACCAAAAAGTTGAATGATTTTATAGAGAAGTTCTTCTCCAAAACCAACCAAGCTGGATGCTTCAAAAATAGTTAAAGCTAAAATACTAATAACCTCTCCTATGGTTCCAACTAAAAAAGCTATCTTTATCCATCTCTCCTCTTTACCATACTCCTTAGATAGAGTAGCTAAGATTCCTATAGATATAAGAGGTAAAACGACTATTAATATCATGTGTAAATGAAAAATCAAACCAAAAAGTAGTGCCAAACCCCAAAGAATGAATACAAAATATAGAGACTGTCTAATGTAAACTTTAGGCATTTTCATAATACTTTTTAAGTTAACCTCTAATCCTGCTAAAAACATCAAATATAAAAATCCAATTTGTGCCACCAGTTCAAAGTTACTCTCTTTGGCTTCTAGTACTCCTAAAAAAGCTAAAAGAGAACCTATTATAATTTCTATGGGTGCAGTAGGTAGACGAAAGAGTCGTGATAAATGGGGAGAGAGTACTAAAACCAATGATAGTGTTAAGATAGAAACAACTACAGAATTACTCATGACAAGATGTTGCCACTCCATATCCTAACTGCTCTAACATTTGTCTATCTTTCATAGGAGCATCACCAACGGTAGTTAAGTAATTACCAATAACCATAGAGTTGGCTCCTGCTTCAAACATAAGCTCTTCATAACCATCAAAAAGAAGCTCTCGTCCAGCTGCAACCATTAGTAGTTTGTTTTCACCTAAAAGAGTTCTTGATTTTTTAACTATTTCTAAAGCTTCATCGCGTGAGATATTTCTACTTTTTATAGGTAAAGCTTCATTTGGGTGATAAAAGTTTAATGGCGTTGACTCAGGGTTCAGAGAAGCAATAGCGTTTAAGAGTGAGTCCCTATCTTCAGCAGACTCACCCATACCAAAAATGCCACCAGTACAGAGCTGTAAACCTACCTCTTTTGCATTTTGACAGGTTTCATAACGCTCAGACCATGAATGTGTAGTACAAATAGTTTTATAATAGTTCTCAGAAGTTTCAAGATTATGGTTATAACTATCTATTCCATGCTCTTTTAAGTACTTTAACTGCTCTTTGTTTGCTGTACCATTACAAGCAATGAGATTAATATTATCAACCTCTGCTTTAATCGCCTCTGCAGCTCTGGCTACAAAGTCAACTTTTTTATCATCTAAACCTTTACCTGCTGTCACCAAACAGTAACCCAAAGCACCATGAGACTTTGCTCTCTTCGCTTCTTTAACAATGGTCTCAATAGACTTATAATTATAACGTTCTATATCAGCATGATAACGTACACTTTGTGTACAAAACTTACAATCTTCTAGGCAAGTACCAGACAAAATGTTATTGATGGCACATAAAAATATCTCTTTTTTCATAAAAGTATTATAATAGAGTTTGCTGAATAGTGGTTTGCCTTTTAGAAATAGAGACACTATTCACTCTTTCTGTAGATTATTCTACATTATGACTCTCTATAATTTCATGAAATAGCCCACTTAAGTAACGACTTCCTGTTAAGGTTAAATGCCCATTGTCAAAATAGAGTGGCACACCCCCTTCATTGACATAAGCACACTCATTTTTACAAAACAGAGGAGCAGTCTCATAAATTTTAAAATTTTTAGATTTTATTTTTGATAAAAAAGCAAAATTTTCTCTATTTTTCAACCTATACTCCTTTTTTGTTTGCACAGGCAATGCCACTCCATCATGTTTATGCTCCCACAAGGTTTTAGGAATATTTATTTTATCCCAATAGGGAACAGGCATAATAAAGTCTACATTAATATGGTGTTTATCTGCTAAAATAGTTAAAGTTTCGATATTTTTTAATACTCTAGGAAGTTTAGAAAACGAGTAATGCAAGACAATCGTATCTATCTTATAGTCTACGGCATCCTCAATAATCTCTTTAGGTCCAATTTGCCCTTTAAACATTGGTTCATTAGGGACAATAAAAAAAACTTCACTGTTTAACTTCTCTGCCTCTTTTGCAAATGTCTGCTTAATACTATCAGCATGACTGTTACCAATAAGCATAATTTTCTGTTTTACCAAGTCATCAGATAAATCGGTTAGTTTGCAATAGTGACTGTTTGGTTCCAAAATACGTTTCAGTTTACCACAACGATAAACATCTCTATCTTTAAATGCATTAGCAATCATTAACTCTTTTTTAGAGTATAAACTTTTTTGAATGCTTAGACCTCCAAATGCCATAGAGACAATGAGTAACGGAGCAACCCATAAAAAAGCTAAAAGATGTTTTATCTTTTTAGAACCCAGTTCTACGAGATGATACATCGCTACTGATGCCAAAACAATCAATATAAAAAGTATGCCCCTATCAACCATACTCTCTGGTTTTAGTTTTGTACCAGAAAAAGGTATATAAAGATAGAGAACAATAATAGGAAAGTGTACCAAATAGATAGAGTAGGAGTATTGTCCAAGCTTTTCAAGGATTGTACCTACTTTTGAGAACTCTAAACTTTTCAAAAGTCCAAAAGCAAGTACCAGCCCTGTAGCCAAAGCAATAACAAGTGCATGTAGTCCAGGGTGTCCATCCATATAATTCATCGCTTCCCCATCGACATGAAGAAGAGGTATAGAGAAGATAATAATAAAGCCAATAGTACCTAAATATCTGTATCTCTCTTGACGAATATTACCTGAGTTCGTAAAGTAGTGAGCAATTCCATAACCAATCAAAAACTCCCAAATTCTCAAAGGCATCATAAAAAATGAAGTTTTTGGAGAGATACCTAAAAGAGTAAAACAGAGTAGCAGTGAGCTTAGTAAAATAAGCATAAAAAAATAGCGATTTAATTGAAAGAAGAAAAAGAGTATAGGTATAATCAGATAAAATTGAATCTCAACACCCAATGACCACAAATGCAAAAGAGGGTTAAACTCAGATTTACTAAAATAGGAATTTTGTAACCAAAACCCTATATTTGAGCTAAAACTACTGGCATAGATACTTTGCGAAAAGACCTGAGCATACTCATTTGGGGTTACTATAAAAATGGCTAAACAGACAGTTAAAAAGGTTACCACAAAATAGGCAGGAAGTAGACGTTTTGCTCTACGTGCAAAAAATGCTTTTTTATTGTCATGAGTATAAAGTATTGCCATAAGGAATCCACTAATAACAAAAAATACATCCACACCTAAAAACCCACTTTGAAAGAGCGTAAAGCCCAAGTGAAATAGAACCACAAGCATAACAGATATGCCTCTTAATATTTGTATATCTTTTCTATAATGCATACTTTTTCCTAATAATTTTCAAGCAATTATTATACTAAAATAAACAAAATTTAACAAATAAAAATAGTATTTAAATGTCTATTTCTCGTTCTTGCCAACTATTTTTTGAAAATTCCCTAAAGTAATGCTTTACTTTATAATTATTATCAACTATCTCTATGACAGCACACTCTGTCAAAGGCTTCTCTCTAGCACACACTTCACCAGGGTTTAAATAGAGCGTATCTCCTGTTTTTGAACAAGCAAACATATGGGTATGTCCAGAGATAACAATATCAGTATCTGAAGATAAATAGTAAGGCAGATGCATCATCTTAATTTTATGCTCTTTTATTTTAAAGTAGTAAGGCTCTTGATAAATATTATATTTTTGTTGAAGAGAGATTAAATTGGCATCATTATTACCAAAGACACAAACATAAGGAACAGGAGCATCTTCTAACATTTGAAGATGCTCTTCAAGCATAATATCCCCTGCATGAAGAAGATAGTCCACACCAAGACCAAGAAGATGTTCTATTGCCTCTTTATGCAAAGCAGTTTGGGCATGACTATCCGATAGTACACCCAGCTTCATACTACTTCGCCTCTTCTTTAGTTGTCTCTTTTTTATTATCTGTCTCTTTCTCTGCTTCGGTTGGTAAACCTTTTAATTTATCAGCAGGTACAGGCTCTTTAAACTTACATTTTTTCTCTATACATTCATAAACTTCTCCAGTTTTTAGCACTTTATGTACTATCATGCTTTCACATTCTGGACACTTACGCTCTTGTGGTTCACCATTTGAAATAAAACGACATTTAGGATAGTTAGAACAACCATAAAACTTACCACGCTTCCCCTCTTTTTCATGCAGTTTAGAACCACACTTAGGACAAGGAATAGCCAACTCTCGTGGTGGGACTAAAGGCTGTGCATTTTTACATTTTGGGTAAGCAGAACAGGCATAAAACTTACCACGACGGCTATCTTTTATCACCATCATTTCACCACATTTTTCACATGGTCTGTCTGTCTTTTCAGGTTCAGGTGGTGCATTTCCCTCTAAGTCGGTAGTATATTTACACTTCGGAAAGTTTCCACATGCTATAAATTCACCAAAACGCCCTTTTCTTCTAAGAAGTTCATGCCCACATTTTGGACACATCTCTCCTGTAGGAATCGCCATTTTTTTACTTTTAATGTTCTCTTTTCCATCCAGAATTTTTTTCATAAATGGCTCATAGAAATCCGACAAAACCTTTTGCCAATCTAACTTACCATCATCAACCTCATCAAGTTTCGCTTCCATATTCGACGTAAATGCAGAGTCAACAATCTCAGCAAAATGTTCTTCAAGCATCTCTATAACCGTAAAAGCTACTTCCGTAGGGTGAATTCTCTTTTTCTCAATCTCAATATATTTTCTAGTTTGTAAAATAGTAACTGTAGGAGCGTAGGTACTTGGTCGCCCTATTCCTAGAGACTCAAGCTTTTTAATAAGACTTGCCTCATTATAACGTGCTGGTGGTTCGGTAAAGTGTTGCTCTGGTTTAATATCATCCAAAATAACCTTTTGACCTTTTTTAAGTTCTGGTAAAAGTTTATCTTTTTCATTGTACCCTGTCACTCTATAAAAACCATCAAAAAGAAGTTTTCTACCACTCGCTTTAAAAATAGACTTTTCACCTTTAAAAAGAAGTGTTTGCGACTCAAGTCTCGCCTCTGTCATTTGACATGCGAGAAAACGGTTATAGATAAGACGATAAAGTTTAAACTCATCTGCCCCCAAATAGTCTTTTGCAACCACTGGTGGGAAATCTACTCTTGTAGGACGAATCGCTTCATGAGCCTCTTGAGCCCCTTTTGACTTGGTGTTGTAGTTTTTAATTTTGGCAGGCAAGTAGTCATCACCAAAATTGCTCTGAATATACTCTCTAGCACTCTGTACTGCCTCTTTCGCTAAGTTCAAACTATCGGTTCGCATATAGGTAATTACCCCCATATTTCCTTTGTCTGTTTTAACACCTTCATAGAGTTTTTGAGCAACCATCATGGTCTTCTTAGGAGAGAAACCTAACTGTGTAGAAGCTGCTTGTTGTAGAGTAGAGGTCATAAATGGTGGTGGAGTTTTACTTTTACGCTCTCTTTTTTCCAAAGACTCAACAATAAAGTTCTCTTTCACAGCCGACTGAACAATCTCTGTAGCCATTGCTTCATTTTTGATACTCATTTTATCGAGCTTATTACCCTCAAAAGAGTAGATACTAGAATCGATATTTTTTTCAAAGAGGCCATCAATGGTCCAATACTCTTCAGGTTTAAAGGCTTTTATTTCACGTTCTCTGTCAACAACAATTTTAAGTGTTGAACTCTGAACACGCCCTGCACTCAAACCTTTTTGAATTTTACTGGCTAAAAGTGGTGAGAGTTTGTACCCAACGATTCTATCAAGCAGTCGTCTTGCTTGTTGTGCATTAATAGAATCCATATCAAGTTTTCTAGGGTTGTCAAGGGCATGTTGAATAGCAGTTTTAGTAATCTCATGAAAAACAATTCTAGGTAAAGATTCTGGCTCTTTCTTAATTGCCATTGCAATATGATAACCAATCGCCTCACCCTCACGGTCTTCATCGGTCGCGATATAGATAGTCTCTGCCTCTTTTGCCAACTTCTTTAACTCTTTAACAATAGGATTTACATCTCTAGAAATAGAGTACTTAGGCACAAAAACACCATCTTCATCTACTGTAATTCCAAATGAACTCTTAGGCAAATCTCTAATATGACCTTTTGAAGCAATAACTTTATAATTTTTTCCAAGAAAAGCAGAGATGGTTCTGGCTTTTGCTGGGGACTCAACGATAATTAAATTTTTCATATATCTCTATCACCCATTCAATAATTTTTTGAATTGTAACAGAATTTTTTTATAAATAGCAACCATTACTAACGATAAATATCAAAATTTGATATAATAATAATTAAAAATTGGGAGAAGATACTAATTATGCATGAAATTATAGGATACATTGCACTTGCTCTTGCAGGAATCGTACTAATAGTCTTACTTAGCTTTGTTTTAATACTGATACAAATGAAACTGACCAAACAAACTACAGTACTGTCAAATAAAGCTGCCTGTAGAAAAGTAAAGAGAGAAATTTTCATACGCAATTGGACCGATTTCTTTTGGTCAAATAGTATGAGGTTTGCATGGATAACGCTTGGTCTATTTACCATAATTACATATAGTTATGTTATGTATGTAAAATTCCATGTAACCATCGGAGTCTTTATTAGTATACTTTTTTCGTTTATTACAATAGCATTCTTTTACTTTTCTCGTAAAAGTTATTATGCTTTTGAAGCGAAAGCAAAAGCAAAACTTACTGAGTTTGAAAATGCTATTAAAGCTGGTATAGAAAAAGAGATTAGTTTTGAAGGAGATCCGATACAGATTTTTGCTAAAGAGAGTGAGAATATAAGTACAGATGAAGTTGTATTCTATTTTCCTGTTGGTACTAAAAAAATAGCTTATCCTCTTTTTCAATCAAACCCAAAGAAACAGCCAATTATTTCAGAGAGAAAACTAGAAGCTCTGATTCTATCACGTGAATACTTCAGCATTTGTCAATTAGCAACTCCATTTAACCTTTTAGCACCAAAGCTAGGGGGAGTTCCTAAAAAATGTGCACCAGTTAAGGCATCTGGAGAGTGTGTGGAGCGTTACTATTCTCAAATGAGAAACGTTCTATATAAAGATGATGCCATTCAGATTATCTTTGAAAATGGAGATGACAATGTAGTTTTTAAATGTCCTAAAGCAGCTCCTAACAGAAAACCTGCAATGAAAGCATTAAAAGAGAAACTACGAATAACAGAAAGACAAAGAATGGCTAAAATGCAAGAACAGAAATGGTACGAAGATCTTAAAAATAAAGAAAAAGAAGATCCTAATATAGAGGATGATGGAGAAGAGATAGAAGTATCTGAAAATAAAGAGTAGAAGAAAGAACTTCTACTCTAATATAAATTAAGCAGCTTTTTTAGCAGGTGCTTCCTTTTTAACAGGAGCTTCTTTTTTAGCATCAGATGCATTTTCAAGTTCAAAACCTAAACTTTTAAATGTTTCAACAACCTTTTTATCAATCTCTTCAATACTCTTTCTCATAGCCTCATCTTTTATTCCAGTCGTTGCTAACCAGTTTTTAACATTGGCATAACCTACGTGAAGTTCTTTTGAACCTTTTGGAACATAAAAATAGATTGAACATGGGGCAAAAAGACCAGCTTGTGGTTCACCATGGTTAAAAATTGAGTTAGAGAATTTAAAATGACACAGTGAAGAAACCCAATAAGCATCATATTTAGAAAACTCTTTTTCTGCATCATCATACTCTAATTTAAAATCTAGGAAACCAGCAATAATAAACTCATTTTTCACAAAAGCACCATCATGAATCTCAACCCAATTTTCTGTCCATTCAGTAATGGCATCAGTATCTTTCAAACTATCAGGTAATTTCATAACCATTTTAGTTAAAGGTTGCTCTGGGAGCTTATCTGTATACTCAAGTTTTTTAGACTCTGTTGGTTTCAACTCTTTCATCGCTACTTCATCTAAACTTGCAACCATATCTTTAAAAGTTTTTCTATTTGCTTCATCTTTTTCACCAATAATATTTAACATTAAATCTGCATCAAGGTGTCCAAACCATGTGGTTTTCTCTTTCGAATCTAAGAGTTTATAAAAAAGCATATTATATGGAGCATAAGCACCAAAATCTGGATTTTTAAGAAGAAGCTCTCTCATAACATCTAAGTTTGTTACCGTAAAGAAACTCAAAAGATCAAGGTTTTTATCATGAAATTTTTTAAAATAAGGAATTTGAATATTATCATTCCCTGCCCATTGAAACCCAACTGCATCAATTTTTTTTAAAAATTCTTTTGATTGTGCATCTGCATTTCCTTTTACCCCATGAAGTTCTGCTGTTAAATCTGCCTGTGCAATACCTACTGTTAACAATAATCCTGCTAATACCTTAGAAAGTTTTCCAAATTTCATTCTTATCCTTTTTGTTGTATGTGAGTGTTCACATTTTTTATTCTATATGCTAAATCTATCTAATAAATTTAACTTATAAAATATGATAATAAAAATAAAATTAATAAATGATTAATTTTAAAGAATTATGATTCTTCGTACCAAAAGAAGTATAAAAAGAACATATTGGTAATCATATCCATACCCATTATAAATATTTAAGTAAATAAGTGAGATATTAAAACATTTGAAAACACTTTCAAACACACTTAACCTCCTTTAATGTTTCATTTATACACAAGGAGACAAATCACTTATATTCATAAAAATGAAATTAATCTATCAAATTCTTTTATAATAAACTGCTTTAAAGAGAGCAATTTAAACTATTTTATCCTCTAGTGAATAGATTTACACCACTTTACATCAAAAATAGTTATTATAATAATAAGCATTTAATATAAACAATAAAAATTAGATTTATATATGATTCTTATTCATTTGAAATATAAATTGAATCACTTGACATTTAAAATCTTATTACATATAATCGTCATGTTCCGAGTATTGCAGATAATTATGCAATACCAAATCTAAAAGGAGGATAAATGAATAATACTTCGCAAATAGAGTTAGACACTATGGCTGAACAAGCTGCAGAGCTAACCAGTAGAAGAGATTTTTTCAGAAAAGCTGCTGCCTATTCAGCAGGTGCTGTTGTAGCTACAACTGTTCTTGCTGATGCTAGTGAGCATACAAAAGCAAACCCTGAAGATGATAAAAACATCTTAGAGGAGAAACCTTGGAGTTTAGAACTGGGTGATCCTGTAACTAAAAACAGATATGGTATGCCATCTCCATATGAGCATAATGTAACTAGAAGAACTACAGATATCTTGTCATCGGGAAACATGCAAGCGTCAATTGCTGTAACACCTATTCAAGACTCATGTGGAATCATAACACCAAATGGTCTTTTCTTTAATAGATGTCATGGTGGTACACCTACTATTGACCCTAACCAACATAGACTTATGATTCATGGTCTTTTAGAAAAACCTATTGTACTTACAATGGATGAGCTTAAGAAATATCCTAATGTTTCTAGGGTTCACTTTATTGAGTGTCCAGCAAATGGTGGACCAGAGTGGAGAGGACCTCAGTTTAACTCTATTCAGTTTGCAAAAGGCTTTATGTCAAATGCAGAGTGGACAGGTGTATACATTAAAGACATCATTAAAGAACTGGGTCTTAAAAAAGAAGCATTATGGATGCTTGCAGAAGGTATTGACAACTCTCACATGGGTAGAACCGTACCAGTTGACAAAGTTCTTGATGATGCAATGATTGTTTGGGGACAAAATGGTGAAGCATTACGTCCAGAGCAAGGGTACCCTATTAGATTACTTGTTCCAGGTTGGGAAGGTAACTTATGTGTTAAATGGTTATGTAGACTTGAGTTTGCAAAAGAGCCATTCTATGCAAAAGAAGAGACTGCAAAATATACAGCTCTTACAAAAACTGGTGGAAAAGCAATTCAACACTTCTATGCAAATGAAGTAAACTCTGTTGTTACTTCTCCATGTCCAGAAAAACCATGGAAAGACTTGAAAAAAGGTGACTTAGTAGAGATAGAAGGTCTTGCTTGGTCAGGTATGGGAACCATTAGAGGTGTTGATATCTCATTTGATGGTGGTAAAAATTGGGAAGAAGCTTCTCTAAAAGGTCTTGTTCTTGAAAAATCATGGACAAGATTCTCTTACATTTATAAATATGAAGGTAAAGATTTACTTCTATCAACTCGTGCAAGAGATGATGCAGGACATATTCAGCCATCAGTAAAACAAGAGAGAGATACCGTTGGTGTTGAAGGTGTTTACCATAGAAATGGTATACATACATGGGCAGTATCAGCAAAAGGAGACGTAACTAATGTACAAATCTTATCTTAAAAAAATTGTATCATCTTCAATTGTTGCTTCAGTAGTACTTTTAGGTACTACATGTAATGCATCAAGTGACGATGCTAAAAAAGTAGCAAAGAGTTCAAATTCTGTAGGTCCAGCGAAAGCTGAAGTTTCAGATTCTGTAAAAAGAACCTATGCCAATGGTAAAAAAGTTATTGATGGTGGTGTAACTTACCCTATCGTTAATGGAAAAACAGGAGCATATGCTACAAATGAAAAAGCACATAAAGCAGCTGTTAAATTTGGTAAACCAGCCACTGCAAATGAGATTAAAGCTTGGGACATTGATGTAATGCCAGATGGTACAGGTCTTCCTGAAGGTTCAGGTTCTGTAGAAGATGGAGAAGAGCTTTACGAAGAAAAATGTGTATCTTGTCATGGTGACTTTGGTGCAGGTTCTGGTTCATACCCTAAACTTACAGCTGGAAATGCTTATGAAATGCAAAAAACTTTAACAAATCAACGTGTTAATGGCAATGACGAAGGTCCAAAACGTACCTTTGGTTCATACTGGCCGAATGCTAGTACACTTTGGTGGTATATTAAAACGGGTATGCCTCACCCAGCACCAATGTCATTAACAGATAATGAAGTTTATGCAATCTCTGCATATATTCTTAACATTAATGAAATGGAAATTGATGGTGAATTAGTAGAAGATGAATATGTTCTTAATAGAGAAAAGTTCTTAAAAATAAAGATGCCAAATAAAGATGGTTTTATTCCAAAAATTGATGGTCCAAAAGGTCCAGACAATGTACGTGCATTCTATGATGATGTAAGTAACTATGGTAATGGTACAAGATGTATGAAAAACTGTTTTGATGGTGAAGCAAAAGTTCAAAAAATCAAACTGGCGATATCTGATTTTACCCCACCTTTAAGTAATGAAAAATCTCTTCCTGCTGCACCAAAAGGTGCAAAAACTGAACATCCAGGTAAAGCAGGTTATGAGAAGCATTGTGCTATCTGTCATGGTACAGACTCTATGGGTGCACCAGTACTAGGAAACAAAGCAGCTTGGACAAAAGTACTTAAGCAAGGAAAAGACACTGTCTACTCTAATGCTATACATGGTAAAAATGGTATGCCTCCAAAGGGTGGAACATCTTTAGCTGATGATAAAATCAAGGAAATTATTGACTATATGATAGAAGAAGCTAAGTAGTTTTTAATTACACAACCTATCCACAATAAGTACCTATACTTCTTGTGGATTGACAGCGAAGTATGATTTAAATTTATAGTTCAAATCATATTGAAAGTTATAATAAACAACAAATTTAACACAATTTTTATTTAAAATCGTGTTTTCAATTTAACCACAAATGAAAGGATTCCAATATGGAAAGAAGAAAATTTTTAGGTTTAGGTCTAGTTGCAGTAGCACTAGTACCAGCAAGTTTAAGTGCTTTTGATTTTAGAAAAGATAAACCAGATACATGGAAAGCAAAAAAAGTAGATGAAGCGATTAAAGCACTTTACGGTGATATTAAACCAGAGGAATCAGGACTTACTATTAATGTTCCAAAAATTGCATCAAATGGTGGAGCTATCCCTGTTGGTATGAAAAGTGATGTTCAACTTAAATCTTTAGCCCTTTTCCAAGATGCTAACCCAGAAGCTGCAGTAGCTGCATTTACTATTCCAGCTGATGTTAAAACAGTTAATTACATGACTAAAATCAAAATGGCAAAATCTGGTGAAATTACTTTAGTTGGAGAAGGTACCGATGGTAAATTTTACAAAGTAAGTAAAAAGCTGGACGTTGCTCTTGGTGGTTGTGAAGGTTAATCCCTTTTCAACATAAATTGATTTTATAATAATTACAAAGATAGAACAGAAAGGAATAAACATGGCAAACATGAAAATTAAAGCAAAAGTTAAAGGTGACACTCTTAAGTGTAAAGTTCAAATGAAACACGATATGATTACATATAATATCGCAAAGAAAAAAGGTGTTGATGCAAACTTTATCACTTATGTAACAGGTAAAATTGGAGACAGAATTGTATTTGAAGCATCAACAAGTCAATTCTTATCAAAAAACCCAATTATTAAATTTGAAGCACCTTCTGAGGGTGTTAAAAAGGGTGATGAACTTACAATGTACTGGAAAGACCTTTCAGGTAAAGAAGTTACTGAAGCTAAAAAAGTTAAGGGACTTAAATAAGTCTATCCTTCTCCCTATAGGGAGTTGGTTCAAGCTACTGAATTAATAGAGTTCATAACAATGAATTATTTTAATTTAGAATTTTTCTAAAAATCACTCTAACTCACAAAAAGACTCTTTTAAAATGAAAAGCAATATTTCGGATACAAAAAACCAGCATAATCAAGTAGTCGGTAAAGTCATAAAACTGTTTATTTCACAAGCAAATAATTCTAGTAGAGTTCTCAAAAAAAACTTATCTCTTGATAGTGCTGGTGTTCTAACTGATAAGTTTTATAATAAAGATACCAATCGTTCTGTACTCATTAGCTCCAATGAGAGTTACAATATAGCCTTAAATCATAATATATCTATGGAAGATGGTGCATTAGGTGAAAATATACTCATAGACTATAATCCTTACCATCTACCTGTTGAAACGCAGATACAAATAGGAGAAGTTATCTTAGAAATAACTCAAAATTGTACACTCTGTAAAAGTTTAACCAAAGTAAATAATAAATTACCAAAAATTCTAAAAGATGATAGAGGAATATTCGCAAAGGTAGTTACATCAGGCTATATATATATAGGAGATAAAATAACTATTCTTTAATGATATCCTAATTATGGTCTTAAATACCCTCCATTATGTCCATCTTCTACTGCCTCTTTTAATACATCTAACAACTCACCTAGGGCTTCTATTCCTCTTAAATTCATTAAAGGCTCTTCTGAACCTGGTTTTAAAAATATTAATGTAGGAGTAGATTCTATCCTTATGCCATAAGGTACATCATCATAATCACCATTTATCTTAACAACTTCAAAATACTTATTTAAAATATTTTTTACAGAATCATTAGTAGCAATTACAGAATCTAACTTATCACAATATTTACATGTTGTTGAACGTACCTTTAAAAAGATTATTTTATTTTTAGATTTTGCATTTTTTATAGCTGTAGGGAAAGAAACATATTTAACATTCTCTACTTTTTTCTTAACATTCTTTTTTGGCTTAAGCTTAACTGTCTTTTTTTTAACTTTTACTGTCTTTTTTGATTTCTTCTCTACAGAAGTAATAATTTTAGAGAGAGTATTTATTTTCAGTTCTTTTTTCTTTTTAAGTTCATCATAAACAGAAGCAACATTACGATGATGCCAATAGCTATAAAGTTTATCTTCACTAAATGCAGGAAGCTTTATATTTTTAATAGCATCTTCCCTACTTTCGCCATTCAAAAGACTACTTTGAACTTCACTCTTTAAAAGTGCTAAGTAACTTTGTGTATTCTTTAAAGCACTTCGTCGGGTCATGTATCCATGAGCACTAACGATATCCTCCCAAGAGAGTGATTGTAATAATTTTAATCCCTCTTGCCAAACCAGTATTGAACGATTATTTTTAAATGCAACTATTCTATTATTAAAAATCATATCACCTGCAAAAACTATTTTTTTACGAGGAATATATACTATAAGATGTTCATTATCATTCTTTATTTTTTTAATATCTACTTTTAAATCATCTAAAAATATAGTCCAATCGTTTTCTAAATACTTATCTAAAGGTATTAGTTTTGTATTCAATAAAGCATCTTTTGAAATTTTATCAGAAATTAGAAGTTTTTTATTTTTAATCAAATATTTTTCATAATTTTTGGAACCAATTAGTAGTGCACCTTGTTCTTTAAAAAAATCATTACCTAAGATATGTACTTCATCAGAAGATGTATTAATAACATATTTTACAGGTAAATTTTTCTTATTTTTCATTATTGCATATGTAGATTGAGCATAACTATAGGTAGGTCCACTATCAATAACAATATAACCATCTTTTGTTTCAATATAACAACTATTAATCATATTTCCACCATTCTCTTCTGAAATATTAGAAGGTAGCCCAAAAAAACAGTTTATTCCATCACTTATGGTATACGGCTTTAAATGATAGTCAAATCCAAATAGATAAAAAGTAAAAAATATAAAACTTATTAAATAACGCATCTTACTCCTATCTATATAAATATAAAGTCAGTATAGCATATTATTATTTTAATATTAATTATTTATTTTAATACTAATTATTTATTTTAGTATTTTGACTTATCAATACGCCCTCTATTATCTTATCAATATCCCCATCCAATATCTCATCAACATTTGAATAAGGTATATTAGAACGTACATCTTTTACTTGTTGATAAGGAGCCATAACATAGGAACGTATTTGATGTCCCCAACCAATATCACTCTTCTCTACACCATCCAAAGTAGCTTGTTTTTTTTCCATTTCATATTCATAAAGACGTGACTTTAACATCTTCATCGCCGTTGCTTTATTTTTATGTTGACTACGCCCATTTTGACACTGTACAACAATGTTTGTCTCTAAATGAGTAATCCGAATAGCACTCTCCGTTTTATTAACATGTTGTCCACCCGCACCAGAAGCTCTATAAGTATCAATACGAATATCTTTATCTTCAATCTCTATATCAATTTCGTCATCAATTTCAGGTGAAACCATTACCGAAGAAAAAGATGTATGTCGTTTAGCATTAGAATCAAAAGGAGAAATTCGTACCAAACGATGAACCCCATTTTCAACTTTTAAATAACCGTAAGCATTTTGCCCTTTAATAATAAAACTCACATCCTTAATACCTGCTTCATCACCAGCCTGATAATCAAGACCTTCAACCTTAAACCCTTTACGCTCAGCCCAACGTAGATACATTCTATAGAGCATACTTGCCCAATCTTGAGACTCAGTTCCTCCTGCACCAGGATGAATAGATATTATTGCATTATTAACATCATGTTCTCCACTTAGCATCATGCTAACTTCTAAAGCATTTATATTATCTTTTAAACTCTCTGCATCCATATATAATATCTCCAAAGTCTCTTCATCTCCCTCAGATTTTGCCATATTAAAAAATGCTAATGCATCTTCAAGAGAAGACCTTGCTTCTTCATACTTAATAAGAGAACGCTCTTTTTTAGTTTTTTCTTGAGAAATGATAGATGCATTATTAGCATCATTCCAAAAATTAGATTCTTTTTGCATCTCTTCTATAACTAAGAGTCGAGTTTTAATCTCATCTGGATTAAGAATATTTTTTATATTTTCTATTTTTATTGTAAGTTGTTTTATTAACTCACCATATTCGTACGCATCCATCATATATTCCATTACATTAAATTAGTTCATATTTTATCTAAAATAAAAACAATAAAGCAAAAAAACCAAATAAAAGAAAGAATAAAAACTAAAAAAACAAAGAATAGTGCTATAAATAAGTAAGTAAGTAAAAATAAAAAACAGTAAAGGGAAAAAAAGAAATAAGAAAAAGAAAGAAACTCAAAG